>NZ_JAUSVF010000002.1:0-348997 GCF_030814475.1 Pararhizobium capsulatum DSM 1112 | reverse complement strand
CCCAAAAGGCTATATTTGTTGGCAACTTTTCAGCGCTCGGGATATTTCCTATGTAGACATAATTGTAGCCCCTCCAACTTACGACGGGCGATCCTTCGACGAACAAATATCGACTGGCGGTTAAAAGCTTATCTTTATGAAAGGCCAAACCTTCGGTTTCATAAAATGCCGGTAGCCAACCGCCTATGCCATTGAGGTAGACGTCTGCATTTTCCGCGCGAATACCGGATGTGCAGACAGACTTTACGAATTCGCCAGTCAGTGTGTAGACGTAGAGCCAAGTCCGGCCAATCACACGGGCACCGCTAAAGGTGACGTAGATGTACTTACCATCAGATGCAATCCCCGCTTGCGCGTAGATTGCATCTGCCAGCTTGTCCGGCACGACAACAAATTTTGCAAACGGACGGACCGTCGTATGGTCAATCGCGCTTTCGATCGCCTCGCGACTATGGACGACAACCCGGTATGTTGTCACGGAGCTACGCCCGGCGGTAATTATACCAAACTCATCGACATCCCGCTGGACGAATAACAGCCATCGACCATCAACCGACATCCCGAAATTGGGATTACCGACCCCTTGGAGATTGCGATAAAATCTTGCGCCCGTCGGCTCGACTTCAGTTGACGCGCCATGCCACGGAAACTTTATATAGCCGTTGGCCTCAGATTCCGGATCGGACGAGCCGGCGGGGGCGCTGCAATGTCCGTAGAGCCATGTCTGGTCATCCTCCGTGAGGAAGGCAATGCCGTCGCCATGCCCGAGACCTTTCAGCGCGACCGTGTAATTTGGAAGCTGCGAGTTGGCGTCGCTGGTGTAATCGATTGTGGAGCGACTTCGGCCGTCGCCGAAGGGAAGTTCCAGTTCGGTGATATCAACGATCGAGTCGTAGGCATACGCGTTTTCAGCAATTCTGTTTTGCTGCGAGCGATAAAGTTTGCCATTGTGAACGGCAATACTTTGCGTCGCGCTGTTATTTCCAGCATTCTTGACTTCGGTTATATATCGTTGAGCGAGCCCTCCACGATCAGCCAGCGCATCGGCAACGACCTGCGACCCGGTAGAAAGATCAACTAACCCAGGCCCTTGCAACAGACGAAGGTCAATGCGCCTTGCGTCGATACGGTATGTGCCGGCCGGCAATATCGCGCGCCCCCCTCGCCTGATTTCCGAAGTGATTGCAGCTGTGTCGATGGTACGATCGCTGCCGTTGGCGCCAAGCAGACGTGGGTTGGAAAACTCCGCGACCGTCTCCCACCACGCGCCATCGGCGCTCTGGTCATGCCAATTCATAACTACGTCAGGCTTGGCGATGCGTACCTTTTCATGCCCACCGCCGTCGCCGGGGGAATTGTATCCGCTCAACCTTATAATCCGTACGTAATCCGGGATGGTTGCACGGCGAAACGCGTGCACGTGTTCAAATACAAAACCCGCGTTTACCGCTGCATGTGTGGCCGCGTAGGTCTCGTCCGTCGTTATCAAGTGGGAGACACCCGAATCTCCGACAATGAGGGCGCTCGCACGCAAAAAAGAACGGCGGTCCATGACAACTCCAATCACGAGAAACCTGTCGGGAATCAGGACTATGTCGTTGTCATCAAGGATAGTGAAGGTCCTGAAATATCAGTGCCCACAATCTTCACGCGCAAGCCTTCCCGTTGCAATGCCAATCAAAGAACTAAAAACATAGCCCGGTGAATACTGCAATCCGCCTTTTCAAAGAAGAGAAATACGAAGACATCGAAGCGATTGCGCACACGTCATCCGACTTCTCCAGACAAAAACCGCATATGACTTGAAGGAGCGAGATTAGCATGATGGTGATCTTCATGCTATCACAACTACGGTGGGGGCCGCTGAGCCAAGTCCAACCGGTGAGCATCCTGGAACCCGAGGAGACAGTGTGACGTCGAGATTGCAGCTACGAGGTCTAATCTGGGACTCCTGTGTAGTCGGGAGAGAGGGGCTTTCTGCTCGTTTTTCGAACGCCGTCGATTTCATATGGCGAAACAGAATGATGCCAAAAAAACCACGCCTCGATCAGAAAGAGCTTGCCGAAGCGTCATAAAACCTTAACAAATGCACCATGAAAGCTAGGCCACCTCCGCATTTCCGATCCTTACTTTGGCAATGTCCTGAATTTCGAACCGGTCTTTGACTTTCTTTCAAATCTGCTGCTTCGGAGACTTGATCTGCGAACTGCATCTCATGTTGTGGTCCACAGTTAACGGCGATTCCTACTATGCAAATACCTCTCCGCTACCTCTCCGCGACGTTAATCAGATTCCCGCGCTCCGCATAACAAGCGAGATGAGCAACAGTCAAGACCACGTATAGCACAGCATTTCGTTAATAAAAACTAGGAGCGTTAATAAATGAATGTCGGAGTCATTTTTGCGGGCGGAGTGGGAATAAGATTTTCCAAGAGTGGCACTCCGAAGCAATTCGTGGAACTCTACGGAAAGCCTATTATCGCATACACTTTGGAGAAATTCTCAAATAACCCGTCCATAGATGAGATCGTTATTCCATGCGTTAGCGGTTGGGAAGACTATCTGCGGAGAGTTATAAACCAGTTCCACATAATTAAACCCTGCCATATCGTGTCAGGGGGCGTCAATACGCACGACTCACGCCTCAATGCGATGCACTATGTTAAGCTGAATCTACCGGATACTCAGATCATAGTGTTTCATGACGCCGTTCGTCCATTGGTCAATCAAGACAATATTACAAACATTGTCTCGGAAGCAAAACTGCATGGCGCGGCCGTCTCGTACTCGCCAATGACGGAAACCCCTGCGGAAACAGTGGATTTCAAACAACTCGCAACGGTTCACAAGCGCAGCAAGCATATCGTTATTAAAGCGCCACAGGGATTCAGCTTCGCAGATGCGTACAAGGCTCACATTGACGGCCGAGAATTATCTGATGATATTCTAATCGACGCTTGCACTCTCATGTCGCACTACGGTCACAAAATTCAACTTGTCGAGTCTACTTTTGATAATATCAAGATTACGACTGCGAAGGACTACTTTATTTTTAAAGCTTTAATTGATGAACGCCACTATGAAGACATTTTTGGCTTAAATTGATGGCGCATAATAGGTTGAAGATGATAAACGGAAAATACCTTGCAGCTAGTTTGCGCATCCGGGCGGCGTTGTTGCGCACGGTCCAGAAAATCGTCGTCGCTTTCGTAAAGATAGACAGAGAAAAAGTAGTATTCGACCATTTTAATGGGCTGGACGTCGGATGCAACCCTGGCTATATAGCAAAAAAACTTTCGGAAAAATATCCGGGCTTGAAGATCACCTGGCTTTTGGCGGAAAAATACACAGGCAGTCACAGTTCATGGCTTACATATGCGAGCACCACCCCTCTAGCTAAGGCTATCGCCATAGCATCGGCAAAGGTCGTGGTGTTCAACACATTGAATTCCATGGCTGACTGGCCAAAGAAGAAGGGCCAGATATGGATTCAAACCGGTCATGGTTCCTTTGGCATCAAAAAAATCGGCATTGACGCGGACGTCAAGCGAAAAGAGCTTATCAAAAGGGAAGTGCGGAAGACGAATATCTTCCTTTCCAACTCCAGGTTCGAAACCGGGGTCTTTATGAGCGGCTTCCTGTTCCGTAGGCGACAAGTAATAGAGCTTGGCCACGCACGAAATGATATTTTTTTCAACCATGCTCAGCAGACCGCAGTACGAGAAGATATTTGTCGCCGCTACAAAATACAAGGCAAGAAGATCGTATTGTTCGCCCCAACTCACAGCAAAGGCGACGTTGCATTCATTAAAAAAATCAATGTGGGCGGCCTCCTTACAGCATTGCAGGCCAGGTTCGGGGGGGAATGGATTTTTGGACTGCGTCTGCATCCGCGAACGCGCAACAAAATGGAAAAACGCAAGCTTTCACTTAGCAATTTGAAAGGGCCGCAGATCGTGGACCTCTCGTCCCATTCGGACATGCAGGAGTTGCTGGTTTCGTCCGAGGCTGTCATCACTGATTATTCAAGTGGTATTTTCGATTTTCTGCTGACAAGAAGGCCATGTTTTTTCCATTTGGAGAAACAAACGCAAATTGCCTTGCGTAGGTCGATTTATTTCGACTTTAACACCACGCCAATTCCTGTTTCTTCTAACTTTGACGAACTAATTCAAAATATTGAATTATTCGATATGGATCGCTTCACTCACGGAGTCGCTGCGTTCCTAGAGCAGGCCGGTTCTGTTGAAAATGGTGATGCCGCCGAAAAGGCGGCTGACCTTATCAAAAAAGCAACGCAGGGAGTGAGCGTTACGGAGCTGCGTTCCATTTATATGGGCGAGGAGGGTCCCGAATCTCAGCCCGATATGCCTTCGTCATTCGCGCAAGAGGGAAACCCCAGAGCTCCATTGCAAAGCAGCAGATGACATATGCCGTGGGAAAGTGACGTGCTTTGGGAGCAATTGAAACCAATCTTGGTTGACCGACATGACCACATTGTGGTTTTCGTAGTACATGCTCGACCGTACCATTAGACGACTTAAATTCTTGGGATGCTAGATGAAGCATAAAGATACAGATAATGAGAAGTTTGGGCTGTTAAGCTATTCTTCCATGAACATTGGTGACGAGATCCAGAGTATAGCGGCAAAAAGATTTTTGCCACAGGTTGATACTCTGATCCATCGGGAACAGGTGAATTCGTTCAAATCTGCCCACAAGACAAAGCTGATAATGAATGCATGGTGGATGTGGGAACCAAAAAACTTTCCGCCTAGCCCCTGGATTGTTCCTTTGCCGATCTCGATGTATCTACGGGATGACATCCGCGATAGCTTTACGGATCGAGCCCATGAATATTTCAAGAAGGTCGGTCCTATCGGTTGCCGCGATGTCAGTACCCGCGACTATTTGAACAATAAAGGCATCGACGCATATTTTTCAGGTTGCCTTACCCTGACGCTCAATCGAAACCCGGATCTCCCAAGGGGGGATTTTATCCTGGCAATTGATCTTCCTGATGCTGTAATGAAACTTCTTCGCAAATCGACCAAAAGAAGAGTATTTTCATTAACGGCGATCCTTACGCCATCCTTTACGCAGAACCAACGATTCGATTTAGCAAGGACGGTCTTATACCTGCTGTCGAGAGCCCATTGCGTAGTGACAACGCGCCTTCATGCTGCCTTACCTTGCCTTGCCCTAGAAACTCCGGTGCTGAGAATAGATCTTGCGAAAGATAACAATAATATCAAGTCGCGTTTTTCCGGTTACGAAGGCTGTTTGCATGTAGCAAATGAAAGCATGGGGAATGAGATTTTCTCGAATTATAATCTGGAATACCCTCCGGCTAACCCGGACAAATATCTTCCGATCCGGGAAGAGTTGATTCGTAGAACGCACGCGTTTACAGGCTACGACAGTAAAGCCAGCAGTTACGGATATACCGACGACGTAGATGCGCTGGTCCGCATCATGCAGAATCTAAAGTATGACAGACGGGTAATGAAAAAGACCCTGTGGTGGGGGAAAAACCAAGATCTGTTCAAAGTCTGGTTCCAAAAGTTTCTATTGAAAAAGACGAAGAACGATCGCTAAACCGCGTGTGAGTTTTCAGAGGCTGCCAAAACAGATACCGAAATTGGGGAGTTTTTCGCTGTGCGGGTACGCGAAAGGCATTCATTAGGTTTGTGAAACAAACGGATCCTGTTCTGTACAGTGCACTGGAAAATCGCGTGCCGTATGAGTTTACTGACGAAGCCAGCGGCAACGATCCCGTTAAGCGTTCTCGGGAAGGCTACGGCACTAAGGAACGTAACCAAAACATCAATCAAGCCAGCTACCGTTCGGCTGGTATCGGATACAAAATATCGTAATAGGTGATGCATGTTTCAGCCTGACGCAAAAATCATAGGACAGGACATTGCTGAGGTCAGCAATAACTTCAGTGCAGATGAGCTAGCTACTTTTGCGGGGAAGAAAATTCTTATCACCGGAACATCCGGCCTCGTTGGGCAATATATTGCCAGCGCTTTGCATCAACTCAGCGACCAATACGCTCTCGACATCCAACTTTATGGATCAAGCCGGAACACGAAGGCAGCTAAGGCGCTTTTGACGAGATACATCGGTGATTCCGCAATCGAATTGATTAATTTCGGTGAAGAGAGCCAGCATAGGCCTTATGACTACATCTTTCATACCGCAAGCTCGACAAATCCCGTGGAACTGGCCACAACTCCACTTGACGTCATAGAGACCAACGTTGGCTATACCGGTAATCTACTGAAACTACTTTCCGTGAAGTCAGGAAGTTTCATATTTTTCTCTACAAGAGAGATTTATGGAAAGAAGGTCGATCCTGAAAAGCGATACATATCAGAAGAGGATTATGGCGTACTTGACCCTCTCGATGTACGATCCGCCTACCCGGAGAGCAAGCGGCTAGCCGAAAACATGATCGTATCTTTCAACGCGCAATTTGGCAATCCGTATCGAATCTTTCGAATTTCGCATACTTATGGCCCGGGTATCAAGCTTAACGATGGCCGCGTGCTGAGTGACATTATCGGCGCGATGGTTAACGACGAGAATATCAACTTGAAATCCGATGGTTCGCACAGGATATCGCCAACCTATATTGCAGATGTAATTGCTGGCGTGCTGGTCGGGATACTACGTGGCGAAAATGGTTGTTACAACGTGTCTAACCATCAGGAGTTGTATTCAATTTTAGATATCGCAAACATCGCCGCTAGCAATGTTCAAAATGGAACGGTTATCCGCCCATCGTCACCAATAAACTCGTCACTCTATCTAAAGCATGACACAGGTATTTTGTCGTCAGAGAAAGTGATGAAGCTACGATGGGCATTTGGCGTTCCGTTACGTGACGGATTGCGCCGTGTCTATCAACATTATAAAATCAACGCATGACATATGGCGGCGAATTACGATTTTGAACCTTCGGATCACAGTTTTTTCTGATAATCTGATTAAAGGGTCATATCCTCTGCCCGTTCGCTGAAAGGCATTATGATGAAATCTGTATTTTTCATTGATTCGAAATCACGCCACGGTGCTGAGCAATACAGGTTCGCGTTCGAAAACAGCCTTTTCTCTGCAAAAGATGTAGAAGTCTTGGTTAAATTCAGGCTGAGTAGTTTTTGGGGCAACATTCTAGCCTGGTGGAAATTCCGCTTCCGTCTCCGGTTCGTGTTAAAAGTACGAGAAAGTCTTTTATCGAAAGACGGAGGCTGCATCTATTATTTCTTTAACTCGCCGGAGAACGTCAAGCTTATAAAAAACAGAATGCATGCGCATGTCTTCCTTGGCCATGGCGAGAGTAACAAGCGCGCATCGCTTCATCCATTATACAGGATGTACGACTATCTGCTTGTCGCCGGGCCGTACGCAGGAGAAAGACTGAAACAATATGGCTTGCTCAATCAGGTAACCCTATCGGAAAGAATGCTTGATATAGGAGGCGCTGGCGTAGCCAATATCGGGCTTGAAGATCTGCTGATCACAGGAAACGGCGAGATCGATCCGGAAAGCCGCGCCTTGCTTTACATGCCTACTTGGGAGGGCGGCCTTAAAGAGGAAAACTATTCAACTCTTGATGAGCCGCTGTTGGGCGACTTTCTTGCGGAGACCGCGGCTAAGTTTTCATTGGATACAGTTTACATAAAGCCGCATCCAAACACCGGCAATAGAATCAGACAACAGAAAAAACGGTTGGCCGGCCTTATTGCCAAACTGAATGCGCTCGGCATTAAGGTGGTCATACCCAAAAAGGATATTGGTCTGATCCCATTGCTACAGAGACTCAAGTTGCGTTTACGGAGGTGGGATTCAAACCCGCCGACATTCCTCTGCGCAATCGTCGATGTCTCTGCTGCGGAATCCATGGCCGCGAAATCGGGTATACCGTCCATTGTCTTGATGTCCAGCAAGGGCACATCCTGCGCTCCCCCGTCCTATGTCGCGTTAAAGGGAAGGTCTGTCATCCGACTAAATGGCTGGTCCTCGATGCGAGATCTAGCTACCCACGTCTATCGTCATACACATGGTAGCTATCAGCGCACCTACATTGATTATTTTCGCGATGATGAGAACGATAAATTTCGGCGTGCGTTGATCCATATTGAAAACAGGCACACGCCTCAGGACAACACGCTTGAAGTTGATCCCCCAATGCGGAATGAAGCCACCGCGATGTGATTGCGTATTGCAACCTGATCAAACATTCGCATCGTTCAGCTAAAACAAAGGCCTAAAGCACGGGCGCGCAAATCCGAGAGATTCACGACACTTAGGTATCTCACTATGTCAAATAACCGCCTGATGCCTTTATGGCGTCGGGCACGGTTGTACAGCTCAGATAGCGGCTCTTGAAAGGCACCGGCATCCCAATAAACATTGAACGACAATGTGCCGTACAGTCCATTTACGATCCAACCGCTAATCGATTGGACAGCCGGCCCCCGCAAATTACACCGGCCGGATTAAGTCATGAGATCCGCACAATGTGGAGGTACTTCGAAGGCTCCGACTGCTTTTAAAGGTAGAGAAGGAGTGTGACAGTTTCATAACGTTTATGTGATACTTTTATGATTTCCATAAAAACCAGCAGTTTCAGTGAGATAAAATCAATTGACGCGGGACGGCGGCGCTCCCCAATCCGGACAGCGCCAATCGATCCCTTCCTATAACATCGCCAGTTGGGCCGACGTCAGCCGGGCTGCCGCGTCGCCCGCGGAAGGCCATGGGAACCGCCCTTTCTGCAAGATCTTGTAATACAGGCAAAACCCCTGGCCATCAAAATACAGCAGCTTCAAACGATCGCCACGCTTACCGCGAAAGGCAAAGACCGCACCGCCCGTCGGCTTCTGGTTGAGCGCTACGAACATCCCACCTTTCCTTTTATGATCGAGGCCGCGAGATAAGCTCCTTCACCGATAGGAGCGGAACGAGATGGTTGGAGATCGCGCTGATGCCGTGCTTGAAGGCATGGATGAAGGCATGCTTGAAGCCAGGCATGAGGGAAAATATAATACGGCCAAAACCTGTCGGCAAACCGTCACGAGGCCATCACCACAAACGGCTCAGCACAAATTCTCGGGTATTTCGAGCTGTCCGGTCTCCGAAGCGCCGGCGCATTACGGCATCTCATCTGCCGAGGGAGCAGCAACCTATGTATGGGATGTATTCCCTCTTAGAAAACCGCGAAAACGACATGGAGGCGGATCGGAGACCTCGCCAAGACTCTATAAATAGGAACATCACACCACTCATCACTCCCGGAACCTTTTAATATGGGTGTTTGTGCGGAAAAGATTAGAATATTCTTGCTTGAAATGGGCTTCAAAATTCCGAGAATGGAGCGAGATTGACATTTGTGCCGGCAGTAATTTTATAACGAGAGAGAGAACCCATGAGCCTGCGCATCAACCAGACAGCACCGGATTTTACGGCGGCAACCACCCACGGCGCGCTTCAGTTTCATGACTGGATCGGCGATGGCTGGGCGGTGCTGTTTTCGCACCCGAAGAATTTCACCCCCGTCTGCACCACCGAACTCGGCACGATGGCGGGGCTTGAGGGCGAATTCAAGAAACGCGGCGTCAAGGTCATCGGCATCTCCGTCGATCCGGTCGAAAACCATGACAAGTGGAAGCAGGACATCAAGATCGCGACCAGCTTCAATGTTGAATACCCACTGATCGGCGACAAGGATCTGAAGATCGCCAAGCTTTACGACATGCTGCCGGAAGATGCCGGCTCCTCTTCCGAAGGCCGCACACCGGCCGACAACGCCACTGTGCGTTCCGTTTACGTCATCGGGCCCGACAAGAAGATCAAGCTGATCCTCACTTATCCGATGACAACCGGCCGCAACTTCAACGAAATCCTGCGCGCCATCGATTCGATCCAACTCACCGCAAAGCATCAGGTGGCTACACCTGCCAACTGGGAGCAGGGCGACGATGTGATCATCACCGCCGCCATTTCCAACGAAGACGCGATCAGGCGTTTCGGCTCCTTCGACACGGTTCTGCCGTACCTGCGCAAGACCAAGCAACCAGCTGCCTGACAAGGCTGTCGTCGAGAATTGAAAAGAGCCCGGTTGCCTGTTTGCAGCCGGGCTCTTTTGTTGGTCCTGGGCATTGGGTCAAGCATAAGGGGAGGCCTGCGGTGCATGGCTTTTGAAGCCCATGTCGGTGCTGACGGATACTGCCCTTGTAGAGAAGATCGCGGTCACGACCGCCGACCTTAATGATGGCAAGGCCGGTCCCGATGCTCTACCCGACGATCCCCGAGGTATTTGCCGATAGCGCCTATCGCGGCAACCAGTGCGGCGACGCAGTGCGCGCCCAGGGTAGAACGCCACGCATTGTCGCCACCGGTATGTGGGGGCGGGATGAAGAGCGACACGCTGGGGCGCCTTGAGGCCTTCAACCAACCAATCCACCACATTCGCGGCCGGATCGAGAAGATCTTCGGAACATGGTTATTGTTTTAGATCAAGCGCGCCATCGTGAGCGATGGGGTAGACGCTCCCACTCAACGGCGCCAGGATCGACAAGATGCTTCTGGAAATCGTGAGGGAAGACGCGATTTGCCGTCTGCTGATGACGGTGCCCGGTGTCGGTCCTGTGACCGCGTTGACCTTCCGGACCGCAGTTGACGCCATCCATCGCTTCGACAGCTCCAGGCTGGTTGCCGCCGTTTTTGGCTTGACGCCAAGGGTGCATTCCTCGGGAGAAATGGAACAGATTGGTCGCATCACGAAGTGTGGAGACACCATGGTCAGGGCCATGCTCTACGAAGCCGCCAACGTGATGATGACGCGTTATCGCGCGACAAGTGGCTCAAGACATGGGCGCTCTGCGTCGCCCCGCCCGGCGACCACGAACAGAAGCGTGAAGCCCGCTGATGACGAAAGATCGAAAGGAAATCCAGTTGACCCATTACAGAAGGTGTCCAGCTTCAATTCCATCCCGCTGCCTATTGCTGGGTGTGGCGGCCGGTCAAGGCAACCCTCGTTCTGATTCTGCGAACCTGAAACGGTAATACGCGCCCTATGAGACAGAGGAAGGCCGAAGACGCACCACGGCCCTGCGGTATCCAACCCGCGCATCAGAGAGCAACCGTCGTCTCAGTGCCGCCGCGTCTTGAAATAGGCAGCATATAATGCTCTCGACGAGACGAAAACCTATGCCGCAGCTCTTGAAAACGGACATGAGAATCATGAATGCGCAAAGTGGGGAGGTATTTCGAGGGTTCCAGGTGAAACCGTGTACTGTTCGCTACCACATGCTCTTCTCAATGCAACCCGAACAGCCGCAACAACTCTTCGCGATGGCGGACGAACTCCGGCGAACTGCGGTCGCGCGGGCGCGGCAGATCGATGTCGATCAGCTTCGGTTCGCCGCCCTTGTCGCGCGGCAGGATGAGGATGCGGTCGGCGAGATAGATCGCTTCCTCCAGGTCATGGGTGACGAGAATGGTAGTCACGTCCTCGTCGCGCCAGATGCGCGCCAGTTCCTGCTGCATACCGATCTTGGTCATTGCATCGAGCGCACCGAGCGGTTCGTCGAGCAACAGGATTTCCGGCTGGACGGCGAGCGCCCGGGCAATGCCAACACGCTGCGCCATGCCGCCGGAGAGCTGCCGGGGATATGCGTTTTCGAACTGCTGCAAGCCAACGAGCTGGGCATAACGGCGGGCATGCGCCCTCGCCTCTTCCTTCGATGCACCACGGGTTTCGAGACCGAAGGCAATGTTATCCAGGACGGTGAGCCACGGCAGCAGCCGCGGCTCCTGGAAGATGACGGCGCGCTCGGCGCCGACGCCGTGAACCGCGTTGCCATCGATCAGCACCTCGCCGGCATCCGCCTCTTCCAGCCCGGCAAGCACGCGCAGCAGGGTCGTCTTGCCTGAGCCGCTGGCACCAACGATGGCGAGGCTTTCGCCGGAGCGGATGTTGAGATTGACGTCGCGGAGGACCGGCAGAGGCTTTCCGTTCAGAGTGAAGGACTTGGAGAGGTGACGGATCGTCACCTCTCCGCGAATGGACTGCGCAACGCTCATCTGGCTCTTCCTCAGTTGCTGGCAGTGGCGGTATCGGCCGAATACAGGATGTCCTTGGCGGCGAGCTGGCCTTGCTTCAGCTTGCCTTCGCGCACCAGCACGTCAATCCAGAACTGCACGTCACGCTCAACGGCACGGCCGCCCGGGCGAACGCCGTAGCCGCGGAAATACTGCGCGATGTCAGGATTCTCACCACGTTCCTTCAGCGCCTTGGCAAAGATCTTCTTGGTTTCCTCCGGATGCTCGCGGGCGTAATCGAGCGCGCGGGCTGACTGTTCCACGAAGGTCTTGGCTGCTTCCGGATGTTCCTTCACAAAATCACGGGTGAGCACGACGAAGCCGCCGGCAATCTCGCCGAGAATGTCGGTGTCATTGAAGACTGCACGCAGGCCACCATTCTTTCTGGCGGCGCCCTCGAACGTCGTCTGCCAGTAGCCGAAGGCCGAGATATCGACCTGGCCCGAGCGAAGCACCTGTTCAAGCTGCGGGCCGGGCACGACGATCTGGTTGGCGGCATCGGACGGCAGGCCGACCTGGTGCAGGGCCTCGCGGATCGTATAGTCGAGATGGGCGCCAAGCGTGTTCACTGCAATGCTCTTGCCGACGATGTCCTTGACCGTTTTGATCGGGCTGTCTTCCAGAACATAGAAGATCGACTGCACGTTGCTGTCGATGCCGTTCGACGGGTAGGCGGCGACGAAATCATTGCCGCCGACAATCGAGTTCAGAACGGCGGCAGTTGCCGCGCTGCCGATTTCGGCGTCGCCAGAAGCAAGCGCGATCAGCGAAGCCGGGCCGCCCGTGGCATAGCCGATATTTTCGAGCGTGATGCCGGTGCCGTCGAAATAGCCGAGTTCTGCGGCCAGTTCATGGGCGGAAAGGCCGCCCTGGCTGGCGAGATAGCGCAGCTTGACTTCATCGGCAGCGAGGGAGGAGCCGGCCCAGGCACCGGAGAGCCCGAGGAAGACAGCGGCGGAGAGGAGAAGGCGGCGGGAATGGAAGGTCATGGACATATCCTTTTAAAGGGGTGAAACGAGAAAAATCGGAGATCAGAGGCCGGGCTGCGACCAGCGGCAGAGCCGGCGCTGAAGAAGCACGAGCACGGCGTTGGCGGCGAGCCCGAGGAACGCCAGCAGCAGGATTGCCGCAAACATCAGCGGGATCTGGAAGTTGTACTGGGCATTCATCACCTGGAAGCCGATGCCCTTGTTGGCGCCGATCATCTCGGCGGCGATCAGGAGCAGCAGCGCCGTCGTGGCCGATAGCCGCAAGCCCACGAAGATCGCCGGAACGGAGGCCGGCAGGATGACGCGGCGGAAGGTGGTGAAGCTGCCCGCGCCATAGGTGCGCGCCATCTCGATCAGCTTGCCGTCGACTTCCTTCACGCCGCCGATGGTGGCGAGCAGGATCGGAAACAGCGTCGCCCAGAAGATCACGAAGACCTTTGATGTCTCGCCAAGCCCGAGCAGCAGGATGAAGATCGGATAGAGCGCCAGAGCCGAGGTCTGGCGGAAGAACTGCAGCAGCGGATCGAGCGCCTGTTCCACTGTCTTGATCTGGCCCATGAACAGGCCGAGCGGAATGCCGAGAGCCACTGCGGCGAAGAAGGCGATGCCGGCGCGCTGCAGGCTGATGGCGATATCATCGAGCAGGGCGCCGCTGGCGAGGCTCTCCCAAAGTGCGACGATGATCACGTCGAGCGGCGGGAAAACGGCCGGATTGACCCAGCCGCGGGTGCTCGACACCTGCCAGAGGGCAAGGAAGGCGATGACCAGCCCATAGCGGGTCAGGAACGGCAGGAGAAGTTCGCGCAGACGTGCGCCGATTGCCGTTCCTGACCCCAGCCGGTCCGCCGCGGAAAAGCCGGGAGCAAGCGAGAGGTCGATATTGTCGTAAGCCATGGTTTCCCCCTTTTATTCAGCGGCCTGAACGACCGAGCGTTCGGCGGTCCAGCGGTTGATGGGGAACGGCAGGCCGAGATTTTCGCGCAGCGTCTTGCCTTCATAAGCCGTGCGGAACAGGCCGCGGCGCTGCAGCTCGGGAATGACGAGATCGACGAAATCGTTAAGCGCGGTCGGCAGCCACGGCGGCAGGATGTTGAAGCCGTCCGCCCCTTCGTTCTCAAACCATTCCTGCAGCGTATCGACGATCGTTTCGGGCGTGCCGACGATGGTGTAGTGGCCGCGGGCAGAGGCGATCCACTGATAGAGCTGGCGGATGGTGAAGTTGTTCTCGTCGGCGATCTGGCGGATCAGCGCCTGACGGCTCTTCATGCCTTCCGTCGGCGGCGCCGGCGGCAGCGGACCGTCGAGATCATAGCCGCGCAGGTCGAGCGTGCCACCCGTCAGGCCGTTCAGGAGACCGACGCCATCCTCTTCCAGAATGAGCGAGGTGAGACGTTCGTATTTCTCCCGCGCCTCGGACTGCGTGCGGCCGACGAAGGGCGAGACGCCGGGCATGACGAGGATGTAATCCGGATTGCGGCCGAGGCCACGGGCGCGCGCCTTGATGTCGCGGTAGAATTCCTGCGCCGTTTCCAGATGCTGGTGGGCGGTGAAGATCACCTCGGCCGTGGCGGCTGCAAGTCCGCGCCCGTCGTCCGACTGGCCGGCCTGGACGATGACGGGATAGCCTTGCGGCGAACGCGAGATGTTGAGCGGGCCGCGCACCTGGAAATGCTCGCCGCGATGATCGCTCTCGTGCAGCTTGCCCTGATCGTAGAATGCACCGGTGTCCTTGTCGCGCAGGAAGGCGTCATCCTCAAAACTGTCCCAGAGCGATTTGACGACCTCGACATGCTCGGCCGCGCGACGGTAGCGGGCTGCATGGGGCAGCTGCGTTTCGCGGTTGAAGTTCTGCGCCGTCAGGTCGCCTGTGGTGGTCACAACGTTCCAGCCGGCCCGTCCGCCCGAGATCAGGTCGAGCGAAGCAAACTTGCGCGCCGTCGTAAAGGGTTCCTCATAGGTCGTCGAAGAGGTGGCGATGAAGCCGAGATGGGTGGTGAAGGGGGCGAGCGCCGAAAACAGCGTTACCGGCTCGAAGCCAGCGATCTTGGCGTTGCCGCCCTCGCGCGCACCGCCAAAGCCGATCGCCAGGTTGTCGGCAAGGAAATAGGCGTCGAACAGGCCGCGTTCAGCCGTCTGCGCCAGCTGCTTGTGAAACTCGAAACTGGTAGCGCCATCGGCGGGCTGATCGGGATGCCGCCATGCGGCGATATGCTGTCCGCCACCGGGGAGGAATGCTCCAAGCCTGATCTTGCGTGTCATATTTACCGTTCTCCTCGGGTGATCGATTGGCCAGTCGCCCTTTTCCGACAGCCGGCCCTGAGAACAAGCTTAGGTAATTGATAAATTTTATAGAGAAAATGTGTTTCTTAATTTAGACGAAGCTTGGAAAGTTTTGTGCCGCCGCGACCTTGCGGCGACATGCTCGGACCCTGACAAGCGAAAGCTGCACGTTTGCTACAAATCCCGAAAGCAGTTTCCTCCCCGGATTCTGGCGTCTCCGCGGCCACCGCTAGATGCGATCAGCGCCCTGTCGTCATACGGGACACGTGTCTCTGAAAGTCGGCCACCTGCGCAATATCGCCGTGAAAGCGATCGGTTTCCTCGCGCCGACGCATCTCGTCGGGAATACGCAGCAGGTAGGACGGATGCGCGGTCACCAGCAGCATCCGATCGTCGTCCAGCGCCAGCATCTGCCCGCGCAACTCGGCAAGTCTCTGCCGGCCATCCATCACGGCGGCCAGCGCCGTGGCACCCATGGCCACCACCAGCTTCGGTTTGACGAGATCGAGCTCCCGTTCCAGCCACCATTTGCAATGCTGCACCTCGTCCATGTTCGGCTTCTGGTGGATGCGGCGCTTGCCGCGCAGCTCGTATTTGAAATGCTTGACCGCATTGGTGACATAGACCTGCGTGCGATCGAGACCCACCTGTCTGCCGGCCTCGTCGAAAACCTTGCCGGCGGGACCGATGAAGGGACGACCTGCCAGATCCTCCTGATCGCCCGGCTGCTCTCCGACGATCATGATATCGGCATCCGCCGGGCCTTCGCCGAAAACGGTCTGGGTCGCCTTGCAATGAAGCGGACAGCGCGTGCAGGTCATTGCCTGCTGACGGAGCTCCTCCAGCGTCCCCGGCGGCATCGGGAGCCTCTCGGGCTCGATTCTCGCTGCCGCCTGAAGACGCGCATGGAACAGCGGCGCCTCTTTTGCCGCGCTTTCGGCCATGGCGATGACCTCCGCCTCGGCGCTGGCGATCATGCCGGGGATCAGCTCCGCTTCCGGTAGGTTCTTCCAGTATTTCTTCGGCATCTCCGTCTGCATCATCTTCACCTTGAGACGGGCGGGATTGAAGATGTTGCGGAAATAGATACGCCAGAGCACATCCGTCTGATCGGTGATGTCAGGATTTTCGGCGGGGCTGCAAGAAACCTCCAGCGTTTCGCCATCCCAGGAAGCCGTGCCCTTCGGCGTTGCGATCACCCAGTCCATATCGGTGAACCGCCGCTGGAAGAACGGCGCTACCCGCCCGACAATGTGATGATCTGGCTCGAACCAGGCGAAGAAACGGCGGCGTCGACTCCCCTCCTCCGCCGGCATTTCCTTGAAGCGAACGAAGGCCGTCATCTTGTGACAATCGCGCCGCACGGATTTCTCCATAGCGTAGAGATCGGCGACATGTCTGTCGGCCCGTACGGCAAGCAACGATGGCTCCCGCTGCAGACGATAGAGAAGCCGGTACAATCTGTGGAATCTTGTTGGATCGGAGTGACAGACAGCAGCTTCCGCGAGCGGAAGAAACGCTCTCGGCACCTTTGCCGTCCAGGCATTTCGCATCACCGGCAAAAAGCTGTCGGCCCCGCCGAGATCCGCAAAAAGATCCTCGGACGCATCTGCCCGGATGCGCCACTCGATCTCGTGCGGCGCTACCCGCGCCCCGATCAGCGCCCGGGCGGCATCCCGCCATTCGGCAAGATCACCCCTGCCCTCCACCGTGATCACCAGCATCAGAGGAGAGCCAGTTGTTCAGGCTTCGGCTCGAGCATCGCCCGTAGGTCCGAGCGATCGATCAGCCGATGCGGCGTCCACCCTTCGGCGCTGATGAAGGACTGCACCTTCTTCACCGAAACATGCAGCCGCGCGAGATCTTCAAGCCGCAGCCTGCGATGGCGGCGGGACGACAGAATACCAGCCACCGCCTTGGTCCCAAGCCCTGGCACGCGCAACAACATCTCCCGCTCCCCCCGGTTGATGTCGACAGGAAAACGGTGCCGGTTGGCCAGAGCCCAGGCGAGCTTCGGATCCAGCTTCAGGTCCAGCATGCCGTCCGGCTGCTTCTCAGTGATTTCATCGATCCCGAAACCGTAGAACCGGAAGAGCCAATCGGCCTGATAGAGCCGATGCTCGCGGATCAACGGCGGCTTGATCAGCGGCAGGTTTTTCGAGGCGTCGGGAATGGGGCTGAACGCCGAGTAATACACGCGCCGCATCCCGTAGCTGCCATAGAGGCGGGCGCTTGTGCGAAGAATGGTACAGTCGTTGGATTGGTCGGCGCCGACGATCATCTGGGTGCTCTGGCCGGCGGGCACGAAGCGCTTTTTACGCTTGGTCTGCAAGGTCGGCTCGCCGGCCGCCTCGATCTTGAGCCGCAGCTCACCCATCGAGCGACGGATATTGGCCGGCTGCTTTTCCGGCGCAAACTGCGTCAGCCCCTTGTCTGTCGGCAGTTCGATATTGATCGACAGCCGATCGGCATAAAGCCCGGCCTGCTCGATGAGCAGCGAAGACGCCTCGGGAATCGACTTCAGATGGATGTAGCCACGAAAATTATGGGTCACCCTCAGTTCACGAGCGATGCGCACCATCTCCTCCATCGTATAATCCGACGAGCGGATGATACCGGAGGACAGAAACAGCCCCTCGATATAGTTGCGCCGGTAGAATTCCAGCGTCAGCCACACGACTTCCTCGACCGAAAACCGCGTCCGCTCGACATTGCTGGACGACCGGTTGATGCAATAGGCGCAGTCATAGATGCAGAAATTGGTCATCAGGATTTTCAGCAGCGAGATGCAGCGCCCGTCTGGCGCGTAGGCGTGGCAGATGCCCGACCCTTCCGTCGATCCCAGTCCACCCGATTTCAGCGAATCCCGTTTGGTCGTGCCGCTCGAGGCACAGGAAGCATCATATTTGGCTGCATCCGAGAGAATGGCCAAGCGTTCGTCCAGCGATTTCTTCATAATTGTTCATGATATGTTCTTCTCGCAAAACGGTCAACTCTCCGTCTTCGCCGTCAAGGAAAGTTGATTGTCCAGCTCTGAAGAAGACCTGCTCAAAGGCGGCCATGACCTTCGAAATAGCCGGGATATTGAACTTCCTCTGGATCCGGCTTGTTGGGTTCCGGCTTCTCGGCCCGGTCGTCCTTTGCGCTCTCAGGCACGTCCGTCTTCGATGCCGGCTTGCCCGCAACCTCGGTCAGCAGGGACTTTGCATAGTCCTCGATCGACATGGCATGCTCCTTCCATTTGAAGGACAACGACAGCCAAGGCCGATGGTTCCGGGATCGTGCCCGTCAGAGAGTTGGAGGCGAGATGAACTGGTAATAGGCCCAGACCGCCACGACCGCGACGATGGCGGCAACCCAGATGACGATCTTGCGCCCCTTCGGTCCAAGCTTGGGCGGTTCCTTCTTCGGCGACGGGCGCTGGAACTTGATGACGTTGTCATTCATGCGGGTCGTTTTCCTCTAGCAGGCTGTTGAAGAAGTCTCTGACTTGGCCTTCAGGATGGCCTCGTCGCCATTGTGATAAGCGAACGCGATCTCGATTGCGCCATCGTCGAGTAATTCGGCATGACCGTCACCCGAGACCTCGTCCATTTCGTCGCATCCGGCCCAAGTGAAGGAGACCATGGACGTGCTGTAGCCGAGTTGGAGGCCCGCTTGCATCGCACCGAAGGCGATTTCTCCATGTCCATTGGCTCCGATGGTGATCGTGGCGGGTTCAACCAGGTCGAGATAATCCCGATCCCATAGATCGGCCTCGACGATCCGCCAGCGGCCAATCAGGCGGCAGTTCGAGGCCGCGCTCATGACGACACCGCCATCAGTTTCGGTAACCGCACCAGATCATAGGCGGCAGCCGCGAAGGTGAAGGCCCATCCGACGCGGTCGCGACCACGGAACTTCGTCTTGTCCTGCCCCGCGACAGTCTTGATCCAGCCGAACGCCTCCTCGATGCGCTTGCGGATACGCAAGCTGACCCCATAGCCGGAATGGCGCGTCGTGCGCCCGTCAATGGCGGAGCGGCGACCATTGACGTTCTGCGCCACATGGGGCGTCACCTTCATCGACCGCAAATCTTTGACGAAGTCCTTTGTGTCATAGGCCTTGTCGGCACCCAGGGTAGTCGCTTGTGTCCGCCCAGCGAAGGGCTCGATCATGTGCAGCGCCGCTACCCGTTCGGCATATCCGCTGGCCTCCGTCAGGTAGGCATCGACCAGCAGGCCATGGCGGTTTTCCATCAGCCCGTGTCCCATGAAGCACAGCTTGGCCTCCTTGCCTTTACCCTTCTTATAAAGTCTTGCATCCGGGTCGGTCGTTGAAGCATGCGTCTCGTTGGAACGCCTTTCGCCATGAAAGTCTGCTTCCACATTCCGACCGCCGCCATCCGATGGTGGTTCGCCATGATCGCCCCTTGGGCCGTCCTTCGGCTTGAAGCTCTTCATCGACGCCCAGGCTTCGATCAGCGTGCCATCCACAGAGAAGTGGTCCGTTGACAACAGCCGCTTTACCTTGGGCTGCGAAAGGATCGCACCCAGGAACTTCGCGGCGATGTCTCCTTCTAGCAACCGGTCGCGGTTCTTCGAAAACACCGAATGGTCCCAGGCTGGATCGTCAATGCCAATGTCCACGAACCAGCGGAACAGAAGATCGTATTCCAGTCGCTCCATCAAAAGCCGCTCAGAACGGATCGAATAGAAGGCTTGCAAAAGCATGGCGCGCAGAAGCTTCTCAGGCGCGATCGATGGCCGCCCGATCGGTGAATAGAGCCCTGCAAACTCCCGTTCCAACAAAACGAGCGCGTCGTTCACGATCTGACGAATGGCCCGCAGCGGATGATCCCGACGAACACGATCCTCAAGATCGACATAACTGAAAAGTTGACCGCTCCTCACATCGCTGCCGCGCATCCATCAACTCCGAATCTCGACAAAGCCAATGAATCACGACCAAAGTCTTCACGCCAGGGACTTTTTCAACAGCCTGCTAGGGCGACACTCTGCCGTTTCTACGACGGCTTTCGTCTTTCTGACGCAGTTTCGAGAAAACCGCTATGCCCATTTGCCGTTTTCCCAATGCCGGATGTGGACCGCGGCTTCACCACGCTTGCCTTGACGCGCGGCGTTGCGCAGGATCAAACACGTGCAGCCCAAGCGCCATAGAAATACGAGACCGTGATGACCGAGCAGAACCAGAGCCATTTCCGCGAACGGATGACAATTACAGGCGAACTCGATGCCGCCTCGTTCTTGCCCTGGATCCGCCGCCACGCAGCAAAGCTTGGCCTGTTGCAGGCCGTTTCTCATTCCAGTGCGGACCGGATCGAGCTTGAACTCGCCGGCCCTGAAGAGCTGATCGACATGATGGAGATGGGCTGCTCGCTCGGGCCGATCGACGTCTGGGTCGAGACGATCGAGCGGCAGGCGATGGATAGCGGGGAAAACTAGCAGCGGTAGCCGTCGAGACGCGACGGTCTTGCGGGTTGTGACCGGACGACAGGCGAAAAATCTCGTCATGACGGGATCGTTTCGATGATGTAATCGAACTCGCGATCCCACAAATCCGCGACAACCTACACAATCTGTGCACTTTATTTAATCATTCTTGCCATTGCAGAATGTTTATGCAAACCTACGATCCGCTGAACAGACGGACAACACATCGCGTGACCCATCTTTAACCGGCAAACGTTGAAATTGTTCAGAAAGTCTACCCATGCACTCCGATACGACCGGCTCTTGGACGCCAGTCGCCCTTTCCGCTGATCTGCCGGCGGGAACCGTCATGCCGGCACGTATTCCTGCCGGATTGATTGCCCTCTGGCGCAGCGATAGCGGGCGCCCGGCCGCTTCAGCCAATCGTTGCCCCCATCGCGGCATGAGCCTTTCGCACGGTTTCGTGCGCGGCGAGGCGCTGTCCTGCATCTATCACGGCTGGAGCTACGCCCAGGATGGCGGCTGTCTTCGCATCCCCGCCCATCCCGGCCTGACGCCGCCGGAGGCGATCCGGGTGAAGACCTATGCGGTCGAGGAAACGGGTGGCGTAATCTGGGTGGCAATGGATGAGCCTTCCTCGAAGCCCCCAAGGCTTGAAGGCCTCACTCCCTTGCGCTCGATGACCGCCGATGCCGGCATTGCCGCGATCGAGGCTGCGGCGGGTGCAAAAGCAAGCGCCGAAGGCCTTGTCGAACCCGCCGAAAGTACCGACACTCTCTGTCTGCTCTTAACCGCCCGGGAAGACGGGCAGACGTTGATCCATGTGCTGCTGAAGGGCGAAACCACCCCCGCCGCACGCATCGCCGCATCGCGTGCTGCAGAAAAGCTGCGCCGCGCGGCCGAGGATCTTCAGAAAAAGGGGATCGCGCAATGAGCACTCAGGCGATGATCGACGAATGGTATCCGGTCGGCATTTTTGCCCAGCTCGATCCGGCTGGTCGCCAGACAGCGCTGATGGGCGAGCCGATCGTGGTTGCCAGCGATGCAGACGGCAATGCCAAGGTCACGGGCGGAAATGGTCGCACGCTTCCGGTTCTGGTGCGTTACGGCCATGTCTGGTCCTCGCTCGGCGAGCCGAAGAAGGATCTCTTCCCGATCCCCGAGGCCGATCAGCCGGGCCGCCGGTTCGTCGATGTCGGCGTGGTCCGGGTTCGCTGCTCGCCGCTCCGGGCTGTCGAGAACTTCCTTGATGTCGCGCACTTCCCTTTCGTGCACACCGATATCCTTGGCGCCGAGCCCCATACGGAAGTGCAGAACTACAAGGTCGAAATCCGTGAGGATGTTGATGAGGTCTGGGCAACGCAGGTGAAGTTCTACCAGCCGCAGGCGGCGAAATCGGCAAGCGGCGGCATCACCACGGAATATATGTACCGCGTGCCCGCCCCCACCTGCACGGTTCTCTACAAGACCTGCCCGCCGCGGCCGAGCGAATGGGATGTGATCACGCTCTTCGTGCAGCCGCTGGCGGAAGACCTCTGCGACGTCTGGCCGTGGATGGCGCTGTTCGACGACGAAACATCAATGACCGATCTCATCCATTTCCAGCAGACGATCTTCCTGCAGGACCGCTCGATCTTGGAAAACCAGATCCCGCGTCTCCTGCCGCTCGATCCCGGCATGGAAATCCCGACCCGGGCCGACCTGACCTCGATCGCCTATCGTCGTTGGCTGAAACGCCACAACTATACCTACGGCGCGCAACTGGTGGCGCAATAATGAAGCTCTATGACTACATTCTTTCGCCCAGCTGCTACAAGGTTCGCCTGATGGCCGCGCTGACCGGCGTCAAGCTCGACATCCGCCCCGTCGATTTCCATCCCGGCCTCGAACATCGTGGGCCTGAACTGCTGGCGCTCAATCCTGCAGGCTCGATCCCGATCCTCGAAGACGGCGACCTGCTGCTGACCGAATCCTCGGCAATCCTCGTCTATCTCGCGGCACAAGCCGGCCCGCAATGGCTGGCAAACGACAAGCCGGAAGAGGCGGCCCGTTTACAGCAATGGCTGTCCTTCTCCGGCCGACTGACCGCAAGCCTCGGCGGCGCCCGCCTGCATGAAATGCTGCTGCGCCCCGGCGATATCGGCGCGCTGCAAGCCCAGGGCATTGCCGCGCTTCGCGAGCTCGAAGCCGGACTTGTCGAACAGACCCTGCGGGGCATGCGCTTCCTCGCCGCAGATCGGCCCACGGTCGCCGACATCGCCTGCTTCCCCTATGTCGCGCTGGCGCCCGATGGCGGCGTGTTGCTCGATCCCTACCCCGCGATCCGCCTGTGGTCGCGGGCGCTGCGCAGCCTCGATGGTTTCATCGAGATGCCCGGCATTCACCGGCTGCATGAACTGAAGCCCGAACCTCATATCGAACCGGGCGAGGCATGACATGACCGGCCACCTTCTTAAAAATTGCGCAGCCGTGGTCGTCGATGAGGGCAAGGGGCCGGTCGTGCATCGCAATGTCGATTTGCTGACCAACGGCCCGGCCATCCAGGCCATCGGCGAAAATCTCGGGGCGGATAGCTTGCCCGCGGGCGTCACCGTGCAGGATGCCACCGGCTGGTTCGTCTATCCCGGCCTCGTCAACACCCACCATCATTTCTTCCAGTGCTTCGTGCGCAACCGCGCCGATCTCGACTGGACCAAACTTTCGGTCATCGATTGGCTGGATCGCATCTATCCGATCTTCTCGCAGCTGAATGAGGAATGCTTCTATCATTCCTCGGTCACGGCCATGGCCGAGATGATCAAGCATGGCTGCACCACGGCCTTCGACCACCAGTACAATTTCCCGCGCCATGCCGGAAAGCGGTTGATCGACCGACAGTTCGAGGCGGCCGATCTGTTCGGCATGCGCTTCCATGGCGGCCGCGGCGGCAACACGCTGCCAAAATCGGAAGGCTCGACTATCCCCGACGAAATGCTGGAAACGACCGACGAGTTCATCGCCGATTGCGCCCGCCTGATCGACACCTATCACGACACCAGCCGCTTCAGCATGCGTCAAGTGGTGGTCGCGCCCTGCCAGCCGGTCAATTGCTACCGCGAGACCTTCGTGGAATCCGTCGCCTTGGCGCGCGACAAGGGCGTGTTCATGCACACCCATGTCGGCGAAGGCGAAAGCCCGGTCATCCTAGCCCGCCACGGCAAGCGCACCGTCGATTATCTGGAAGAGCTCGGCTTTGCCGGTCCGGATGCTTTCTACGCCCATTGCTGGGAGCTGACCCACGACGAGCTGCGGACGATGGCGGCGAGCGGCACAGGCATCGCCCATTGCCCCGAGCCGGTTTATCTGGTCGGCGCCGAAGTCACCGATATCCCCGCCATGGCAGCCCTTGGCGTGCGTGTCGGTCTCGGCTGTGATGGCGCTGCCTCCAACGATAATTCCAACCTGATGCACTGCCTGCATTCGGCCTACATGCTGCAATGCCTCGCCGCCTCGACGCGCAACCATCCCGTGCCGCCGCCGGTCGATTTCCTCGGCTATGGCACGAGCGGCGGTGCAAGCCTGCTCGGTCGGCCGGACATCGGCCGTCTTGCCCCCGGCATGGCCGCAGACCTGTTTGCCATCGACAGCCGTCGCATGGATTATGTCGGCACGCGGCATGATCCCTTAAGCCTGATCCCCCGCGTCGGCATCGGCATGGCAACGGATATGACGATGATCAACGGCCGGATCGTCTGGCAGAAGGGCGAGTTTACCGGGCTCGACGAAACCAAACTCTTTGCGGATGCCGAAGCGGCACTCGCGACTGTACAATTCTCATAAAACCAAAAGAGGGAACGAAATCATGACCAACCTGACCCGTAGAACACTGATGAAGGCCGCAGCCGCCACCGGCCTTGCCGGCGCATTCGGCGGTCGCATGGCCTTTGCCGCCGACGAGCCTTTGGGCATCACCCTTGTCGTCCCCTCGCCAATCGGCGACGTGGGCTGGGGCCATGCGCTCGCCGCAGGCCTCGAGCCGATCAAGGCCGCTTACGGCGACAAGGTGAAGGTCACCATCCTTGAAAACATCGCGGAAGGCCCGGACGCCGACCGCATCATGAACAAGACCGTCGCCGATGGTAACAAGTTCCTGATTGCCGGCTCCTTCGGCTACCAGAACGGCGCGATGCAGATCGCCCGCCGCGACCCGAGCGTGACGGTCCTGCATGCCTCCGGTTTCCAGGTTGCGCCGAACTTCTCGCCGTTTGCCGCCAAGTATTTCCAGGGTACCTACCTGCTCGGCATGGCCGCCGCAGCCCTCTCCAAGACCGGCAAGCTCGGCTCGGTCTCGGCCTTCGCCATTCCGGAACTGATCACCTCGATCAACGCCTTCACCCTCGGCGCCCAGACCGTCAACCCGAACATCGAAGTCTCGGTCGTCTGGGTAAACTCCTGGTTCGACCCGGCCAAGGAACAGGAAGCCGCCAAGGCCCTGATCGCCCAGCAGTGCGACGTGATCTTCTCCAACGCGCAGGACACGCCGTCCGTCGTCTCGGCCTGCGAGGAAGCCGGCGTCTACTCGTTCAACCTCAACTCGTCGATGAAGAAATACGCCGAGAAGACCTATCTCGGCTGCGTCGCCACCGACTGGTCGCCCTTCTTCAAGGCCTCGGTCGAAGATCACCTCGCCGGTACCTTCAAGGGCGCGAACGCCTTCCTCGGCGTTGCCGACAAGGTCGTCCAGGTCACCGACTGGAACCCGGCGATCCCGGCAGACACGATGACCAAGATCAAGGACGTCGAAGCCAAGATTGCTGATGGCAGCTTCTCGCCGTTCACCGGCCCGCTCACCAAGGCTGATGGCACCGAGGGTGTCGCCGCCGGCGTGACGATGCCGGATGCCGAGATCGTGGCGATGGACTGGCACGTCAAGGGCGTCGCAACCCCGCTGCCGAAGTAAGCCAACATGACCAGCCCGCTCCTGTCGCTCAGCGGCATTTCGAAAAGCTACGGCCAGATCAAGGCCAACCAGGAGATTGATCTCACCGTAGCTGAAAACTCGATCCATGCGATCCTCGGAGAAAACGGGGCGGGCAAATCGACGCTGATGAAACTCATCTACGGTGTCGAGCAGCCGGACGGCGGAACCGCCGCCTGGCTGGGACAACCCTTGAGCCTTGCTTCGCCCGCCGAAGCGAGGCGCCAGGGCATCGGCATGGTCTTCCAGCATTTCTCGCTGTTCGAGACCCTGACGGTGGTCGAAAATATCCAGCTGGTGGTGCCCGGCCGAAAGGCCGAGCTCACCGAGCGCATCCGCACCCTCGGCCGAGATTTCGGCCTCGAAGTCGATCCGCTCGCCCACGTACATGCGCTCTCTGTCGGCGAGCGCCAGCGGGTGGAAATCATCCGCTGCCTGATGACCAACCCGAAACTCCTGATCCTCGACGAGCCGACCTCGGTTCTGCCGCCGCAGCTTGTCGACAAGCTTTTCGAGACGCTGCGCCGCCTGCGCGATGGCGGCGTGTCCATTCTCTTCATCTCGCACAAACTCGAAGAAATCCGGGCGATCTGCGACCGCGCCACGATCCTGCGCGGCGGCCGCGTCACCGGCCATGTCGATCCGCGCGAGCATGACGCCCATGATCTGGCCCGCATGATGATCGGCCGCGACATGCCCGAACCGATGCCGGCCGTGGAAATGTCCGGCGGCGACAAGCAGCTTGAAATCATCGGCCTCGATTATACGCCGGACGATCCCTTTGCCGTGCCGCTGTTCAATATCAGCCTTAGCGTGCGCGCCGGCGAAATCCTCGGCATCGCCGGCATCTCCGGCAATGGCCAGAGCGAACTGGCCGGCCTGATCTCCGGCGAAACTGTGCTCGGTCGCGAAAATCGCGACCGCATCTTCATGATGGGCAAGGATGTCGGCCTGCTCGATCCCGCTGCCCGCCGCGCGCTCGGATTTGCCTTCGTGCCCGAGGATCGCCTCGGACGCGGCGCGGTGCCGGAAATGTCTCTGGTGCTGAACAGCCTGCTGACCGCCCACCCGCTGAAGCTTGTGAAGCGCGGCCTTGTCGACAAGGCGCGGGCGACCGCGTTCACCAATGACTGCATCACCCAGTACGATGTCCGCGCGTCCGGCCCCCAAGCCGAGGCCGGGTCGCTTTCCGGCGGTAACCTGCAGAAGTTCATCGTCGGCCGCGAGATCATGCTGGCGCCGAAACTGCTCTTCGTCGCCCAGCCGACCTGGGGCGTGGATATCGGCGCGGCGTCAGCTATCCGCCAGCGGCTGATCAGCCTGCGCAACGAGGGCATGGCGCTCCTCGTCATCTCCGAGGAGCTGGAAGAGCTGTTCGAACTCAGCGACAATATTCAGGTTCTGCACCACGGCACGCTCAGCGAGCCGCTGGTCACGCGCGGCACAAGGCCCGAAGAAATCGGCCGCTACATGATCGGGGCGCAACCCAAGAAAGCCTCCGCATGAGTTCCTTCGCCTTGCCGACCCTCGTACGCCGCCAGCGCGCCTCGCTGACCGCCACCCTTGTCGCGCCGCCCGCAGCTCTTGCCGCAGCCATCGTCCTCAATCTCATCCTTTACATGATTATGGGCCGCGATCCGCTCGCCGTGCTCCATGCAATGATTTTGGAGCCCTTCCTCTCCTGGGCTTCGTTCTCGGAGGTCCTGCTGAAGACCGGCCCGCTGCTTTTGATCGCGCAGGGCCTGGCGATCGGTTTTCGCGCCAAGGTCTTCAACATCGGCGCGGAGGGACAGTTCATTCTCGGCGCGATCTTTGCGTCCGCCATCCCCGTCTGGTTTCCGCAGGCGTCCGGCGGCTGGATCTGGCCAACCATGCTGCTGCTCGGCGCCATCGGCGGCGCACTCTGGGCCTCGCTCACCGCCTTCTGGCGCGTTCGGTTGAACGCCAACGAAATCCTTGTGTCGCTGATGCTGAGCCTCGTTGCGGCGCAGTTTCTCTACTACCTGCTTCTTGGTCCGTGGAAAGACCCTGCCGGCTTCAATTTCCCGCAGTCGGTGATGTTCCAGTACGACGCCATGGTGCCGACGCTGATTGCTGGCACGCGCGTCAACGTCTCCATTCTCATCGCCCTTGCGCTGTCAGTCGTCGCATGGGTCTTTATGGAAAAGAGCTTCCTCGGCTACAAGCTGCAGGTCGGCGGCCTTGCGCCGCGTGCGGCCGGCTATGCCGGCTTCAGTGAAGGCCGGGCGATCTGGCTGTCGCTGTTAATCGGTGGGTTCGCAGCCGGTCTTGCCGGTGCTGCAGAAGTCGCAGGCCCGCTTGGCCAGCTGCAGCGCTCTATCTCCACCGGCTACGGCTATGCCGCAATCATCGTCGCCTATCTCGGGGCCCTGCATCCGATCGGCATCGTCATCTCGTCTGTTGTCATGGCAGTCATCTATATCGGCGGCGACAATGCCATGGTCTCGGCCAACCTGCCGATCGCCGCCGTGCGCGTCTTCCAGGGCAGTCTGCTGCTCGCCTATCTCATCGCAGTTGCCTTCGTGCGCTACCGCCTCGAATGGCCCAAAGCAACCCATACGGTCGCTAAGGGGAGCACCCCATGAACGCCATCGAGTTCATCTTTGCCGGCATGCTGGCGGCAGCGACCCCGTTCTTGCTCGCAGCCCTTGGCGAAATGGTAGTGGAGCGCGCCGGCGTGCTCAATCTCGGGGTCGAAGGTCTGATGGCGCTCGGCGCGGTCATCGCCTTCATCGTCGTCTATCACGGAGGGGGCCATTTCCTCGGCTTCGTCGCTGCCGGGATGAGCGCGGCCCTGCTCTCGCTGGTCTTCGCCTTCATCGCGCTCGGCTTTCGTGCAAACCAGGTGGCGACCGGCCTTGCCATCGGTATCCTCGGTCAGGGACTTTCTGCCCTGTTCGGCAAAACCTATGAGAGCCTGACGGTGAAGGGCCTGCCGAAGATCGCTATCCCCGGCCTCTCCGACATCCCCGTTATCGGCGGCCTGTTCGAGCAGGATATCGTCGTCTGGCTCTCTCTTCTCGCAACGCTCGCGATCTGGGCGACCTTCGCCTTCACCAAGACCGGCCTCGTCATCCGTGCCGTCGGCGAAAACCCGAAGGCGGCCCATGCGATCGGCTATCCGGTCATTGCCGTGCGCGTCGCGGCCATCGCCTTCGGCGGCATGATGGCGGGCTTTGCCGGCGCCTATGCATCCGTCATCTACACCCCGCTGTGGGCCGACGGCATGATCGCCGGCCGTGGCTGGATTGCGATCGCACTGGTCGTCTTCGGCACATGGCTGACGGGCCGTATCTTCCTCGGCGCCTGCCTGTTCGGGGCGGTGTCGCTGATGAGCCTTGCCGCCCAGGCAACCGGCCTCGACCTGCCGTCGCAGCTCTTGTCGAGCCTGCCCTACATCGTCACCATCATCGTGCTCGGCATCATCTCCGCCGACCGGCGCCTGTTGAAGCTCAACGGCGTAGCCTCGCTCGGAGAACCCTTCGAGCGATAGATCTCAGCGCCCTGCGCCAAAAGCTTCCCGGTAGGCTGCGGGCGTGGTGGCGAAAAGGGCGCGGAAATTGGGTGCAGGGTAGCGGTGGTGCCTAAGCCGGCATATTCGGCCACCTGGACACCTTCTGTAATGGGTCAACTTGATTTCCGTTCGATCTTTCGTCATCAGCGGGCTTCACGCTTCTGTTCGTGGTCGCCGTGCGGGGCGCGGAGGCGGATTAGCATAGCGACACGTTTGGAAATGGTTGATGCGATTGTCGAGCGATATCGATCGAGCAGCCAGGCCGAAGCAAAGAATTTTGGACGGCTTCGCTGCAGTTTCGGGCTGCCTTCGCAAGCATGCGACACGGGTGCTGCGACCTCGAGCTGCCGGCCCGTCGCCCACCAGAAAATATCCCGTGCTTTAGGCACCGAAGTTCGGGATGCATTGGTGGTATTGTGGGAGGTCTGAGACCGGCTCTACTCGACACGTCGCAAGCCGATGGTTCCCATCTTGCTGCAGGCCCTCGAACGCCATGGCCGACCAGATCTTGATGGCGAGCTACGCGACCAGCTGTTATTGATCAGCCCGGCGACAATGGATCGCCTGCTTTCAGCAGTGCGTTCCGTGGCTCGCGGCGGGCAACGCCGCCGTATAGCGCGGCAATCTGGATGAGAGGTCTCATCCTGATTGTCGCGCCGCACCGCCGCGTCGGAATGAGTTCTGCGGTGCGCAGATCGGTGCCAGTGCGCACCTTCAGCGACTGGAACGATCCGCCGCCGGGATACGTCGAAGTTGACCTTGTGGCCTATTCCGGAGCCTCGTCGTCCGGCAGCTTTGTGCAGACGATTTGCTGACTTGGGACAGTGATGCTGCCACGACTGAAGCTGAGAAGCTTCGCCTGGCGGTAACCGACAGTTTGTGCTCGCCCTTGATCATCTCTTTCCGCTCAGCAATCCCGCCTTGCCTAGCGCACCGGATAAAAAATCATTCTCCAGCGTCAACTCCCCGATCTTGGCGTGCAGCGTTTTGACATCGACGGTTGGACCCGCCGGTTCGGCCTTCGTTTGGCCTGGTGCATTTCCCACAGCATGCCCTGTCCAGGGCTTTTGTGTTTCATGCTCCAGCAACATAAACGGGCGGCTCGGTCGTCCATGATCGAGCCGCGAATGTCTACTTGATGGCTTTCAAATCCTTAATAAGTTGAGCAGGCACTTCCTTGACAGTCATGGCCTTGAAAATAGACTTCTCTTTCCCACCTGGGACAATCAGATTAAAGTACAAGCGCGAACCACCCTTTACCGGATCAATTCTGACAAGTTTGGTCATATCCACCCACGTTTTTTTCCCTGTGCTCAGGCTTAGTTCCATCCAATGCATCGTCGGTTCTCCATTTTCTCATTTGACGGTACGTGACACTATTGGTAACTCGGGTATAACAACTTCCGTTGACTCTTCATATGCAACGAGCGTTGGCTTGGGACAAAATTGGGCTACTCCGTCAAGCTCGTTTCGCAGCCTGATGAGGTCCTCCATTTCAGTTTCGCTGATGCTTTTTTGGCGCCGAGACCATGAGATTCGTTCCTTGATTACCTTCGCGGGAACCCCGGCTACAGCGCATGCTTTTGGTACATTTTTCACGACAACGGCACCTGATGCGACCACCGACCCCTCTTCAATTGTCACATTCTTCAATACTGAAGAATGTCGACCAAGCCACACGCGACGCTTCAAATTTATGTACTTGGGCCCGCCGTTTATGACCTCCATCGTATCTAAGTCAACGACGCCATGGCTATCGGTTCCCTGCAGCAGAACGCCGTCAGACCAGAGGCCTCCAGCGCCCACAGTAATCGTTGTGTCCTGCATGACGAGAGTCGCGCCTCCAATGTAGGCGTCCTCGCCTACGGTTAGATGATTGCTTTTTTCAACCATCTTAACAGTAATGATGATTTTGCGTTCCGATAGAAAAACTGCCGTTTGGTTGTCACCTCGAAGCGAGAACGTAATCTTAGAGCGTCTGTCCGGTATCCGAAAAAAAAAGAAGTTGCAGTTTTGCAGAGGCTTCAAAACCTCGAATTTCACCATCGACTTAACGCGTCTAGAAAGCCCAGGAGGAAACCACACAAAGCACTTTTCCAAGGTATGGTCGGAAGGATTTACCACATTGAACGACGTTATATCGAGGCGTTTAAGATTGCCGCTGGGAAGATCACCCAACAAAAACGTTGATCGATCTGGTGCCCTATGCCCGCGAAAAGCGTACTTGAAAAGCACCTCGTTCGGTTTATCCATCTCTTGGGTCTCCATTTTTATGCAATAGTCGATAACTCTAGATCTGTGTGAAGGCAATTGGAGATTTAATGTATGTGGCGTCTATTTTTGCCATTGGTTGTTGCCACATTAACTTGTTCGGCTTCTTATGCGGCATGCCGCAGAGACGCGATTATTTCAAAGACTCCCATTATCGAGCAGTCTCACCAACGACTTAGCTTGGCAAGGAGATATTCTACCGCTTCTGGAACTACTGACCTTTTGATTATCGGAGATTCAATCGCGGAGCACTGGGGCGAAACACAATCTCGGGACTTTGCCGGGCTCTCTGTGATTAATATGGGCATTAGGGGAGAGCGCACGCAAGAATTGCTTTGGCGGTTAGAGATATTGCGCCCAAGCATCTCTCCATCTCGCGTAATCCTCAGCATTGGCACAAACAACCTGCGGGAGCTTGACTACGACCGCTGTGAGGTTTTGGGCGGGATGGTCGCCGTCGCCAAGTACATAAGAGTGTTATGGCCTAATTCGCAGCTTTTCGTTCTACCGCTTCTGCCCCGCGGGAAAGACTTCCACTTCAGGGAGCGTGATCGCGACTTTATAAACGCTCACTTGCCTTTCGCACTGAGCGGCATGACTATTGTTGAGATCGATGAAGCAAGCTTAACCTGCGGTTGGGCAAGTCAGTGCGACAACTTCCGACCTGACAACATCCACCTTGTGGCCAAAGGGTATGCGATGCTACGCCAATTCATCAAGCGTAGCGGCCTTTAAACTTAGGCCCGAGCCTTCGACCAACGTGGCGCATTTTTTCATGCCGTTGGCCTTGTGTCCCAGACCGATCTTTTGGTGAGACTCGGCGGAAGCATCTCCCAGCCGTCCCGGAGCCAGTTGGACACCGTGAAGAACCTCGATCTCGGAAAAAATCTAATCGACAAGCCATTGAATTTATAGAGCTCTGCTGTCAGAAATTCCGGTTTTTCGAGGTATGTAGTTGGCGTCAGCCTGAATTCTACGACATGAACTGGGCGGGGCATGACGCCCCGCCCAGAAACATTGCCCAGGGATCAGACCAGATCGAACCGATCGGCGTTCATGACCTTGTTCCAGGCCTTGACGAAGTCCTTGACGAACTTGCCCTTGGCATCGGACTGTCCGTAGACTTCGGCAAACGCGCGCAGCTGCGAATGCGAGCCGAAGATCAGATCGATGCGGGTGCCGGTCCACTTGAGGTCGCCGGTCTTGCGATCGCGGCCTTCATAGACGCCCTGCTGGCCAGCGGCCGGAGACCACACGGTCGCCATATCGAGCAGGTTGACGAAGAAGTCGTTCGTCAGCGTTTCCGGCTTGTCGGTGAACACGCCATGCTCCGGCGCGCCCGCTTTCAGGACACGCAGACCGCCGATGAGAACGGTCATTTCCGGACCGGTCAGCGTCAGCAGCTGGGCGCGATCGACCAGCGCCTCTTCCGCCTTCATGAACTGGTGGCGCGCGGTGTTCACATAGTTGCGGAACGCATCGGCACGGGGTTCGAGCGCTGCGAAGGATGCCGCATCGGTCTGCGCCTCGGATGCATCCATGCGGCCCGGCGTGAACGGCACGGTGACATCCTGGCCTGCGGCCTTTGCCGCCTTCTCGACGCCGGCGCTACCAGCCAGCACGATCAGGTCGGCGAGCGAGATCTTCTTGCCCCCCGCCTGGAAGTCGCTCTGGATGCCTTCGAGCACGCCGAGAACCTTGGCGAGCTGTTCCGGCTGGTTGGCTTCCCAGCTTTTCTGCGGCTCGAGGCGAATGCGGGCGCCATTGGCGCCGCCGCGCTTGTCGGACCCGCGGAAGGACGAGGCGGATGCCCAGGCGGTCGAAACCAGTTCCTGCACCGAGAGACCGGAGGCAAGAACCTTGGCCTTCAGGCTCGCAATATCCGTGTCATCGACCAGCGGGTGGTCAACAGCCGGGATCACGTCCTGCCAGATCAGGTCTTCCGCCGGCACTTCCGGGCCGAGGTAACGCGCCTTCGGGCCCATGTCGCGGTGGGTCAGCTTGAACCAGGCGCGGGCAAAGGCGTCGGCGAACTGATCCGGGTTTTCGAGGAAGCGGCGCGAGATTGCCTCATATGCCGGATCGACACGCAGCGCGAGGTCGGAGGTGAGCATGCGCGGCAGGTGCTTCTTCGTCGAATCGAAGGCATCCGGGATCGTGGCGCCAGCGCCCTTTGCGACCCACTGATGGGCACCCGCCGGGCTCTTTTCCAGCTCCCATTCGTAGCCGAACAGGTTCCAGAAGAAGTTGTTGCTCCACTTGGTCGGCGTCGATGTCCAGGTGACTTCGAGGCCGCTGCCGATCGCATCCTTGCCGACGCCCGTGTTGAACTTGCTCGACCAGCCGAGGCCCTGCATTTCGAGCTCGCCGCCTTCCGGGTCAATGCCGACAAACGACGCATCGCCAGCGCCATGGGTCTTGCCGAAGGTATGGCCGCCGGCAATCAGCGCCACGGTCTCTTCGTCGTTCATCGCCATGCGGGCAAACGTGCTGCGGATGTCGCGGGCGGATGCCAGCGGATCAGGAGTGCCGTTCGGGCCTTCCGGGTTGACGTAGATGAGACCCATCTGCACGGCGCCCAGCGGTTCTGCCAGCTCGCGTTCGCCGCTATAGCGCTCGTCACCCAGCCAGGTGCCTTCCGGACCCCAGTAAAGCTCTTCCGGCTCCCAGACATCGGCGCGGCCGCCGGCAAAACCGAAGGTCTTGAAACCCATCGATTCCAGCGCAACATTGCCCGTGAGGATCAACAGATCAGCCCAGGAGATCTTGTTGCCGTATTTCTGCTTGATCGGCCAGAGCAGGCGGCGGGCCTTGTCGAGGTTGACGTTGTCCGGCCACGAGTTGAGTGGCGCAAAACGCTGCTGGCCCATACCGGCACCGCCACGGCCATCGGTGATGCGGTAGGTGCCGGCGCTGTGCCAGGCCATGCGGATGAAGAGGCCGCCGTAGTGACCGAAATCGGCTGGCCACCACTCCTGCGAATCGGTCATCAGCGCATGAAGATCCTGCTTCAGCGCATTGAGATCGAGCGTCTTGAATTCTTCCGCATAATCGAACGCCTCGCCCATCGGGTCGGCGCGACCGGAGTGCCGGTGCAAAATCTGGATATCCAGCTGGTTCGGCCACCAGTCGCGGTTCGACCGGCCGCGCGGCGTATTGCCATGATCGACGGGACATTTGCCCGCGGTTTCAGTTTTCTGGTCCATCACGTTCTCCTTGTTTGCGTCTTGTCTTCCAAAGGAATCCTGGCGTAACAGCTTGGCCCCGTTGCGCTATCGCCTATCGCGATCCGGTCAGAACGGACGCGCCGATCACAGCGCATTCTCCCTTTGCATTCCTTCTATCGAAAGCATGTGATAAATTTAAGTTGGATTTGCTGATGACTGCGATAAGCTGAGGTTATGAAGAATGTAACACTTAAGCAGCTCCGCTATTTCGAGGCCTTGGCGCGTGATGGACGCTTCCGGCGCGCAGCGGATGCCTGCGCCATCTCCCAGCCTGCACTCTCCATGCAGATCAAGGAACTCGAAGAGGACGTGGGCCATGACCTCTTCGAACGCAGCGCCCGCGAGATAAAGCTGACGGCCTTCGGCGAGACCTTCGCGCTCCGCGTTCGCGACATACTGGCGGCCGTGGATGAACTCGGCGACCTTGTCCGCGCCTCACGCGACCAGCTTTTGATCCGCCTGCGCATCGGCATCATCCCGACGGTTGCGCCCTATCTGTTGCCGGCGATCATAAAGGATTTGAACAGCACATTCGAGGGCATTCAGATCGAGGTGCGCGAGACCCAGACCGCGCGGCTGGTGCATGAACTGGCGCAGGGCAATCTCGACATGGCGATCGTGGCGCTACCGGTATCGGAGCCTTCCTTGACCGAATTGAAGTTGTTCGAGGAAGAATTCGTGCTGGTGCGGAAACACGAAGACGAGGGCAAGCCCGTGCCCGAGCGGGAGGCATTGCGCGAGATGCGGCTGCTGCTGCTTGAGGAAGGCCACTGCTTCCGCGAACAGGCCCTGTCGTTCTGCAAGATCGGCTCGACGCGCCCCCGTGAACTGATGGAGGGAAGCTCACTTTCCACACTGGTGCAGATGGTGAGCGCCGGTATCGGCGTTACGCTGATCCCGGAGATGGCCGTGCCCGTCGAGACCCGCTCGGCCTCCGTGTCGATCTCCCGCTTCCTCAACGCCCCGCCGTCGCGCACGATCGGCATGATCTGGCGCAACGCCTCACCGCTCGCCAAACAACTCGTTCATATCGCCGACGTCGTCCGCCGCTCCGCCGACAGCATGCGCCGGCAAGCCGGAACAAAATAAACAGCAGTGGTGAAGCTACGTCTCACCCTGGGTCATGCGCTCTTTGCCCGATAGTGGCTCGGCGGTGCGCCGATGATCTTGCGGAAGGCGCGGCTGAACGACGCCTCGGAATCGTAACCGAGCCGATTTGCGACCAGCGCAACGCGCTGCCCTTCCTTCAACCATTGATGTGCCTTGTGCATGCGCGTCCGGGCGATATAGCGCGCCGGGGTTTCGCCCACCGTATCGACGAAGCGCTGGGCGAAGCCGGAACGGGAGGCACCCATGAGCTTTGCCAGCTCCGGCACCCTCCAATCCCGTGAAGGTTCGAGGTGGATGGCGGCCAGCACCCGGCCGATTTCCGGATTGCGCACCGCCGCCAGCCAGCCCGTCGCCGTGCCGCAGCCATGCTCGACCCAGGTCCGGATGATCGTTGCGGTCAGCACATCGGCCAGCCGCGCCAGGATGCCGCCCGAGCCGACGCGTTGCATTTCGGCTTCCCGCATCATCGCGTCCAGAAGCGGCGGGATAGACGGCTCGCTCGATGAGAGATCGCTGGTGCGCATCACCGCCGGCATCAGCTGGAGCAATGGATGCAGCCGGTCGACATTGAACTGCATGACCGCGAAGAACAGGAGATTGCTGCTATCCCTGCAGGGGCATTGCAGGTCGACGATGCCATCGCACAGCTGGCGTTTCGGCAGGTCGCTCACCGGCACCGCCGGGATGCCCGGCTTGCTGGCCAGCACATGCGCATCACCCTTGGGCAACAGGACAGCGTCGCCCGGGGCAAGTTCCATCCACTCGCCATCCGGTGTCTGCAGATGGGCGGAGCCTGCGGCAAGGAAATGGAAGCGGGCAGGCTCCTGTGCCGGATAGGACGTCGCCCAGGGCGCCGAAGGCTGGCAACGGCCGTATTCCACCCCGTCAAGCCGCAGCCCGCGCAGAATTTCAGTCAAGGCGTCGCTCATGGCCTCCCCGCAGATTTGGACAAACTGCATAGTTTAATGGATTTTCTAGCATAGAAACTCTGGCCGGTCACGCCTACGTTTTCTCCAACCTTCATTGGAGATGAAACATGGACGGCCTCGTAACAAACTCCGCCTCCGCTAAAGAGGAAGACCACGCCGCCCGATGGGGCGCCGTCGTCTCCTTGTCACTCGGCGTCTTCGGCCTGGTCACGGCCGAATTTCTGCCCGCTAGTCTGCTGACCCCGATGTCCGCCGACCTCGGCGTCAGCATCGGGACTGCGGGACAATCAGTCACCGCCACCGCGATCGTCGCGGCCATCGCCGGGCCTGCCGTCGTCGTCGGCACCGGACGGTTCGACAGAAAGCTCGTTCTTCTTGCGCTGACGGGCCTTCTGGTGATCTCCAGCCTGATGGCCGGTTTCGCATCGAACCTCGCCACCTTGCTTGCCGCGCGTGTGCTGCTCGGCATCGCGCTTGGCGGTTTCTGGGCCATGTCGCTGGCGCTGGCCATGCGGCTGGTTCCCGGCCGGCTGATGCCACGCGCCATGGCGATCGTGATGTCGGGCGTCTCGATCGCGACGGTTTGCGCTGCACCCCTTGGCGCCTGGATCGGCGCGACGCTGGGCTGGCGCTACGCCTTCCTGCTCGCCGCCGCCGTCGGCGTCGTCACCTTCGCCGTGCAGGCATTGACGGTTCCGCCGCTGCCGCCGGTCGGCAGGACCGGTCTCGATACGATCGTCCGGGTGCTCAAGCGGCCCGCAATCCGGCTCGGTCTCGCAACGATCCTGCTAGTCGTCACCGGTCACTTTGCGGGCTTCACCTATATCCGCCCCTATCTGGAACTGGTACCGCGATTTGACGTCGAGATGATCACCGCGATCCTGCTCGCCTTCGGCATCGGCGGCTTCTTCGGCAATATCGCCGGCGGCTTCCTGGCGGAACGCAGCACCCGCATGGCCATCACCCTGGCGGCAAGCGGGATTGCCATAACGGCCCTGACGCTCGCCACCGCCGGCGCCCTGCCCGGCGTTGCCGCTGCCGCCACCGCAGCCTGGGGCTTCGCCTTCGGCGCGTTGCCGGTCAGCGTCCAGTCCTTCATCAGCCGCGCTGCCGGCGACGAGGCGGAAGGCGCCGGTGCGGCAACGCTGACGACATTCCAAATCGCCATCTCGACCGGCGCAATCCTCGGCGGTCTGATCGTCGAGTTTCAGGGACCGGCCGGTGTCTTCCTCTTCTCGTCCTTCGCCGCCCTTCTCGGAGCCTCACTCGTCGCGGTCTCGCGCAAGATGACGCTCCAGGCGAGCTGATGCCCAGAAAGCTATGCCCTGCCGAGCAATCGGCAGGGCATGACATTTACAAGCGAATCTGCTGCCTAACCGGCAGGTTTGATCATTCCCCGCGCCCTTCGAACACGACGATGCTTTCCGCATGGACCACGATTTTCTCCTCCGCCGGCGCGTCGAGAAATTTCTCGCTCTCGCGTGTATCGAGCAGACGATGCCAGACAGTCCCCTCTTCCGATGATGGCAAAGTGAATTCGACTTCCCCGCCCGCGTTGAAGATCATGAACAACCTGTCGGTGACATCTGGCGGATCGGCATCCACGTCCCTGGCGACAACGTAGACACCCAGCGCCCGGCGCTGCGGATCGTCCCATGCCGCCTGATCCATGGCAGTGCCATCGCTGCCATACCATTCGATGTGATTCGGACCCTCGACGCCGTTCGAGAACCGCTCGGGGCTGAGACACGGATGGGCCTTTCTCAAGGCCACCAGCTTGCGGCAAAGTGCCAGGAAATCGTCCTCGTGACCGTCCCAGTCGATCCAGCTGATGTCATTGTCCTGGCAATAGGCGTTGTTGTTGCCGGCCTGGCTGTTTCCGATTTCGTCCCCCGCAAGGATCATCGGCACGCCCTGACTCAGGAGCAGCGTCGCCATCATGTTCAGCCGGCGATGCATGCGGGCATCGACGATGCCGGCATCGTCCGTCTCGCCCTCGGCACCCATGTTGTCGGAATGGTTGTTGGAGTGGCCATCGCGATTTTCCTCGCCATTGGCCTCATTGTGCTTGTCGCGATACGAAACCGTATCGGCCAGCGTGAAGCCGTCATGGGCACTGAGGAAATTGATCGAGGCGGTGGCGCCGCGGTCGGAATGGTTGAACTGGCGGGAGGAGGCGCTGAGACGCTCGGCGAGCCGCGGCGCCATGCCCTCGTCACCCTTCCAGAAGCTGCGGACATCGTCGCGATACTTGTCATTCCACTCCCGAAACGGAAAGGGAAAGCCGCCAACCTGATAACCCCCATCGCCGACATCCCAGGGCTCGGCGATCAGCTTGACCCCGGCAAGAACCGGATCCTGGCGGATCGCGTGGAAAAACGCGCCGTCGCGGTCGAACTCGACATGGCGGGTGCGCCCCAGCGTGCTTGCGAGATCGAAGCGGAAACCATCCACATGCATGACGCCAACCCAGTAGCGCAGGCTGTCGAGCACCATGCGCGTGACCATGGGATTGGAGACGTTGAGCGTGTTGCCGGTCCCCGTCGTATCGTAGGAGTGACGGGGATCGTCGGGCGACAGACGATAGTAGCTCAGATTGTCGAGACCACGGAAACTGAGCGTCGGCCCCCGCTCGGAGCCTTCGGCGGTGTGGTTATAGACCACGTCCATGATCACCTCGATGCCGGCTGCATGGAAGCGCTTCACCATGGTCTTGAATTCGAGGATGCGGGCTTCCGCCAGATAGCGCGGCTGGGGTGCAAAGAACCCGAGCGACTGGTAGCCCCAGTAGTTGCGAAGGCCTTTCTCCGTCAGATAACGATCGTCGGGGAAATAATGGATTGGCAGGACCTCGACGGCGGTGATGCCGAGCTTGACGAGGTGATCCACGATCGGCTCGCTGCACATGCCGAGGAACGTACCGCGAAGCTTCTCCGGCACTTTCGGATGCTGCATCGTCAGGCCGCGCACATGGGCTTCATAGATGATCGTATCGGTCCAGTTGCGCCGGATCGTCTGATCGCCGTCCCAGTCGAAACTGGTGTCCTGCACCACACCCTTCACCATGAACGGCGCGCTGTCGCGCTCATCGAAGGACAGGTCCTCCTCGGGCGACCCGACACCGTAGCCGTAGAGCACGTCGTCCCAGATGAGCTCCCCGAACACCTGCTTGGCGTAGGGGTCGAGAAGCAGCTTGTTGGGATTGAACCGATGGCCGTTTGCCGGCTCATAGGGGCCGTGAGCGCGGTAACCGTAAAGTGTTCCCGGTTTCAGCCCGGCAATGTAGCCGGACCAGATATCGCCTTCGCGCTTGGGAAGCGGCAGCCGCGCCACCTCCTCAGCACCGTCATCAGAAAAAATGCAGAGATCCATTTGCTCGGCATGAGCCGAAAACACCGCGAAATGAACGCCCTCGCCGGTAAATTCCGCACCGAGTTCGGGCTTGATATAGTCAAGTTGAGAAAATCTCAGGTCCATGATCCGTCCTATGGGTTCAAGAGAAACGGAGAAAAAAAGAAAGGAAAGGGCTTCGGGCCGACAGGGCGAGGATATCGCCGGGCCATCGGCCTTCAGGGAGGAAGACATCTTTCACTCATGCCGGCAGCAGCGTTCCGCGGGGATGCTAGTTGGCAACCATGCCGTCGCCATCGCGGATATCGGTCCCGGGAATATCGTCCTTGGAGACATCACCAGCAGGAGCCGAATTCTGCTTTATCTCCTGTTCGGCGCGGGACCAGTGTTCCGTATTCTTGCCGTCCGGGCGGCCATCATCTTCCCACAGTGCATAGGCACGTTCATGCAGCCACTTGTTCCAGTCATTTTCCATGGGGGCACTCCTTTTCCGAAACAACTGGAATCCGGCGCGAAAGTTCCGCCCCTGCCGGGCAGAAGCCGACAAATCCTTGCGCTCAGGGATGCCGAACCTGCACCCGTCACCGGAGCAAGCGCCTGCGCCACGGATGTCCCCCGCGTATTAGAGAATGTCTGATTGAACCAGACATTCTCTAGATTCTTTTGTTTGCGTTTGTCTTTTCGGGAAGACCGGTTCCCACTTTTCCCTGACAAACTCTAACTGGAAAGTGGCAAGTTGGTTCCTGCGCGAAAAAACGCTCGCAACAAGGTTGCGAGCGTTTGATTGAAAAAAGCGGATGTGGAAATTTGTTGGCAGGTCGCCATCAATTTATGCCCCGGGGCCTGCAGGCACCGGCTCATGCAAGATATTCTGCAGCCAGGGCCGCCAGTCGCTCACCTGTCGGTCAGCGACTGTTCCCTGGCGGCCGGGGCCGGTTGTGTCAGCTTTTTTTCGCTGCTTCGAACCGGTCCACATATCCTCGCCCGACGGCACGGACGGCGCGGCCAATGTCGTCATAAGCGTCGTCTGGCAGATTGGCGAAGGACACTCGGACGCTCCAGTTAGGTGCGTCGAACCCGCCGCCGTTCAGAAGCACGATGGCGTGATCTTCTGCAAGTCGAGCGACGAGGTCGAGCGGATGCACGTTCGCCTTCAGCCATGTCACCATCTCCTCGCCGACATATTTCCGCAGCCAGAATTCGAAATCGATGGTGCCGTAGTAGGCGGCGAAATTCGCATTCGGCTGCAGATCGAGAGGCAGGCCCTCGAGCAGCGTGTTGACCCGGTTGTGGCAAATCTCCATGCAGGCTTTCTGGTAGACCTTTTCGGTGTCCATCAGCTCGCTGATCGAGAACATCGTCATCATGACCTGCTGCGGCAAGGATAGGCCGGCCGTGTGGTTAAGGGCGACGTCGCGGCTGTCGGCCACGATGCGGTCGATCATCTTGAGCTTGCGCGGCTCCAGCGTGATCGAGATATAGCGCTTGTCGAGCGCCTCCAGTTCCTTGGCCGGAAGCTTGGCCAGCAGATCGTCGAGAATATTGTTCTCGTGGATACCGATGACGCCGAGGCGCCAACCGGTGCAGCCGAAGTATTTCGAATAGGAATAGACGCCGATGGTGTTGTAGGGCAGTTCGCACATCAGCGAGCGGAAACCGGGAACGAACGTACCATACACATCGTCGGTCAACAGAATGAGGTCAGGGCGCTTGGTCTTGACCAGGTTGACCAGCTTCTTCAGCGTTGCCGCATCGATGGCCATCGAAGTCGGGTTGCCAGGATTGACGACGAAGAAGGCCTTGATCTTCGGGTCTTCGAGCTTGGCGATCTCCTCGTCGGAATACTGGAAGCGGTGCTCCTGCGTCGCCCTGATATGGACCGCCTCGAAGGCATAGTCCTCGAGTTCGGCGATCTCGATATAGGGTGTGAAGATCGGCGTGCCCATCGCGATGGTGTCGCCCTTCTTCAGGATGCGATTGGCCATCAGCGACTTGAAGATATAGCACATCGCTGCCGTGCCGCCCTCGACGGCATAAAGGTCGAACTTTCCGGAAAGGGCCGTATCGGCGCCCATCGCCCACATCAGATAGCGGTGCGCCACCTGCTCGGCATGCACCAGCATGCGATCGGGAACCGGATAGTTATCGCCGATGATCGAATCCGTCAGCTCGAAGACGAAAGCATCGGCATTAAAGCCGAACATCTTGACGCCGTGATCGACCATTCTCGTCAGGAAGTCGGCCCCCGGATCTTCCGCACGCTTGGCAAGCCACGCCTCCAGCCGGGCGGCAATGCCGTTCTTCTGCGGCATTCCAGCCAGGCCCGCCACGGGATTATCCATCGAGCGACGGGATTCGGACAGGGCGAACATCCCGAACAGGAAAAAGGCTTCACGCGGCGCCGTCGCAATCCAGTTCGGATTGCCGCGGCCGGCATTGAGGAGCGCAAGGGTAGATTTTTCCGAGCTGCGCTTGGCGAGCTTCATCAGGCCGTCCTTGATCTCGAACGGGCTCATATGCTCGAATTTCTTATAGTCGATCTCAGTCATTGGTTCAGTTCTCCTGTGAATCCAGCAGTGCGTGGCAAACCAATTCGACCGGCGCCTGATCGCGCCGGTGGCGCATACATCTTGGCCGGCCCTCGCCGCGATAGGCACGTGTCGACAGACGATATCGCCGCCCATAGGGCCGGTCGCCGCCGACTGCGGCTTCGCAATCCAGCGTCAGCCTGTCTCTTCGCACCACCCTTCGAGGTCGTGTCATCCCGTCCGCTCTGTACGGCCGGATCCTGGCCCTTGATGAGCGGGCCAGGATGTCGCGTCATGTCTTCGCAGAGGACCTGTTTTCACCGAGCGGCAACGTCACGCCGCAAGGCCCTCTGCACGGGAAAGCGAACATGGTCGAAGGCGGTCTCGCGCGCCGGGCCATCTGCGTATTTGCGAGGCGTGTCGGCTCAGACAGGGGTGTAACAACGTACAACAGATCGACTCAAAGAACAGTATCTGCGAACAGTATCTGTCCGGCGGTCGGAGCCGATGATCGCAGCCGACACCCGCGGAAATCCCTCCCCGAACGAATTCGCGTCTCTGAATATCTTCATGGCCGTATATAAGTATAAATCAATAAACATACTGCACAGCAGCATTTATTATCGATCTATCCTCCTGCTATTACCAATCATTTCGACCTCCCGTCTATCGAAATCGTAATAGTACGTGCAGATTTTTTCGCCACCCTCTCAAATTGAGGGATTTTTTACTTCAAAAGCGAATTCAACGCCCGACAAGGCCATATTACCAGCTTGCAACGGACGCGCAAGGGTGTATGTTTCCAACGACTTATTCAACTGACCCGTAACATTTTCGACATAATCCGGCGCTCAGTAAAACCATCTTCGTGCATACTTCTAGCTACAAATTGCCTGTGCTTGTCGCCTTTCATCCACATGTTCGAGGGCCTCCTGCTATGATCGACTGGTTCGTAAACACACTTCGCACCTATCCCGAAATTGCGATCTTCCTGTCCCTCGGACTTGGTTACTATTTCGGGTCGTTCACCTACAAGGGGCTTGGCCTGGGCGCAGTCACGGCAACCCTGATCGCCGCCGTTCTCATCGGCCAGCTGGGCATCACGATTTCCCCGCCCCTGAAGCCGACCTTCTTCCTGATGTTCCTCTTTGCGATCGGTTATGGCGTCGGGCCGCAATTCGTGCGGGGCATCGCCAAGGACGGCATCCCGCAGGCCCTGTTCGCGGTTGTGGTCTGCTTCTTCTGCCTTGGGGCGGCCTATGTGGGAGCGCTCATCGCCGGCTATGACATCGGCTCGGCGGTTGGACTCTATGCGGGCTCGCAGACGATCTCTGCCTCCATGGGCCTTGCCACGGATGCGATCAACAGGCTGGGGCTTCCACCGGAACAGAGCAAGGCGATGCTGGATGCCATGCCGGTCGCCTATGCCGTTACCTATATTTTCGGCACCGTGGGTTCCGCCATCGTCCTGGCGCTTTTCGGTCCGGCGCTCCTCGGTATCGACCTTGAGGCGGAGTGCAAGCGCTACGAGGAAGAGTACGGCGGCAAGAAAGTCCTTGGGGGTGCCGGCACGGCTTGGCACAACTACGAACTACGCGCCTATCGCATCAAGGAAGGTGGCCAGATCATTGGCAAAACGGCCCTCGAGGCTGAAAAACTCGTGCCCAACGAACGTGTGTTCATCGAGCGCGTCCGTCGAGGCGGCCAGATCACGGATGCAACCGTCGACACCGTCTTTGCGGCCGGCGACGTCGTTGCCGTGGCCGGGCGCCGCGAGGTGCTGGTCAGCCTGATCGGCCCGGTTGCCGAGGAAGTGGACGACCGCGAGCTTCTTGCAGTTCCGACCGAGGGCGTCGATGTGTTCGTCACCGACAAGGCGACGGATGGCAAGACACTCGCTGAACTTGCCACGATGCCGTCTGCACGCGGGGTCTTCCTGCGCAAGATCGTTCGGGGCGCAACGGCGACCGAGATCCCGATCCTGCCAAATACGAAAGTGCATCGCGGGGATATCCTGACGATCGTCGGCAGAACGCAGGATACAGCTGCTGCCACGAAGGCATTGGGCCGCCCGGACCAGCAGACTGACGTTGCGGATGTCGCCTTCATCGGCGCGGCCATCACCATCGGCGCGCTCGTCGGCGCCCTGACGTTCAAGATCGGAAGTGTCCCCCTGACACTTTCGACATCCGGCGGCGCGCTGATTTCCGGGCTCTTCTTTGGCTGGCTGCGATCCGTTCGCCCGACCTTCGGCCGCATTCCGTCACCGACCGTCTGGTTCATGAATTCGGTGGGCCTCAACGTATTCATCGCCGTCGTCGGCATCTCGTCCGGACCGGGCTTCGTCGCGGGGCTCCAGCAGCTCGGCATCAGCCTGTTCCTCTGGGGAATCGCGGTGACGACCGTGCCGCTGGTGCTGGCCATGTATGTCGGCAAATATGTCTTCCGCTTCCACCCTGCCATCCTTCTGGGATGCTGCTCCGGTGCACGAACGACCACAGCCTCGCTCGGCATGATCAACGACCGCGCCAAGAGCCAGATACCGGGCCTTGGCTACACCGTAACCTATGCCGTCGGAAACACGCTTCTGACGATCTGGGGCATGGTGCTGGTGCTTTTGTTGGCGTAGCGTGAGACGAAGACAATTGATGACCGGCAGGCCGCAAAACGGCCTGTCGCGACGGGGAACAGCAGAACCACTTATCGAAGCAGGGCGCCGGGGAACGTGTCCACATCGATAAGCCCGATATGGCTGATGAAGCAGGGGAGCATGCGTTGCGTAGAGACCTCACCCAGATCACGTTGAACGTGATGTTCGTCAGTGGATTGATTGCCGCCAGTTTCTGGGTGATGCAGCCGTTCCTGCCCGCCATCCTCTGGGCAATGACGCTGGTGATCGCAACCTGGCCGCTGATGATCTGGATTCAGCGACACACGGGAAATCGCCGGATCATTGGCGTGCTGGCCATGACCCTGACACTGCTTCTTGTCCTGATCGTCCCCTTCTGGCTTGCCGTCAGCACCATCCTTTCCAACCTGGATGGCATTACCCAGCTCGTGCACAACGCACTGACGATGGAGATTCCGCTGCCCCCGGACTGGGTGGCGAAGATTCCGCTTTTCGGCAGTAAGCTCGCCGACGCCTGGACCCGGCTTGCCACCTCCGGCATCAATGTGATCGCACCCAAACTCCTGCCCTATGCCGGCGCCTCCGTGCAGTGGTTCGCTTCGGCGGCTGGCAGCCTCGGCGGTATGTTCCTGCAGTTTGTCCTGACGACGGCGATTGCCGCCGTGATGTATTCCGGTGGAGAAACCGGAGCCGCGGCAGCCATTCGTTTCGGACGGCGGCTGGGCGGCGAGCGCGGCGAAATGGCAGTTCGCCTCGCCGGCAAGGCCATTCGTGGCGTCGCCCTTGGTGTCATGGTCACGGCCGTTGCCCAGAGCGCGCTCGGCGGCATCGGGCTTGCCGTGGCCGGCATGCCCTTTGCGCCCCTCCTGACCGCCCTGATGTTCGTTCTCTGCCTTATTCAGATCGGACCGGGACTGGTGCTTTTTCCCGCGGTGATATGGTTGTACTATACCGGGGACAGTTTGTGGGCGACCGTACTTCTGCTTTTTACCGTCGTTGCGGTGACGCTGGACGGTTTTTTGCGACCGGTCCTCATCCGAAAGGGAGCCGATCTGCCGCTACTTCTGATCCTTGCGGGCGTTATCGGCGGACTGATTGCATTCGGCGTTCTCGGAATATTCTTAGGCCCCGTAATCCTGGCAACGGCCTACACCCTGCTGAATGCGTGGATGGAAGAAGGCCCGCAGCCGGAATTTTCGCAGGAGCCCGCCGGGGAGACGATGGACGCCACACCACTCCCTTCGCGCCGGCTCTAGCAAGGCAAAGATCAGCCGCGGCGTGTCGCGGAAAATTTGGAATTACGCAGTCAATAGACTAAAGGGGAAGTTTGGATGGACGACACAATACATCCGGTAGCGATTGAACATTTACCTCCGTTCATCACGGCGCCGGGGCAAACGGATTACCTTTTCAACGGGGTCCTAATTTTCCTGATCGTCGTCGTACTGGTGATCGGCAACCTGTATTTCCAGTTGCATGCTGTTCCCGAACGTATGGCGCATCGCACCAGCAAGGTGCAGATGGAGATTGTCGCCGTTCTGGCGCTGATTTCTCTCTTTACCCACAATCACCTCTTCTGGATTGCCGGCCTGCTGCTCGCCTTCGTGCATATTCCAGATTTTTCCACCCCGCTTTACTCGATCGCGGATTCGCTCGCGAAGCTCTCGGGCAGACCCACGGTCGATGAGGAGATCGATAACCCCGGACCCATTGCGCATAGGGAGCCGGAGCCTCAGCCGGAGCCCGAAGTTCGTACGGACGTACATGGCGGGGGTATCTGAAGATGTTTGAACTCATTCTTTGCTCCATGCTGACGATTTTCCCGGATTACCTCTTCCGCCGGTACGGCCAAGGGAAACGAATTGGCGTCGATATCACGCTCTACACGATGTGGTACGAACTCCGATGGGGCATCAGCGCCTGCCTCTTGCTGACGATTTCGCTGATTACCCTGATCTTCTACTTCCACCCGTCCACCAAGAGCGTCACAGCGCTGTTCCGCACGGTGACGATATTGCCGGAAACGGTAGGCCGGGTTGACGAAGTCTATGTCGGGCTGAACCAGAAGGTGGCCGCCGGCGACGCACTCTTCCGGCTCGACGGCGCTCAACAGGAGGCTGCGATCGAAACCGCTCGTCGCCAGATTTCGGAGCTTGATGCCGAGATGACGGTCACCAAGACCGAACTCATAACAGCCGATGCTCAGATCAGTGGAGCTCAAAGCGACTTGCAGACCGCCATCGACGAATATGAGATGAAGGCCCAGCTTCTCAAAACCGACGCAGTTGCCAGACGCGAGGTCGAGCGTCTCGCAACCACCGTCGAAGGTCGCAAAAGCGCCCTGGCCGCGACCAGCGCCACCAAGGCAACGCTGGAAACCAAGATCGCGACCCTCCTGCCAGCGCAAAGGGCAAGCGCCGAAGCGGCTCTCGCGCAAGCGCAGGTCGATCTCGACAAGACGACGGTTCGCGCCGGTGTTGCCGGGACCGTCCAGCAGTTCACGCTGCGTGTCGGCGATGTCGTCAACACGATGATACGTCCGGCCGGCATTCTTGTGCCCGAACAGGCAGGGCGCGGCACGCTGATCGCCGGCTTCGGACAGATCGAGGCGCAGGTGATGAAGACCGGCATGATCGCCGAAGCAACCTGCATCGGCAAGCCGTTCACCATCATACCACTCGTCGTGACCGAAGTTCAGGACGTGATCGCCGCGGGGCAGCTGCGACCGACGGACCTGCTGGTGGACGTGCAGCAGATGGCCCAGCCGGGAACGCTGACCGTCTTCCTGCAACCGCTTTATCCCGGCGCTCTGGACGGTGTCCCGCCGGGCAGCAGCTGCATCGCCAATGCCTACACCAACAATCATGATGCACTTGCCGACCCCAATATCGGCACGCTGAAATGGGTGTACTTGCACGTCGTCGATACCGTCGGCCTCGTGCATGCGATGATCCTGCGCATGCAGGCGATGTTGCTCCCGGTCCAGACCCTGGTCCTGGGCGGCCACTGAAACATGGTGACCGCCGGCACGCACCGTGCGGCGCCGGCTGCCCGAAACCGTCGCCCCGGAAATGGCGGCGGTCACATCGACGGTCTGGCTTTCGCAGTTGTCAGTGGGGGAATGCCCTGAATGAAGGAAGGGGAGCAGACCCGGCCGGTCCTCGATCCGATCGACCGGATGTCCGAAGTCATCTTCGGTCTTTTGATGGCGCTCACGTTCACGGGAACGATGAGTGCTTCGGTGGCCGGTGGAGAAAGGGTGGCAAGTGTCCTGATGGCCGCGCTTGGATGTAACATCGCCTGGGGTATCGTCGATGCCGTGATGTTCGTGCTGGCGACAGTGGTCGAGCGCGCGCGGCACAACAGCTTCGTTGCCGCCATCCACACATTGCCGATGGAAGACGCGCAGCAGGTGTTTCGCGAAAACCTGCCACCGGAGGCGCGGCGGGTCATGGCGGACCAGGAGGTCGACAGCTTTCTGGTGCGTGTGAGGGAACAGTCGGCACGGCCCGCGCAGCGCATGATCGGCACAGGCGATCTCAAGGCCGCCTGTTTCATTTTCGCCCTTGTCGTCCTGTCGACCTTGCCGCCGAGCCTGCCGTTTCTGTTTGTCGATGATCTTCATCGGGCGATGCGCATCTCCAACGGCATAGCGCTCGTCATGCTGTTCATCATCGGTGCTCAGCTTGGCACCCATGCCGGTCGCAGTCCCTGGCCAATGGCGTTCGCGATGACATCGATCGGGGCCGTTATGGTGGCGGTCACCATTGCGCTTGGAGGATAGCCGACCCGCCGAGTAGTTTTCGAACCTGACTGTATTTTCCCCCGTCGCATCGAACCTGACTGGATTTGAACATGGGCAGCTTACTGGAAGAAATCCGCCACAACCGGGCACTCTGGTTGCTGATATTCGTGCCTGTCGTGCTTGTCGCAGAACATACGGCACCCACCGCCCATACCATGCTTTTCCTCCTGTCGATCCTTGCGATTTTTCCGCTCGCCGTGCTGCTCAGCTACGCGACGGAAGGTGTTGCGGCCAAAATGGGCGATGCGACCGGCGGCCTTCTCAATGCCACGCTCGGCAATCTGACGGAACTCGTCATCGCTCTTGCCGCGCTGCAGGCCGGCCAGCACGATCTGGTCAAGGCGTCCATTGCAGGCGCGATCGTCACCAACACCCTGTTCCTGCTGGGAGCGTCCTTCCTGGTCGGCGGATTGAAGTATCGGATGCAGGAATTCAACCGCATCAATGCGCGCTTCCAGTCGAGCCTGCTCTTCGTCGCGACTGTCGCGATCCTGATCCCGTCCGCGGTCACTGCCGCCGATTCCATCGGCATGTCGGATTTTACCCATAAGCTGAGCGTCGGCCTCTCCCTGCTGCTGATCGTGGTCTACGGGCTGGGCTTGCTGTTTTCGCAAAAGACCCATCGCGAACTCTTCAGCAGCCAGGAAGCCGGCGAGCATGGCCCCACCCCGCCGATGAGCGTTGCCCTTGCGACGCTCGCGGTGACGACGCTGCTGGTTGCGCTGGTCGGTGAAATCTTCGTCGGATCCGTGCAGCAGGCCGCAACCTCCTTCGGCATGACGCCTGCCTTCATCGGCTTCATCATCGTGGCGCTGGTCGGGGGCGCTGCCGAGATGGCCTCGGCTTTCTCCGGCGCCCGCAAGAACCGCCTGGATCTCAGCGTCGGGATCGCGCTTGGAAGCGCCGCGCAGATCGCGCTTTTCGTGGCGCCAGTCCTGGTGCTTCTGAGCTATGTGATAGGCCCGGCGCCCATGGACCTGCAATTCTGGCCCGGCGCCGTGATCATGATGTTCCTTGCAGCCATGACCGTCGTTCTGGTGACATCCGGCGGTCATTCGACGTGGTTCGTCGGCGTGTTGCTGCTGATGGTCTACCTGATCCTGGCCATGACCCTCTATCTGCTGCCGCCTCAACTCCCATCCGACCCGCCGGCAAAGGTCAGTGCCTATGAGCGGGTCCGGACGGGGTTAGCGAGCTGATCGTATCGGCCAGAGCGCATCTGCCGGTACCGGGATAAGTCGGAATGGAACGCCTCAGTACTTGCGCTCCTCGCCCCAGCTCAAGAAGAAGCCGACATCGCCGGGCATGCCGTGCGGCCATTCCACGATCATGGCCGACAGGCGGTAACCCGCCGCCTTCAGCTTGTCGCGCCAGATCTCGTAGGCCTGCCGCGGAACGCCGGTCAATGTCTCCGGCCAATCGGAATCGTTGTTGTTGATCGCCCGTCCGTTGTCGGTGCAAAGCTCGACGGGAAACTGGAGAACCATGAGTTCCGACCGGCCATCTACGGCGGCCTGCTTCAGCTGGGACAGAACCCTGTTCCTGATCTCATCGGTCACCGGCATAGGCTTGGAAAGGCGCGACATCAGCTCGGAGCGCGCATCTTCCGCGGTTTTCATCCCCTGAGAGGCCTTGGACGCCCGAGCCATGTCGATCTTGTCGGCATACCCGCGCAGATCCTCCGCAGACATGAAAACACCATCGTTCGGACCCGTGCCCTGTTGCCCATTCTGTGCAGACATCCTTGTCTCCGATCCGGCCTCTGGGGCCTTTAAACGAGTAAGATCCAACTGCTTGCGTTCACCGAACTTCGATATTGACGAAATCACTTTTATAGCCACGAATGATAGCATTCCGAACGTGCCTGACAACTATGATTTACGCCGATCCCGCATGCCGCATAAGCGCTTCAACGGAGTGTCAGATGAAAATCGACGTGGACCTGGACGAGAAACGTGAAATTGAAATCGGGGATGGGGGACGGGTCAAATTCAGATTGCGCGACATCGCTGTCAAGCCCGGCAAAAAGGTAAATCTGAAGAAGGATTTCGATACCGATTTTACCGGCGGTTACGATGACAAGGCCGGCGCGTTGCAGCATGTGGCCAAAAATGTCCAACGCCTCTCGGACATGCAGGAAATGCTCTATGCGCAGGACGTCTATTCCGTCCTGATCATTTTCCAGGCCATGGACGCGGCCGGCAAGGATGGGGCGATCCGCCACGTCATGTCCGGCATCAATCCGCAGGGCTGTCAGGTGACGAGCTTCAAGGCTCCGACCTCGGATGACCTGGATCATGACTATCTTCGCCGCGCCTCGGTCGCGCTGCCGGGGCGCGGAATGATCGGCATTTTCAACCGTTCCTATTACGAAGAGGTGGTCGTCGTTCGGGTGCATCCCGAGTTGCTGATCAAGCAGAAACTGCCGGTCGAGACGCGCGGAAAAGACATCTGGGAAAAGCGCTTCAAGGACATCAACAACTTCGAGAAATATCTGCGCAGAAACGGCACGATCATCGTGAAGTTCTTCCTGAACGTCTCGAAGAAGGAGCAGAAGCGGCGCTTTCTCTCGCGAATTGATGAGGCCGAGAAGAACTGGAAATTCTCGCCGGCCGACTTTGCCGAGCGCCAGCACTGGGACGACTACCAGAAGGCATTCGAGGAGATGCTGTCCAACACCAGCACCCAAGCTGCGCCGTGGTTCGTCATACCCGCCGACAACAAATGGTTCGCCCGCCTTGCCGTATCCGAAGTCATCACTGCGGTCTTCGAAAAGCTCGAGCTGGCCATGCCCGTCGTCGATGACGCACGACGGGCGGAACTGCAACGGGTGAAGGCCCAGCTTCTCGCCGAGGTCGATTAAGGCAAGTCGCGCAAAAGCGTGCAGCGGCTTTACAAACGGTTGGATCCGCCGACGCCCGGCAGGCCGCAACCGAGCTGCTTCGCTGCAATTTTATGCACACGCAACATTCATGGAGGAAACCTATGCTCCTGGTGATCGTCATTGCCACAGCTCTCCTGCTCGCCACGATCGTCGTCCATGGCGCTGCGGTTATGCTGCTTTACAACTGCGGCGCACGCCCGCTCGGTAACGCGGGCAATCTCTCGCCGCTGTCGCGCCTCGGCTGGAGCTATTTTTTCGTCCTCGGTTTCGTCGTCGCGCATCTCATCGAGATCATGATCTGGGCTCTTGCCTACAGGCTGACCGGCGAGTTGCAGGACCTTGAAGAAGCCATCTATTTTTCAGCGATCACCTTCGCAACGATCGGCTATGGCGATGTGACGCTGGTGGGAAAATGGCGGCTTGCAAGCGCGCTGGAAGGGGTGAACGGCATCCTGCTGTTCGGCTGGACGACAGCCTTCCTGTTCAAGGTTTCCGCCGTCCTGTGGTTCGGTCAGGCAACAACGGATGATTCCTAGGAAAGGCCTCGCCGAGACATCGACTGATGCTTCCGCGCTGGGTGGCCGAGGGATGCACACGTGGCCCGGTTCTTGCGTTGAGGCTTGAATGAAAATCTCCCAGCTTAACCTTCAGACCGAGAAGACCTGGCATCAGGTTTTCGGCGTTCTGGATCGCGACGGCCAGCCGCTGAACATCCAGATCCGCCGGATGATCGTCCATGCGGTGGAAACCGGTCTGCTGCCGACCGATGCGCGGCTGCCCTCGTCGCGGGAACTTGCCGCGCGTCTCGGCATCGGCCGCAACACGGTGACGGCGGCTTACCAGCAGCTCATCGACGAAGGTTTTCTCGCCTCGCGCCAGAGGAGCGGCATCTTTGTCTGCGCGGTCGTGAAACCGGCTGTTATTACAGAGGCCACACGACGCCCTTCAGACTGGGCGACGCGCTTTGCCATGAAGCCGTCGCGCCTGCCGCAGATCAGCAAGCCGCGCGACTGGCGCTCCTATCCCTACCCTTTCCTCTCCGGCCAGTACGATCCCGGCCTGTTTCCAACCAACAACTGGCGCGAGGCCGTGCGCGCCACGTCGAGCGTTCAGGAGATACAGGTCTGGGCGGCGGACATGATCGACGATGACGATCCCGATCTCATCGAGCAGCTGAGAGTCCAGGTGCTGCCGCGGCGCGGGATTTCTGCGCAGCCGGGCGAGGTCATGGTCACGCTCGGCTCGCAACAGGCGCTCTCCATGCTCGTGCAGTTGTTTGTCGCTCGCGATACGCCGGTGGGGCTGGAAGATCCCGGCTATCCCGACCTTCGCAACATGATGCGGCTGGCGACGATGAAGCCCGTCTTCCTCACCAGCGACGACCATGGCCTGATACCGGATGATGCCTTCGGGCGCTGCGACATCGCGTTCGTGACCGCCGGCCACCAATGTCCCACGACATCAGTGATGCCGCTGGCGCGGCGCAATGCCCTGCTCGATGCGGCCGCCCGTAGCGACGTACTGCTGATCGAGGACGACTACGACGCCGATCTTTCCGTCGAGGCCGATAGTGATATTCCCTCGCTGAAGAGCCTCGATAGGGCCGAGCGTGTCATCTATATCGGCAGCTTCTCCAAGGTGCTCGCGCCCGGCCTGCGCATCGGCTACGTGGTCGCGCCGAAGCCGGTGATCGATGAATTACGCGTGTTGCGCCGGTTGATGCTCCGGCATCCACCAACCAACAACCAGCGTTCGCTCGCAACCTTCATCGGGCTCGGCCATTACCGGCAACATCTTTCCCGGGCAGGCGCCGCGATCCTCGAACGGGCGCGACTGATCGAGAGATTATTGCCGGAAACCATGCCGTCCTGCCGCTTGAGGCGCGGCGACGGAGCAACGAGCTTCTGGATCGAAGGCCCGCCGGAGCTTGATGCAAGGGCAATGGCCGAGATAGCGCGAGCGCAGGGCATCCTTGTCGAGGCCGGCGACATCTTCTTTTCCGTTCCAGCCCAGGGGCGGAATTTCTTCCGTATCGGCTTCAGCTCCATTGCCACACATCGTATCGAGAGCGGTCTCGTCAAGCTCGGCGCAATCGTGGAAGACTGCGGCAGGCGAGCATTGTGCCATACGGCCTGAACCAGGGGCCAGAGCAGCGTTTTCCTGGAGCCAGCGGCAAAAAGCCTCGTGCAAAGACAACCGCGTGTTACAAGCTCTGCAGTCCAAGATTCTTTCTGATGTCGTCAGGCCGTTGCACGCGTTTGGCGACATCCATGAGCGACAGGGAGATGCCGCATGAACATAGCCTCGCAGCCCAACGATATCCGAGATGTCATCGAGGCGGATCGCGCCCATGTCTGGCATCATCTCAGCCAGCACAAGCCTTATGAAACCGTTGATCCGCGTATCTTCGTCGAAGGCAAGGGCATGCGGGTCTGGGATGCGACGGGCAAGGAATATCTCGACGCGCTTTCCGGCGGCGTCTGGACGGTCAATGTCGGCTTCGGGCGCACCAGCATCGCCGACGCTGTGCGCGACCAGCTCGTCAAGCTCAACTATTTCGCCAATTCCGCCGGCTCGATCGCCGGCGCGAAATTCGCCCAGCAGCTGATTTCCAAGATGCCGGGCCTCACCCGCGTCTATTATTCAAATTCCGGTTCGGAGGCCAACGAGAAAGTCTTCAAGATGGTGCGGCAGATGTCGCACCGCCACCATGGAGGCCGCAAGTACAAGATCCTCTACCGCGATCGCGACTATCACGGCACCACCATCGGCACGCTGGCCGCCGCCGGCCAGCCGCAGCGCCGCGAGCAATATGGCCCGATGCCTCCCGGCTTCGTCGAGGTGCCGCATTGCCTGGAATATCGCAGCCAGTACGGCGCGATCGAAAACTACGGCGAGCGCGCCGCCGAGGCTATCGAAGAGGTGATCCTGCGCGAGGGGCCGGATACGATCGGCCTTCTCTGCCTTGAACCTGTCACCGCTGGCGGCGGCGTCATCGTACCGCCCCGGGGCTACTGGGAGAAGGTGCAGGAGATCTGCAGGAAATACGACATCCTTCTTCACATCGACGAAGTCGTCTGCGGCGTCGGCCGTACCGGCAAATGGTTCGGCTACCAGAACTACGGCATCGAGCCCGATTTCGTCACCATGGCCAAGGGTGTGGCCTCCGGCTACGCCGCCATTTCCTGCACGGTCACCACGGAAAAGATCTTCGCGATGTTCAAGGACGATGCGGACGATCCGTTGTCCTATTTCCGCGACATCTCGACCTTCGGCGGCTGTGTGGCGGGACCTGCGGCAGCACTTGAAAACATGCGCATCATCGAGGACGAAGGCTTGCTCGACAATACGCTCAGGATGGGCGAGCGGCTGGTCGGAAATCTCAATGCGCTGATGGAACGCCATGCCGTGATCGGCGATGTGCGCGGCGCCGGCCTGTTCTGCGGCGCGGAACTGGTTTCCGACAGGCAGACGAAGGAGCCTGCACCGGAAAAGATGGTGCAGGCCGTCGTTGCCGATTGCGCCGCCCAGGGCGTGATCATCGGCGCCACCAACCGTTCGCTGCCGGGCCTCAACAACACGCTCTGCCTCGCCCCGGCCCTGATCGCTACCGAAAACGATATCGACGGCATCACCGACGCGATCGGCAACGCCCTGACCAAGGTGTTTGGTTGACAGCTGTCAAAAGCGGCAACTCCCTTTTCTCCCGAACTGGAAGAAAAGGGAGCACGCCACCTACTCCCGATGAATCTGGAACGGTGCCCAGGACTGGCTGACCGGCATGATCTCGAGGCTGTTGATGTTGACATGATCAGGCAGCGACGCGACCCAGTAGATGCTTTCAGCAATATCTTCCGGCTGCAGCGGATTGGTGCCGGCGTAGAATTTATCGTAAGCCGCCTGATCGCCGCCGTTGCGGACAAGCGTGAATTCGCTTTCCGAAAGGCCGGGTTCGATCGACGTCACCCGCACGCCCTTAGCTGACAGGTCGCTGCGCAGCCCCAGCGAAAACTGACGCACGAAGGCCTTGGTGCCGCCATAGACATTGCCGCCGGGATAGGGCCAGCTGGAGGCAATCGAGGCCAGATTGATCACCACACCCCGTTGCGCGATCAGCGTATCGAGCAGCAGCCGGGTGATCGTCACCAGCCCGGTAATGTTGGTGTCGATCATCGTCTTCCATTGATCGAGATCGGCGGTTTGGGCCGGGTTATAGCCCAGCGCGAGACCGGCATTGTTGACGAGAGCGTTGATATCGGCAAAGCCCGCCGGCAGCCCGGCCAGCGCGGCCCTCGTGGCAGTCTCGTCGCGGATGTCGAAGCAGAGCGCCAGGGCGCGTTCCGGCCCGCCCAGTTCGGCAACCAGCGCATCGAGCCGATCCTGACGGCGGCCAGTCAGCACCACGTTCCAGCCTTCCCTTGCGAAACGCTGCGCAACCGCCTTGCCGAAGCCGGAGGTGGCGCCGGTGATGAGAGCCGTCTTGGCCATGGGTCGATCCTTTCACGTCAAATGATCTGGTCAGTGTATTCAGGCAAAGGCGATCGCGTAAACCGTCTGCGCTAAACCGACAATGGCGATAAAGATAAGACCGACGCCCGATACGCGATCCCAGACTGAGGCCGGCAGGCGATGGGAAAGGAAGTAACCGGCGGCAAAGCCCGCCAGCGTCAGCGGGCAATAGATCATCAGGAGGCGCAGCAACTCGGCATCAACAGCGCCCATGTAGGCGCGGCTTGCCAGCGTGAACAGGTCGATCAGGCCGAAGAACACCGCCAATGTGCCGCGCACATAGTCGCGCTTCACACCGCCGGCCAGCAGCCATGCGGCGATCAGCGGACCGCCGACGGCAAAGGCTGACAGAAGAATGCCGGTAACAAAGCCGATGACGATGCCGAACGCCTTGTGTGCCAGCCAGACCGGCGGTTGGCGGATCAGCGCGGTGCAGGCCGCAACCACGATGGTCGCAGAGACGAGGATGCGGGCAAGATCACCTTCCAGGTAAGGAACGAGCAGGCTGCCGCAGAGCGCGCCAAGCAGGCCGGCAGCGATCAGAATCCGCGTCACCGGCCAATCGATGGGGCTGCGGCCGCGATCGACGACGGTAAAGCCGGTGAGCATGAGATCGTTGATCAGGATGAACGGCACCATGCCGGTCGGCGAAAAGATGCCGGCAAAGCCTAGCGCCGCGACCAGCGCGTAACCAAAGCCGGTGACACCGCGAAAGGCCGCGGCGCCGATGGTGACGGCCCCGATGACGAGCGCATCCATTCCTGATCTCCTGTCGGGTTATGCACACTGGCCGTACGGCTGTCATAGCGATAGCCGATCAGGGACAGCTTGAGGAGTTCATAGCTGCCGCCACCGTCATCAGACAGGGCCAGCCCCTTGCGAACATGGAGCCAGAGCCTGTGCTTGCGCATTTCCATCCACGGCGCCCTGAAATGACGCAACAATGCTGTTTTCTCAGAGAAAACGCGGAATTCCGCTCGGAGACGACCCCGCGGCCCGTAAACATTCTGTCTAATATTCAATCATATTGATGAATTTTTTTGCTATTGTTGACGTATATTTGGGCTTCCATGACTTTGATATCGAAAAATATCGCTATAGTTGTAGCAACGTTGAAGCTTCCGTAAATATATCATTGCCAGCCATTATCATCGTGTTAGCTTGTCGCCAATAACAGCGGCAAAGCCGCGAGGGGAATTGATGGCTTTTGGCGGTTTTCACCCGGTTTCCGGGGTCGATCTTCCACGTTTTGCCGGCATCGCAACCTTCATGCGATTGCCGCACATTACCTTTGACGATCCGCGCCTGTCCGAGGTGGAGATCGGCCTGATCGGCGTTCCCTGGGACGGCGGCACCACCAACCGGCCGGGTCCGCGTCACGCACCGCGCCAGTTGCGCGACTGTTCGACGATGGTCCGCTTCCAGAATGGCGCAACGAAGGTTCGCCCCTATGATCTGGCGCGCTGCGCAGATCTGGGCGATGTCGGCCCCAATCCCGCCGATGTCGCCGATTCCCTTGCGCGGATCACCGCCTTCTACGACAAGGTGCGCGACGCCGGGATCATACCGCTCAGCGCTGGCGGCGATCATCTATGTACTCTTCCGATCCTCCGGGCGCTGGCGAAGGACCGGCCACTCGGCATGGTGCATTTCGACAGCCACACCGATCTCTTCCACTCCTATTTCGGCGGCTTCAAATACACCCACGGCACGCCTTTCCGCCGCGCGGTCGAGGAAGAACTGCTCGATCCCAAGCGGGTCTGCATGATCGGCATTCGCGGCTCAGCCTATGATTTCGAGGATCGCGACTTTGCCGATGCCGTCGGCATCCGGGTCATTCCGATCGAAGAGTTTCACGCTCGCGGGGTCGATGACGTTATGGCCGAAGCCCGCGAGATTGTCGGATCGGCCGAGACCTATGTCAGCTACGACATCGATTTTGTCGACCCGACCTTTGCACCCGGCACAGGGACACCCGAGATCGGCGGTCCCAACAGTTTTCAGGCGCTTCAGGTCGTTCGCGCATTACAGGGATTGAACATCATCGGCGCCGATCTCGTGGAGGTTTCGCCGCCGGTCGATCCGAGCGGCGGCACCGCATTTCTGGGCGCGACCATCCTGTTCGAACTGCTCTGCGTGATTGCCGAAAGCAAGGCGCTCAAGCTAGCGGCGTAAAACTTCTACCGACAACAGCAAGACCGGGAACCGGCGGATAACTTTAACGCAACATACAAACTGGGAGCTTACCGATGAGCATTCTGAAAACGCCGCTGACACGGCGCACTGTTCTGAAATCTACCGCCATTGGCGCCGGCGTTCTGGCTGCCCCCGCCATCATTTCGTCGGGGGCACTTGCGTCTTCCGGCGAAGTGAACTTCACCGGCTGGGCCGGCTATCCCGGCATGGCCGAAAAGGTCTTCCCGGCCTTCGAAAAGGCAACCGGCATCAAGGTGAACTTTACCGAGCAGCCCGACCAGGACACCATGTTTGCCCAGGCGAAGATCTCGCTGGCAACCGGCACCTCCGACGTTGTCGAGCCGACGCTTGACCGCGTTTCAGCCTGGAATTCCAACGGCCTGCTTCAGGGTTGGGACCTCAAGAAGCTGACGGTGGACAACTATGCGCCGGGTCTCGCCGATGGTTCCGCCGATACGCTGGCGACGATCGACGGCCAGAAGCTGATCGTGCCCTCCGTCTGGGGCACCGAAGCGCTGGTCTATTCCACCGAAGGTTTCCCGACGGAATATGGCAAGGCCAGCCTCGCCGACCTCTTCAATCCGGCAAACCAGGTGACCGTGCGCGGCCACTCCGCGCTTGCGGCCATGGGCCGCTGGCTCGATGCCGAGGGCAAGCTGCCGAAGCCGTGGATCGACGGCTACAAGGACGAAGCCACCATGGTCGAGCTGTGGGACATCGCCCTTGCCGAAGCCATCAAGGCCAAGGGCAACATCGTCCAGTTCTGGAGCGGCGAAAACGACGCGCAGGCGGCGTTCCGCACCAATGGCGCTGTGCTTGGCCTGTGCTGGGATTCGACCGGCTTCAACATGAAGAAGGAAGGCGGCTATGCCTACCTCGCGCCGAAGGAAGGCGCCTTTGCCTGGAACCAGGGCCTCGTGCTCCTGAAGAGCGCCAAGAACATCGAGCAGGCCCATGAATTCGCCAAGTGGGTTTCGACTGCGGAAGGCTCCGCTCTCTGGGCGACCGCCTTCTCCGCAAACCCGGTCGGCAAGGGCGGCATCGACCTGATGGATCCGACCGTGTCGGAGTTCTACAAGGCAAGCTTCCCGGGCGACGCGGTCAGCAAGATGTACTGGTGGCCGAGCCAGGCCGCATGGTTCCTCTCCAAGCGCGGCGAATATGCCGACAAGTACAAGGCCGCTTAAAGCCGCCTGACCCTTTTGCCGGCCGCGCAAGCGGCCGGCATCTCACAGATAGAAAAACGGCCATCGAAGGCGATAAGGGAACGAATTCCAGACAATGAGTGCCAGTGTCGAACTTCAGAATGTGTGTGCGGATTTCGGATCGTTCCGTGCGGTGGACGATGTCTCGCTGTCGATAGAGGCCGGTGAATTCTTCTCGTTTCTCGGGCCTTCCGGCTGCGGCAAGACGACCATCCTGCGCATGGTTTCCGGCTTCGTTTCGCCGACATCAGGCACGATCAGCATCGGCGGCAGGGATATGCGCGACCAGCGCCCCAACCAGCGGCCGACTGCCCTCATATTCCAGAACCTCGCCCTCTTTCCGCTGATGCCGGTCTGGGAAAACATCGCCTTCGGGCTTGAGGCGCGCGGCGTCGACAAGAAGGCCCGCCGCAAGCGCGCCGAAGAACTTTTGGCGCTCGTCGATCTGCCCGATGCTGCCGACAAGGCGGTGAGCCAGCTTTCCGGTGGCCAGAAGCAGCGCGTGGCGATTGCCCGCGCGCTCGCGGTCGAACCCTCCGTCATGCTGCTCGACGAACCGCTCTCCGCGCTTGATCTCAAGCTGCGCCAGCATATGCGCGCTGAACTCCGCGCCATCCAGAAGCGCACCAACGTCACCTTCATCTACATCACCCATGACCAGGGTGAGGCCTTGGCGATGTCGGACCGCGTCGGCGTCATGTCCCATGGCAAGCTGCAGCAGGTGGCACCACCGCGCGAAATCTACAACACGCCCGCCAACGGTTTCGTGGCGGCCTTTGTCGGCGAGAGCAATATCTTCACCGGCACGCTCGCCGGACGCTCCGACGGGTTCGGCGATTTCCAGACGGCAACCGGCGTCTTCCGGGGCCGGCTCGGCCGCGATGTCGATGCCAGCGCCAAGCTCTATGTGCGCCCCGAGCATGTGACGCTCGAGGCTGCGACGAGCCAGAGCAACTCCATCCCCGTCGAAGTCACCGATATCGCCTTCGAGGGCAATTTCATCTCGATCCAGACCGTGGACCATGCGGGACGCACCATCGTCTCCGAAACCCGCAATGATGGTATAGGCACCGTGCCGGACCGTGGCGCAAAACTGTTTGCCACCTTCGATATCGACAAGGCCTTCATCCTCGCGGATGAGGTGACCGCAGCCAGGGTGGCGGCGGAATGAAGGATCTTCTCAACCGTTACGGCGTTTCGCTGACCGCGCTGATGGTCCTGCTGGTCGCCTTCTGGCTGCTGGTGCTGGTGATCGTTCCCAATCTCTATCTCTTCGAGAATTCCTTCCGGCCCTATCTTCCCGTTACCGAGATGGGCGGCCCGAAGGACGTCTATACGCTGAAGAACTACCTGACCTTCTTCCAGAGCCCGATCCACATCTCCGTGTTCTTCTGGACCGTGCTCTATTCGTCCATCGTGACAACCCTGTGCTTCTTCATGGCCTACCCGCTGGCCTATTACCTCTCGAAAAAAGCCTCGGCAAAGAGCCTGCCGACAATCTTCCTGCTGTTGACCATTCCGCTCTGGGTCAGCGAGATCATGCGCTCCTTCGCGTGGTTCATCATCCTGTCGCTCAAGGGGCCGCTCAATTATTTCCTGATCAATATCCACCTGATCGACAAGCCGATCCGCTGGATGACCGGCTTTCGCAGCGTCATGATCGGCCTTGTCTATACCTATGTGCTGTTCATGCTGTTCCCGATCTACAACGCCATCCAGTCGCTGGATACGAGCCAGATCGAGGCGGCGGACGATCTCGGTGCGCCGTGGTGGCGCATTCACTGGCGGGTGATCCTGCCCCATGCGAAACCCGGCATCGCCTCGGGATCGGTTATGGTGTTCATGCTGTCGGCCGGCTCGATCCTCGTGCCGACGTTGCTTGCGTCCACCAATTCCCGCTGGTTTACCGAAATCATCCAGCAATGGATGTTTGAATCGCTCGACTGGAACACGGGTGCGGCCTACGCCTTCCTGCTCCTGATCCTGTGCACGGTGTTCGTAACGCTGGTGATGCGGATATTCCGCGTCAAGCTTTCCGATATTGCGAAGTGAGGCAGCCATGACCACGAAGAAATCGGACTGGTTGTTTCGCCTCTATCTCTACGTCTTCCTCGCCTATCTGCTGCTGCCGCTGATCGTCATGGGCGGCGCCGCCTTCAACGCCTCGCGCTTTCCCTCGGTCTTCCCCTGGGTCGGCTTCACGCTACAGTGGTTCGTGGACCTCTGGAATGACACGCGCCTGTTGAACTCCTTCAAGAACACCGTGCTGGTCGCGCTCGCCGTGGTCGCGCTCTCGGTGCCGATCGGCACGGCTGCAGCGATCCTGATCAACAGCCTCGGCGGCGCGATGCGCTCCGCACTTTACGGCCTGATGGTGGCGCCGATCCTGACACCCGGCGCGGTGATCGGCATTTCGACGCTTCTGTTCTGGAACACGCTCGCGGTGCCGCCCGGCCTGCACCTCGCCGTGCTCGGCCAGGTCTCCTACATCGCCGCCTTCGTGATGCTATTGGTGCTTGCTCGCTTGCAAAGCTTCGACCGGGCGCTGGAGGAGGCCGCCCTTGACCTCGGCGCCAGCCACGCCATGGTGCTGCGCCGCATCCTGCTGCCGCATCTCTACCCGGCGCTTGGCGCCGGCGCTGTCATCGCCTTCTTCCAATCGATCGAGAACTTCAACATCACGCTGTTCACGCGCGGCCCCTATGACACGATGACGGTCTATGTGTTTTCCAAGGTGCGCAGCGGCATAACGCCGACCATCAACGCCCTTGCCGTCATCCTGATCACTGTCACCCTTCTCGGCGCCTTGCTGGTCGAGTTGCGCCGCAGGCACGCCGACAGAAGATCGGCGCCCGCCAGCGCCTAGCCCCGTGGTCGCGAAGGCGAGACGAATGGTTTACGCGATCGTGATGATCTCGAGCTCCTGCCCACCGACGGTCACGACATCGCCGACAGTCTTGCCCTGCAGCAACCGCGCAACCGGGGAGACGAAGGAAATCGACCCGGCCTTCGGGTCGGCCTCGTCCTCGCCGACGATACGGTAGGTCTGCACGCGGCCATCGTCGCGGCTGAAGGTGACGGTGCTTCCGAACGCGACCGTATCCGTCGATGTCGGATCCGCGACAAGCTGAGCGGTGCGAACCCGTTCCGTGAGATAACGCAAATCGCGCATCGGGCCTGAGGCCTGCCGCCGTCTTTCGTTCACGTCTTCGATCGAGCTTGTGGCATTGTAGGCCTCGCGAGCCTCCTGCAGCTGCAGTTCCAGGGCCTTCAGGCCCGCCTGCGTCACCAGGTTCGGGTGGACCGAGATCGGGCGGTCGGGCAGCAGGGTTTCGGCAGCGGTTTCTGCACTTTCCTCTTTGACGAAGGCGACACTCACTCTCAAAACTCCATTCAAACGCAACCCGTTTCTTGTGGCTACAATTCTATCATCTATCGCGGATGCCCGCCAATGCGCCCCCATCCGCGTCATCGCCGGTGACGATAATATCCGCTTATGGGTCTGTATTGGGGATCGCGAGTGCATTTATTTGGCCATCTGAAAATAGAACCCATACCATTGTATGGTTTCGTCATGAAAGATGCCGAACTAGAGTGGTATGGCGTTCTGAGGTGTCCCGCATGGAAACTGGCTTTACCCCCCCGCCAGATAGTTCTTCGGCCTTCCCCAACGCCGAAGCCCCCATGGACCTTCCGAAACGCCAGGGACCGCTCCGTTCCGCCTCGGAGCGGTCCTCACCTTTTCAGGAAATTCCCGCATCTGGTCTCCAGCACAGCCGGTCGAAACATGCGTTCGGCGGGGTGGAATAAGGGGGAACGACCGTCGCGGCGGCATGGCCAATTTGGCCTCATGAATTTTTGCGTGTCCACCCCGGATGACGGTGATCCACGGGCCAACAGGTTACGTAGAGTGGTCTTGCTAATGGGCGGAAACTCTTAGCACCGGCAAGGTTCCGACGCCACGGTCGGGCCTTGCCACCCTTTCTGTCAGGCCTATTTGCGACGCGCGTAAAGAATTCCACACAGAACAATGGCCCCGCCGATCGCCTGCGTGACACTGACGCCTTCGCCAAGCACGACCACGCCAAGAAGAGCCGCGACCACGGGCTGCAGCAAAAGGGTGAGCGAGGAAAATGCCGTCGGCAGATAGGCAAGCGCATAGGCGATTGCCACCTGCCCGCCAACATGGCAGATCAGCGCCAGCCCGATAAGCATGGCCCAGCCGAAAATCGTGACGGGAAAAAGCTGGCTCTCGGTCAAAAGCACGACCGGCAACAGGCAAACCGCAGCCGAGAGCGTGCTCCACAGCATGACGCGCATCGTGTCGAAACGACCGCGCAGCCGGGCGATGCTAAGCATGTAGCCAGCGTAGAACACGGCCGCCAGGATGGCCAGCAAATCGCCCGCCCTGTTGCCCTCGGCAAGCCCGCTTAGCCCACCCTTCAACACGACGATACCCACGATTGCAACGAAGAGACCGATCAGGAAGGCGCGTGTGATGGATGCGCCGAAGAACACCCAGCCGATCGCCGTGACGAAGACAGGCGCCAGATTGGCGAGCAATGTCGCATTGGCGACCGTCGTCACGTGGATCGAGGCATGCCAGCTTATGAGATCGCCGGCGAGAAATACGCCCGGCAAAGCGAGCACCATCATCTCGCGCAATCCCTGGGGCTTGGCCGCGTCTCCCCTTTCTGCCGCACGGAACAGGAAAAACAGCGGCACCACGGCCAGAGCAACCCGCCAGAAAGCGGTCGCCATCGGGCCGACCTCCGACAGTCGGACGAAAATCGGCGAAGCGCCTATGGCGACGGCGCCCGCAAGCAGCGCAATAAGCGCCAGACGGCTACGGGCGGCGGGTGCCGTGACGGCAAGTTCGGTCTGCGACACGGCGTCGTCCAGTCTCTCTGCGCTTCGGTTGGCGAAGGCTTACACCATGCGACGGAACCTGTGCAGCAATTTTGCGACGGGGAGAGGCGTAAAACACAGGCTTCGGGGCAACTTCCCCGAAGCATCAGTTACGGGTCCGCAATCAGCTCGTCAGACGGGGCGAGGTGATGATTTTCTTGAAGAGTGCCGCCATGGCCTCGGCGATGCCCTCCGTCGGGCTCACCTCGAAGAACAGGCCGGGCGAGGCGCACGCCTGCATGCGCGGGCTGATCTCCGCCTGGAACGGCTTGATCCATGTGTTGTACCAGCTGTTGGTCGGCAGCGGCAGGTAGGTCGTATAAAGAACGGCGATCTTGTAGCCGCCCGTCTTCAGCGTTTCGCAGAACTTGATATCAATCGGCTCCTGGCAGCGCCCGCTTGTCGTCTTCTTGGTGCAACTTGAAGGCTTGTAGCTGTCGCCGACCCCATCAGAGACAAAAAACAGAACCTTCTCCGGCGAGCCAACGCTCAGGCCGTTTCCGGCCGTCCCCATCTTGGCGGAGATCTGCGTGAGGGCGCGGTCGAAATCGGTCTGCTGGTCGTTGTTGTAGCCCTGGGCCGGGATCGACATCAGGTCGATCTTGGCCGCGCTCTTTTTCGCCGCATCCAGGTCCGTCGTCAGCCCCACGACTTCAAGCAGCTTGGTGTCTTCCGCCTTCTCGCCGAAGGTATAGACGGACATCCGGTACTGGTTGCTGCTTCTGCGATAATCCTTGGCGGTATCCATCAGGCTTGCAGTGGCCTTGGCAACGACGTTGATACGCGTCTGCACGCCGAGCTTCTTGGCAAGATTGTAATAGCTGTTCTTGTCGATGACGCCGTTCTTCACGATGTGGCAGGCAAAGGCGCACTGGTCGGACGTGCTCGCTACCATCTTTGCGACATCCGTGGGCGTCGCGCCGACACCCATGGAAGGGGTGTTGTCGAGAAGTAGGTAAAAATCGCTGAAGGTCTGCGTCTGGTATTCGGCGGTCGAGCGAACCGCGACCTTGATCTTTTCCTGCCCCAGTATGCGCGCGAAACTGGTCGAAATTGTTGCCTCGAGGTTTACGACAGAGCTGACGATATTGTCCTTCTTGACGACTTTTGCATCCAGCGAATCGAGCGTGACGCCGCCAAAATCGGCGGACTGCGCAGCAAAGAACTGCCGCGCATATTGGGTGCCGACGGCAATCTCGCCGTCGCCGGTCATTTCAAGTGCCTTCTGCACGCCGGGAGAACGTTCCGATATGGCTGCCAGCGCTGCCGCATCGGCAGCATCCTGCAATCTCGTCTTGGCCATCAGCGCGGAGCTGAAATCCACGGCAAGGCCGATTGCGCCAAAGACGGGCACAATAAGAATGGCGGCCATGATGCCGAAATTTCCAGATCGATCGTTCCGTAGCCGCGCAAACATCAAAGCCTCCATCGTCGTGGAAGACTTATAACCGTTGCGGGTTAAAATTCTCACGCCATGGCAAAGCCCTGAAAAAGCGGACAGAAAACCGTCGCAGTCCGCTCAGGCGGAGCCTCCTTCGGCCACTGGCTGCGGCTCCGCAGAGGTGCCCTCCTGATGACGACGTATACCGACCCGCGTGTTGAGCAACATCCGGTCCATGCCGAGCTGCTCTGCGAACCCCGATGCCCGGACATAGTCGAACACATCCGGATTGAGACCGGCGAGCCAGAGAACGATACCCTGTCGCGCGAGACTGCGTTCGCCCTCGATGATCATCTGAAGCGCGGAATACTCGATATCGACGACGCGGCTGAGATCCAGCATCACGACGCGCGGCTTTTCCTGATTGACCAGTTCACGGATGCGGTCGCCCACCTGCTGCGCGTTCACGAAAAACAGCCTCCCTTCCGGCCGCAGGATCAACAGTCCCTCGAAGGTCTCGTCGTCCGGATGCTCGGCAGAAACCGGCCGCAGAACGTCCCCTCCCCGTTTGCGGCCGACAATATGGATGCGTGGCTTTGCCGTCTGGCTTGCAAGGCCGACGAGCGACAGGATGATCGCAATAATGATGCCCTGGAGCGTGCCGAAGAAAAGCACGCCCAGAAAGGCGGCAAGCGCCCAGCGGAATTCCATGCGGCGAACCCTGCGGATCGACTTGAATTCCACGGGGTCGATCAGGCCGACGGAATAGACGATCACGATGGCGGCCAGCACCGCCTGTGGCAGCAATCCGAGCAGCGGCGCAAGAACCAGCATCGTCGCTGCCGAAGCCGCCGCGGTCACCAGCGACGCTTTTTGCGAGTGCCCCCCGACGGCGCGCACCACAGCTGTCTGCGATGTGCCCCCACCGGCCGGCATCGCACCGAAGAACCCGCCCGAGAAGTTGGCAAGTCCGGTGGCAACCAGCTCGCGGTTTGGCCGGATCGCCGGTTCCCCGGCCACGGAGAAGGCGCGGCCGGCGGCAATCGTCTCCGTAAAGCTCATCAGGGCGATGCCGCATGCCCCCGGCAACAACCGCAGGATCATATCGACATCCGGCAGTGTCAGCGATGGCAACGCCTGGGGAATGTGACCGACAATGGAAACGCCAGCCGCACCGAGCCCGGCCAGCCACGACAGGGCGATGCCCGCGCCCACGATGGCAAGCGGTGCGGGAGAGTGAGGCCAGATCCGCTCGAGGAGCAAAAGCAGCACGAGCGCGGTTGCACCGATCGCAAACGTGATGATCGATGTCTCGGGCAGATGCTGGAAGAGGGTCAGCACATCCCGGAAAAAGCCCTGCTTTTCGATATGCAGTCCGAAGAGTTTCGGCAGCTGATCGAGAACGATCACCAGTCCGATCCCCGCCTTGAACCCCGTCAGCACCGGCGAGGATATGAAGTTCGCCACGAAGCCCAGCCTCAGGGCCGCGGCCGCAATCAGAAGCAGCCCTGTCAGCGCCGTCAATGTCGCCGTCGCCGTCAGAAGCCGAACGGGATCTCCATCCGGCACGACGAGTGCAAGCTCGCTTGCTGTCAGGATCGCAAGGGTGGTTGTCGAGCTGACACTCAGCACCCGGGAGCTACCCAGCAGCGCATAGACAATCATCGGCACGAAGGCCGTGTAGAGGCCGACGCTGACGGGAAGACCGGCGACGGTCGCATAGGCCATCGCCTTCGGCAGAACCACCGCAGCCGCCGTCAGGCCTGCAACAATATCCAGCCGCAGCGGCCCGCCCGGCTCCCCGCCTGAATGAGGCGCCCCGCTTGACTGATCGGCATGCGGCAACGGAATCATGATCCCACCTCTTCCATCTGCATGATCAGGCCGGGCCGGGTGACACGCGCTGCCAACACGCCGGATCGATCACGTCTACCCCCAAGAATCGCCCAGTGCAGCAATCTCACCACCGCAATCGCCTGACGTCCAGCGCAAAATCTCAACTATTGCGCTCGCTGCAAGACCTGTCGCCCGCAGCGCGATATTCGATGCCGACGACAGGCGGAAAAACGCTACTCCAACGCGCCGACCAGGGCGGGAAGCTGCTGTTCGAAGAACCTGGAGAAGGAGGCGATGGGCGGCGGCAGGGTCTGATAGGGCGGGTAGTAGAGCGTCAGCCACAGATCCGGTGGCGCCCAGCTTTCCAGAATATGGACGAGCCGGCCATTCCGCAGATGTTCGGCAACGTGAAACCGCGGCAAGAGCGCGACACCGGCCCCGCCGGCTGCCATGTCAGCCAGCACATCGCCGCTGTTGGCGCTGAAGGCACAGCCCGCCGAAAGCACGACGCTCGCGCTCCCATCCGACAAGGTCCACATCTCGCGCCGGCTCTCCCCGCTGTAGGCCAGGCATTCGTCGGGTGCCAGTTCGCCGGGATGCTGCAAGCCTGCAAAGCGACTTTCCGGGGCGGCAACGAGTACGCGGCGGATCACGCAGATCTTTCGCCAGATGGTAAACTTGTCCGATGGCGCCGCGGAAATGCGGATGGCAAGGTCGTAGTCGTCATCGACGATGTTCACCAGACCGTCGGCCAGCGAGATCTCGAAGCTGATTTTCGGATACTGTTCCCGGAAGCGCGAAAGGATCGGCGGCAGAATTGTCTTGCCGAACCATGTCGGAACGCTGATCCTGAGGCGACCTTGATCTGCCTTGTTGGCGTTGATCACATCCTTTCGCGCGTTTTCGAGCGCGGAGATCGCCGGCTGTATCTGTGCGGCAAAGATCGCGCCGTCGGTCGTCAGCGATACCTGCCGTGTCGTGCGCACGAAAAGCTGCACGCCGAGATCGTCTTCCAGCGCCGCGATGGCGCGGGTGACCGCGGCCGGCGTCATATCGAGTTCACGCGCAACCTGGGCGAAATTTCGCTTTTCGGCCGCAAGGAGAAAGGTTCGCAGAGCTTTGTAGTCGTTCATGGCATTATTTCAAAAATCGCAATTCATTCGCAATTATTATTGCAATTTTCGAGACAAAACAACTCCGCTAGATTTTCCCTTGTCAGACAGCAACCACCTAAGAGGAAAGGCGACACCGATGTCCAAGCTTGAAGTTCTCACCCCCCAGAACAGCCAGATGATCTTCATCGACCAGCAGCCGCAGATGGCTTTCGGCGTTCAGTCGATCGACCGCCAGACGCTGAAGAACAATGTCGTCGGCCTGGCAAAGGCTGCCCGCCTCTTCCGCATTCCGACAACCATCACCACGGTCGAGACCCTGAGCTTCTCCGGTCATACCTATCCCGAGCTCCTGCAGGTTTTCCCTGATAACAAGATCCTCGAGCGCACCTCCATGAACTCCTGGGACGACCAGAATGTCCGCGACGCACTCGCCGTCAACGCCGCCGCCGGCCGCAAGAAGATCGTCGTCTCCGGCCTCTGGACGGAAGTCTGCAACGTAACCTTCGCACTCTCCTGCCTCAACGACACCGACTACGAGATCTACATGGTTGCCGATGCTTCCGGCGGCACGAGCGCCGATGCGCATAAATATGCGATGGACCGTATGGTTCAGGCCGGCATCATCCCGGTAACATGGCAGCAGGTCATGCTGGAATGGCAGCGCGACTGGGCCCGCAAGGAAACCTATGACGGCACGGTCGGTATCGCCAAGGAACATTCCGGCGCCTATGGCATGGGGATCGATTACGCCTACACGATGGTCCACAATGCGCAGGAGCGCGTCGGCCATGGCGAGCGCATCGGCCCGAACCCCGCCGTCTGATCCGCCAAAGCCAGAGAACCGACCTTCGATGCGACCGGGAACGGTCGCATCGAAGGTGTCTCGCTTTTGCGACGAACCGGTTGCCGGGCGTCACGCGCTCAGCATGGCCTCCGCCGCCTTTTCCGCGATCATGATGACAGGGGAATTGGTGTTGCCGGAAACAATAGTCGGCATGATCGAGGCATCGACCACGCGCAGGTTGGCGAGCCCGTGCAGCCGCAGCTTCGCATCCACCACTGCCATGGGATCGTCTCCCATCCTGCAGGTGCCGACCGGGTGGAAGATCGTCGTCGCGATATCCCCGGCGCGTCGGATCAGCTCTTCTTCGCTCTGATATTCCTTGCCCGGAAGCATTTCCTGCGGCCGGAAACCGGCGATCGCCTTGGCCTCCATAAGACTGCGGGCATGGCGGATGGATTTCACCGCAAGCAGCCGGTCACCCGCTGTCGAGAGGTAGTTGGGACGGATTTCCGGGGCCGTCGAAACATCTGATGTCGTCATATGCACCGTGCCGCGGCTTTCCGGCCGCAGATTGCAGACGGAGACGGTCACGGCCGGATAGCGATGCAACGGCTCGCCGAGCCGGTCCGTGCTCAACGGCTGGACGTGGTATTCGAGATCGGCGGTCGCGACAGCCGGATCGCTTTTGGCGAAGATGCCGAGCTGGCTTGGCGCCATCGAGAGTGGGCCCGAACGGCGGATCGCATATTGCAGGCCCATGCCGGCGCGGCTGAAGAGGTTGTGGTAAAGCTGGTTCAGTGTGCGCGCACCCTCGATCTTGAACACCGTGCGGATCTGCAGGTGATCCTGCAGGTTTTCGCCCACCCCTTGCAGCGCATGATGCACGTCGATGCCAAGCTCGGAGAGCACATCCGGCCGACCAATGCCGGAAAGCTCCAGAATCTTCGGCGAATTGATGGCGCCTGCCGACAGGACGACCTCGCGCGTCGCATGCGCCACGCAGAGCCGGCCATTCAACCGGAAGCGCACGCCGGACACGGCCTTGCCGGTAAATTCCAGCCGCTCGGTTTCGGCGCCGGTCAGCACGCGCAGGTTCCTGCGCTTCATCGCCGGCCGCAGGAAGGCTTTCGTCGTGTTCCAGCGCAGGCCGCCCTTCTGGTTGACCTCGAAATAGCCGGAACCTTCGTTGTCGCCGTCGTTGAAATCCTCGGTCTTGCGGATGCCAAGCTCTTCCGCCGCATCGCGGAAGGCATCGAGGATCGGCCAGGACAGGCGCTGGCGCTCGACCCGCCATTCGCCGCCCGCGCCATGCATGGCCGATTTGCCGCGATAATTGTCTTCCGATTTCAGGAAATACGGCAGCACATCGTCCCAGCCCCAACCCATATTGCCCGCTTGGCGCCAGCCGTCATAATCGGCCGCCTGGCCGCGCATGTAGATCATGCCATTGATCGACGAGCAGCCGCCGAGCAGTTTGCCACGCGGATAGTTGAGCGCGCGGCCGTTGAGGCCGGCTTCCGCCGCCGTTTTCATCATCCAGTCGGTGCGCGGATTGCCCATGCAATAGAGATAGCCGATCGGCACATGCACCCAGTGATAGCGATCCGAGCCGCCGGCCTCGAGCAGCAGCACGCGGTTTTTCGGATCGGCCGAGAGCCGGTTTGCCAGCACGCAACCGGCCGAGCCCGCGCCGACGATGATGAAATCGTAGCGGCCTTCGTCAATCGGCGTTTCATTCGTCTGCAATTTCACGCTGCAACTCCTGTTGCAAGGCTTTGCGCCTCGGAAAGCCGCCGCCACAGCGGCGTCATCGCTTCGGCGATATCGGTATAGAGGCTGTAGCGTCTGATGTAATGGGCGGCGAGTGCGGCGTTCGGTTTGTAGTGCCGATCGGTGCGCACCATGGCGGTAGCGCCCTCGGTAAAATCTGCAAACAGACCGACGCCCGTCCCGGCCGCGATCGCAGCGCCCAACGCCCCCGTTTCCCGGGAAACGGCGACGGTGACGGGAACACCCAGCACATCAGCGAAAATCTGCGGCCAGAGCATGCTGCGCGAGCCGCCGCCGGACAACACCGCCTCATCGAAGGTAGCCCCAGCCTTACGGATTGTCTCGATATGCTGGCGGTGGCCGAAGGCGACGCCTTCCAGCAGCGCCCGGATCAGGTGCCCCTTGGTGTGCCAGCCGGCCATGCCATAAAAGCCTGCCCGCGCGTGGCCATCCTGTTGGGCGCCGTAGAGATAGGGGTGATAAAGCGGATCGTCCGCCGCCGGTGTGACGGCGGCTGCGAGCGCGCAAGCCGTATCGAAAGGCGAGGCGCCTTCCTGATGCTCGCCCTCGAAGAATTCCCGCACCAGCCATTCGAGATTGGCGGCTGACGTCGCGCTGTTTTCCATCGCCATGTAGCGGCTGCGGTCGAAGGTGGACGACATGAAGACCGGACCGTCGAGCGCGGGACCGTCGATGATCACCTGATTGATACTCCAGGTACCGGCGATAACAGAGGCGTTGCCGGTGCGCGACACACCCGAGCCGAGCGCCGAGGCAACGACGTCGAACAGCCCGCCAATAACAGGCGTACCGGCGGCAAGCCCGGTTTCAGCCGCGACCTCGGCCGTCACGTGGCCGGCGATATCGGCGCTTTCGATCAGCGGCGGCAGCATGTGCATGCAATCCGCAAGCCCGTAAGCCGCCATCAGCGTTTTGTCGTAGCGGCGGGCGGCAAGATCGAGCAGGCCGGCGCCGGACATATCTGAGACTTCGCTGACGCGCTGGCCGGTCAACCGGTTGACGACAAAATCCTTGGAAAAGAACACCGTGCCGATGCGCTGGAAGAGTTCGGGCCGGTGGCGTTTCAGCCAGGCGAGCAGCGTCGGCGTCTGGGAGGGCCAGGGGCGCTGGCGGGCAATGGGCGCGGTGCGATCACCGACGCCTGCCGCCGCCCATTCCTCGACAAGCCCCGTTGCCCTCGTGTCGAGCGACTGGATGCCGATGAGCGGCGCACCGTCGCGGTCGAGTGCATAAAGCCCGTTGCCATGGCCGGCGCAGCCGATTGCGGCGATATCTGTGGCTGCAATACCGGCCTTGTCGAGGCAGGCGCGGATGACACGCTTGGCATTGGCCCAGAGTTCGCCGAGATCACGCTCGACATGGCCGGGGCTTGGCATGCGGCTATGGCCCTCCTCCCCGGCATAGGCGACTTCCCGGCCCTTGAGATCGAAGATCACAGCCTTGATGACGGTGTTTCCGGCATCGAGGCCCAACAGGTATTTTTCCATTTCGAACCCCTCCCAAGGTTCTGACAGTTTTGCGCGGTTCGAGCCGAAAGCCCAGTCCTTGCTCCCTCTTCTCCCCAGTGGGGAGAAGAGGTAATTCGCGGCAGTACCTCATTTTCAGGTCCAAGGACATGATACGCGGCAGCGCTGCGATCCCCCCTCTGCCCAGCCCCAGCCAATCTGCCCCTTGAGGGGGAGATGTCAGCGTAGCTGACAGAGGGGGATGTTTCCGAATGCCCAATCAACCCTGCTGATATCTAGCGAACGCCTCATCACCGCTCGCGTCCTCGTGGATGATCGCCATCAGGCCGCGCACGACGGCGTTCGGGTTGGCGTGCTGGTAGATGTTGCGGCCGTAGACCATGCCAACAGCGCCCTGCCGCATCAGGGCGGCGGACTTGGCAAACACGGCGGACAGGTCTTCCTTGCCGCCGCCGCGCACCAGCACCGGGCAGCGCGCCGCCTCGACCACGCGATGGAAATCCTCCGGGTTGGTCGTCGGATCGGCCTTGACGATATCGGCGCCCATCTCGCGAGCAAGCCGCGTCAGCGTCACGATCTTGTCGGCATCGCCATCGACCATGTAGCCACCGCGCTCCGTCACCGGCTGCATGACCAGCGGTTCGATCATCAGCGGCATGCCGTATTTTTCGCAGTCGGCGCGAACGCGGGCAATGTTCTGGACGCACTGGCGGAAGAGATCCGGCTCGTCCGGCAGCATGAACAGGTTGACGACGACGCAGGCGGCATCCATCTGCAGCGCGCCGATCAGTGGCTCGGCCTCGTTCTGCAGCACGGCCCACATGTCGCGGTGGCGGATGCGGTTATAGGGGTTGCCCATGTCGATGCGGATGACCAGCGCCGGCTTTTCCTTGCCGGGCAGGTCCTGCAGCAGGTCGGCCTGGCCATAGTTCATCTGGATCGCATCGGGTTTCGCATCGACCAACGCCTTCACGACGGCAGGAACATTCTCCAGCCCGTCGAGGAAGGACGGCTCGTTGCAGACGCCATGATCGATCGCCACATCCAGGCAACGGCCGTTGCCGAACAGCCGGTTCATCCGGACTTTGCTGATGTCTCGCATAGTTCACTCCTTTGTTCGTTCCTTGCGGAAAGGGTTTCCTCCGTGACGCCGTGACGATCGTTCAGGAGGGTGAGAAAACGGGTTCGCTCCTCGGCCACGCGCGGCGGCGGCCAGCTTTTTTCGGCGGCGAGGATGTCGAGGGCGGCGTTGGTCATGGCAGCTGAAAGCTCGCCGGTGATGGCAAGCGTCGTGCGCCGCAACAGCAGGTCGTCCAGATGCTCGACCGCCTCCTGGCGGATGAGGTGGATGAGTTCGCGGGCGCTGTAGCCGGCATGCAGCAAGGCATGGTCCGGTTCGAGCGCGATGAAGCGGGCGACATCCTGCGCATCCGTGCCGTAGCGGGCAAAGAGTTTGGCGGCGCGATCTATGGAAATCCCCGTCGCCTCGGCAAGCTCCCGGATCCAGAGGTCAGGATTGGCCGGAAAGGCTCGTCCGCCCCCGAACGTACGCTCGGCGGTATCCAGCTGGCGCGGGCGGCCGAGCCGTTCCAGCGCCATGTCGGCGGCCAGTTCGCCGAAGGAACGAAAGGTCGTCCACTTGCCGCCGATCATGCAGAGCACGGGCGGCCCGCTGCCTTCGAGCATGGTGCAGAAATGGTCGCGCGGAATGCGGCCGGTGAAGCTGTCGTTGCTCGCAGGCAGCGGCCGCACGCCGGAAAACTGGAATACGATCTCTTGCCGCCGGATGACGATGCCCGGCAGAACGAAGGCGAGCGATTGCAGGATATAATCGCGCTCTTCTGCCTCGCAGCGCACCGTGCCGGGGTCGTCTACCCTTATATCCGTCGAGCCGACCAGAACCTTGCCGAGATAGGGGAAGAGGATGCAGATGCGGCCGTCCTCGTTCTCGTAATAGATCATGTGGCCGTCAAGCATGTCGCGCAGGCCCGGATGATCGATGATCAGGTGCGAGCCCTTGGTGCCACCCATCAGCGGTGCGGGGCGTGTGCCTTCGGGGAAGAGCGAACCATTGGCGATGTCGATCCAGCCGCCCGTGGCGTTGATGATCAGCGTCGGTTCGATCGTCTGCGTCTCGCCCGAAACGCCGTCGCGCAGCAGGAAGCCGCCGGCTGGTGCCTGTTCGATCGTTGTATAGTTCAGGGCGGCGGCGTTCGGGCCGGCCGAGAGGCCGTCGCGCAACAACTCGATGCCGATGCGCTCGGGGTGGCTGACCCAGGCGTCGTAATAGGTGGCGGAGTTGCGGATCGCCGGGTTGAGCGCCGGCCATTTGGCAAGCGTGCTGCGGCGCCCGCGAAACTGGTGTTTCGGCATCAGCGCCCGCTTGCGCGTCAGGAAATCGTAGATGGCGAGACCCGTCTTGATGGCGACGGCGCCGCGGCGGCTCGGGCGGCGGGTGAGGCCGAGGAAACGAACGATACCGTTGCCGAGCCCGGAGAAGACATCGAAGATCGGAACGGTGGTCGGCAGCGGCGCGACATAATGCGGGGCGTTGCGCAGCAGCCGGTCGCGCTCGACGAGCGATTCCTGCACCAGGCTGAATTCACCGTTTTCGAGATAGCGCAGGCCGCCATGCACCATGCGCGACAGCGCCGCACTGGCGCCGGAGCAATAATCGCCCTTGTCGACGACGAGCACGTTGACGCCTTGCAGCGCCAGCTCGCGAAAGACGCTGAGCCCGTTGATGCCGCCGCCGAGGACGCACACGTCCACCTTCGGGCTTTTGCGAAGCCCGGCCAATGTCTCTTCACGGTTCATGATGACAGCCTGTTATCCGTCCATGTTGGCAAGCTTCGCGGCGAGCGCCGCGTCAATGGCGACAAGATCGTCCGCAGAAAGCCTGAGCGTTCCGGCCCGGGCATTGTCGAGCGCCTGTTCCGGGTTGCGCGCGCCGCAGAGCGCAAAGGTCACACCCGGCTGAGCCAGCGTCCAGGCGATCACCACCTGGGCGATGCTGGCGCCATGCCGCTCCGCAACGGGTCGGATCTCCTCTGCAAAATCCTTCGCTTTCTGCCGGTTGGCGACGGAAAAGCGCGGATTGTCCTTGCGCTGATCGTCACCGGAGAAGATGCGTTCCGGCCCGATCGCGCCGGACAAAAGGCCGAGCGCCAGCGAGGAATAGCTGAGCGTGGACACGCCGTTTGCAACGGTGAGCGGCAGCAGGTCCGCCTCGATCTGACGATCGATCATGCTGAACCGCTCCTGGATCGCATCGAGCGAACCAGTTGATATGTATTGCTGAAGCTCTGACGGGTTGACGTTACTGGCGCCGATGGCGCGGATCTTGCCCGCCTGTTTCAGTTCTTCCAGCGCCCTGACGGTCTCCTCGACCGGCGTCGTCGGGTCCTGCCAGTGGGTGATGTAGAGGTCGATATAATCCGTACCGAGCCGGCGCAGGTTTTCATCGACCTCGTGGATGATCCCATCGCGGCCGAGATAGCGGTGAACCGGCTTGCCGTCCTGATCGAAGAAGTGCTTGCCCTTCTGCGTGTGCCACACAAGGCCGCATTTGGTGGCGATTACGGCCTTGTCGCGACGGCCGGCGAGCGCCTTGCCGACGATCTCTTCCGAGCGGCCGAGGCCATAGGCGGGGGCGGTGTCTATAAGGGTAACGCCCGCATCAAGCGAGGCCTGGATAGCGGCGACGGATTGCGCCTCATCTGTTCCGCCCCACATCCAGCCGCCGATCGCCCAGGTGCCGAGCCCGACGGCGGACGCCTTGACGCCGGAGCGTCCGATCTCGCGGATCAACTGTTCGCCGCTCATGCTGAAAACCCTTCTTCGGATGCTATTTCGAGAATGCGTGCCCCGGTCGCCTCGTCGGTGACCAGCGTATCGAGATGGTTGCCGCGGAGCACGCTGAGGATCGGGCCTGCCTTGTTCGGACCGCTGGCGACGCCGATCTTCATCGGGATCGAGGCGAATTCGGCCAAGGTGAGCGAGACCAGCGAACGGTTCAGGCTGTAGTCGCAGACCCGGCCGTGTTCATCGAGCAGATGGGCCAGCAGTTCGCAGCTGGCGCCGGAGCGCTCGATCGCGGCACGGTCAGTGCTGGAGGACGGGTGCAGGTCGTAATAGCTCGAATCGTCCGTGAGGATAGAGCCAATGCCGACGATCGCGACCTTGGCCTCGCGTGCCCTTTTGAAGACATCGGCGACGGAACGCATGTTGATCAGCATGCCCCGCTGTTCGGCATCGTCGGCAAACAGCGGGGCATGGATCTGGTAGGAGCGGCCACCGAGCCGGTCGGCCATCAGCGTCGAGACGTGGTTGACGTCGGTATAGTGCTTGCCCTGTACGCAGCCGGTCCCAGGGATCACCTCGACATCGAAGCGGCGGGCCGGTTGCAGGCCGGCAACCACGGCGCTGACGCCCTTGCCGCCGGTGATGCAGATCGTGTCGCCATCGGCGATCTCTTCGAGCAGCAGGCGGGCCGCGGCCTCGCCGACCGCTTGAAGCGCGGTCTGCGGGTTGTCGGAGACGGTCGGCACCACGACGGCGCGGCTGATGCCGCCGAGCGCCAGCAGGCGTTCTTCCATATCCACCAGCGGCTCCACCGGCGACTTGATCTTGATCTCGACGAGGCCGAGCTGGCGGCCGCGCTTGATCAGCCGGTTGATGGTGGCGTGCGACAGGCCGAGCTGGTCGGCGATCTGCGCCTGCGTCAGGCCCTCGAGAAAGTGCAGCACGAGCGCCTGGTGCATCTGGCGGGCGATGACGGTCTCTTCGCGCGGCGCTGTCGTCTTGGGTTTCGGCTTGAGGATCGGCATGTCAGACGGCCTTCCGCTTGTGCAGAAAATGGTCGATGGAAACGGCGGCGAGCAGAATGCACCCTTTGATCATGTCCTGCCAATAGACGGAGACATCAAGCAGGATCAGCGACGAGGTGACGACCGAGAGGAGCGCCATGCCGAGGATTGCGCCGAAGATGGTGCCCGAGCCGCCATTGAGCGAAGCACCGCCGATGACGGCCGCCGCAATGATGTTCAGTTCCATGCCGACGCCGAAGGTCGGGGTCGCAGCACCGAAGCGGGACATATAGATTACGCCTGCGACACCGGCGAGGGTCGAGCACAGCACCGTCACCCAGAATTTCACCTGATTGGTGCGGATGCCGGAATAGAGCGCCGCCTTCTCGTTGCTGCCGGTATAGAACACCTTGCGGAAGGCCGTTGCCCGGCGCAGCAGGAAATCGAACAGCGCGACGACGGCGACGAAGATCAGGATGACATAGGGAACGCCATAGAATGTGCCCTGCCCCACCGCCTTGAAACTCGGCGGCAGCGTGAAGAGCGACAGCGGCGTGCCCTTGGTGATGATCAGGCAGATGCCGCGCACGATCACCATGCCCGCAAGCGAGGTGATGAAATGGTTCAGGCCCACCACCGTCACGAAGAAGCCCATGATCGCGCCGATGACGCCGCTGGCGAAAATGCCGATCAGCGAGGCCGTCCACGGATCGAGCCCGGCGAGAAACAGCGACCCCGACAACACCATGGCAAAGCAGACGACCGAGCCGACCGCGAGATCGATGCCGCCGACGATCAGCAGGATCGTCATGCCGACGACGACGATGCCTTCCACCGAAAAGCTCATCAGCATGGCGCGGAAATTGCCGAGCGTCAGGAAGTGCGGCGAGGCGAAGCTCATCATCACGCAGAGCGCAAGGATGATCGCGATCAACCCGGCTTCGCGCATGGTGCCGATGCGCTTCCAGTGCCCCGTCTTCGGCATGTCCGCCGCCATCGTATCGATTGCCATTCCCGTCTCTCCCTCCTTACGCGGCATGATCAGCCGTCCTTGCCGCACTGACCCCCGATGCAAGGCGGATCACGGCCTCCTCCGTCATGTCTTCGGCGCCAAGCTCTCCAGCGATGCGCCCCTCCCGGACGACGAGCACGCGGTCGCAAAGCCCGAGCAGTTCCGGCATTTCCGACGAGATGACGACGATACCGATGCCCGAGCGCGCGAGATCGCGCAGCAGCCGGTGGATTTCAGCCTTGGCACCGACATCGATGCCGCGCGTCGGCTCGTCCATCAGGATCACCCTGGGCTTGACGGCCAGCTGCTTGGCGATCGCCACCTTCTGCTGGTTGCCGCCCGAAAGCGACTTGACCGGCGCCTCGACCCCGCCCATGCGCACGGCAAGCCGCCGCGCGAAATCCTCCGCCAACGCCGCCTCTGCGCGGCCGTTGAGCAGCCCGGCGTGGTTGGTAAGCGCCTTCAGGTTCAGGACCGAGATATTCTGGGCGATCGACATCTCCAGGAAGATGCCAGAGCCCTTGCGGTCTTCCGACAGATAGACAATGCCGGCCCTGACGGCATCCGCATAGGCGCGGATCGCCTGCGGCCTGCCATGCAGGCGGATTTCCCCCGCCGTGCGTGACCGAAGCCCGCAGATACCTTCGGCGATCTCCGTGCGGCCGGAGCCGATCAGGCCGCCGATGCCGAGGATTTCGCCACGGCGCACGTTGAACTGCACGTCGTGAAAGCGCACGCCGTCGCTGATGCCGTCGACTTCGAGGATGGTTTCGCTGGAGGCCTCGTCCGTTGCGAGCTTGTCCGGATAGAGCTGGGTGATCTCGCGGCCGACCATGCGGCGCACGACATCGTCAGCCGTCACATCGGCAATGTTGTCGGTGCAGACATAACGGCCATCACGGAACACGGTGACCCGGTCGCAGAGGCTGAAGATCTCAGCCATGCGGTGGCTGATATAGATGATCGAGATGCCGTTCGCCTTGAGGTCGCGGATGATGGAGAACAGCTGCTGCGCCTCGGTTTCGGTCAAGGCTGCAGTCGGTTCGTCCAGAATGAGAACGCGGCAGTCGAGCGTCAGCGCCTTGGCGATCTCGACGAGCTGCTGGCTGGAAATCGGCAGATGGGCGACCTTCTGGCGCACGTCGATGGCGGCCAGCCGGTTCATCACGGCCTGCGCATCGCGCTCCAAAGCACGGTAATTCATGAACGGGGTACGGCGGCGGTTGGTCGCGGCCATGAACATGTTTTCGGCAACCGTCGCATCCGGGCAAAGCGCGATTTCCTGATGTACGAGGCCAATGCCGAGCGATTGGGCGGCAGCGGGCGAGGAAATGCGCACAGGCTTGCCATCGACGCGGATTTCGCCCTCAGTCGGCTGCAAGACGCCGGCGATGATGTTCATCAGCGTCGACTTGCCGGCGCCGTTTTCGCCGCACAGCGCATGGACTTCGCCGCGTTCGAGGGTGAAGTTGACATCTGTCAACGCCTTCACCGCCCCGAAGTGCTTGGTCACGCCATGAATGGTGAGCACCGGCTCCGCCATCGTCTTCCTCCCTCTGCCGTCATGCCATCCGCGCCGCAGGGACGCGGATGGCATTTTTAACGAGCTTATTCCTCGATGCCCTTGGTGCCACGGCGCTTCAGGTACTTGTCCCAATAGAAGTCGTCGGCATTTTCGGCGGTGACGATCGACAGGCCGTTGTCGACGACCGGGATGCTCATCGGGTTGAAGCCCGAGCGCTTGGCGTCGTTCATCGGGTCGATCAGTTCAGGATGCTTGGCGAGCCATAGCAGCATGAAGCCCATGTAACCCTGCATTCCCTGGTTCGGGTTGATCGAGCCGAAGACTTCGCCGGCCTTGATCATGTCGAGGATGTTGGCGTTGACGTCGGCGCACATGACGAGAACCTTGCCGCCGTTTTCCTTGGCGGCCTGCGACGCGCCAATTGCCGAGTTGGCTTCCGGCATGAAGACAGCGCCGAGGTTCGGATTGGCCTGGATCAAGCTGGACAGACCCTGATAGGCCTTGGTCGGGTCTTGGTTGGAGGCGGCGCGGCCGACGAGCTTCATGTCCGGCCACTTCTCCGTCATGCGGCCGATGAAGGCGGTGATGCGCTTGTCGTGGTTGTCCTGACCCGGATTTTCCAGAACCGCATATTCGCCCTTGCCGCCCATCTTCTCGGCGATCGCATCGGCGGCATAGACGCCTTCGCGATTGTTGTCCGAGGTGATGAAGGAGACGCGCTTGGAGAGCGGCGAGTCTGCCGCGAAGGTGACGACCGCCGTGCCTTGGTCGATCGCCCGGTTGATCGGCTCGATAAACGGATCGGAGTTCATCGGATGCACGAGGATGCCGGCCGGGTTCTGGGCCAGCGCCTGATCGAAGGTGGCGATCTGCTTGTTGACGTCATATTCCGGTGTGCCGGTATATTCCGTCTCGCAGCCAAGCTGCTGGCCGGCCTGCTTGAACATTTCATAGACCGGGAACCAGTATTCGACGCCAGAGACCATGACGTTCATGACGTATTTTTCGCCCGGCTTGCAGCGGAACGGATTGTCCGTTTCCGCAGCGGCCGTGCCGGCAAAAAGCGTAGTTGCAAGGACCGCCATGGCGGTCGAGCTGATAAATTTGCGCAAGATTCCTCCTCGAGGCCGAAGCCCCTCCCAAAAGCCCGAGGGCGTCACATTGACGCCGCTGATCGCGTTGAAATCGAACTTCCTCCTCGAAGTTCGATGGGGGCAATAAAGGACAAGAAAGAATGGATGTCAATATAATTCATATATTGAAATATATTTCATATCTCTTGTTCCGCCTCACTCCGACGATCCCTTGACCTCCCATCCTTTCTATCGCAGCATCCCGGCGAATGGAGGCTCTGGTTTAGTAAAGCCTTGATTAACCTCCATTTCCGGCTTGTTACCATACCGTATTTCCATTCCACGATTTTGCAACCATGCCGTCACCATCAACGGCCAAAGTGGAAGCCGGCCTACCCTTCAAAAGGAGATCGTAATGTCCAGAGACGTCCAAGGAACAGGAAGACCATCATGACAAACACCTTTTCCAGCAGACTGCTGAGCGCCACAGCCGCAATCGCCCTGTCATTGACAGTACTGCCGCTGGCTGAAACCACCGCCCATGCGCAGGATGCCGCTGCGGCAAAACCCAACATCCTCGTCATCTTCGGTGACGACATCGGCCAGACCAATATCAGCGCCTATTCCTTCGGCGTGATCGGCTACAAGACGCCGAACATCGACCGGATCGCCAAGGAAGGCATGATGTTCACGGACTATTATGCCGAGAACAGCTGCACGGCAGGCCGCTCCACATTCATCACGGGACAGGTCTGCCTGCGCACCGGTTTGTGCAAGGTTGGTGCACCGGGTGTTGCAGTGGGACTACAGGATGGCGACATCACGATTGCCCAGGCGCTGAAGCCGCTGGGCTATGCCACCGGTCAGTTCGGCAAGAACCATCTTGGCGACCGCGACGAATATCTGCCGACCAAGCACGGCTTCGACGAGTTCTTCGGCAATCTCTACCACCTCAATGCCGAGGAAGAGCCGGAGGCGCCCTATTGGCCGAAGGACGACCCGGAATTCCTGAAAGCCTACAACCCCCGCGGCGTCATCAAGGCCTCGGCCGACGGCAAGATCGAGGATACCGGCGCGCTCAACAAGAAGCGGATGGAGACCATCGACGACGAAACGACGGCTGCCGCCATCGACTTCATCGACCGACAGGTCAAGGCGAAGAAACCATTCTTCACCTGGATGAACACGACACGCATGCATGTGTTCACCCATGTGCGCGAATCCATGCGCGGCCAGAGCGGCATGCAAGGCAATGAATATGGCGACGGCATGATCGAGCATGACGGCGACGTCGGCAAACTGCTCGACAAGCTCGATGAACTCGGCATCGCCGACAACACCATCGTCGTCTACGCCACCGACAACGGACCGAACCAGTTTTCCTGGCCGGACGCTGCAACGACACCGTTCCGCAGCGAAAAGGACACCAACTGGGAAGGTGCATTCCGCGTGCCTGCCCTAGTTCGCTGGCCGGGCCACATAAAGCCGGGACAGGTCTCCAACGGCATGGTTTCCGGTCTCGACTGGTTTCCGACACTGCTTGCTGCTGCGGGCGATGCGGGCGTGAAGGATCGTCTCCTGAACGGATGGAAGCCGGATGGAAGCAGGACGACCTACAAAAACCATCTGGATGGCTACAACCAGCTCGACTACATCACCGGTAAATCGGACAAGAGCGCGCGCAGCGAGTTCTACTATTTCGATGATGACGGAAATCTCGTGTCCATCCGCTACGACGATTGGAAAGTCGTCTTCCACGAGCAGCGTGTGCCCGGCGGTTTCCAGGTCTGGCAGGAGCCTCTGGTGACGTTGCGTCTGCCGAAGCTCTTCAACCTGCGCATGGACCCCTTCGAGCGGGCCGACCTCGTTTCCGACCAGTACAATGACTGGCTGGTCCGCAACGACTACCTGCTCGTGAAGGGACAGCTGAAGGCTGCAACGTTCCTGGAGACCTTCATAAAATACCCGCCAAGCCAGCGTGTCGCGAGCTTCAACATCGAGGGCGTACGCGAACAGGTGAACAAGGCAATCGACCAGTCCTTCAAGGAACGCGGCATCGAAAAGTAAAAAGTACGCGAAGACGCGCCCGACCAGGGGCGCGTCTTCTCATTCTAGAGGATGTCTGGTTCAGATTGAACCAGACATCCTCTCGGTTCTTTTGTTTTCGTTTGTCTTTTCGGGAAAACCGGTTTCCACTTTCCCTGACAAACTCTAATATTCCCTATTGTGCAGCGACGTTCGTGGGCGGGGTGATCGCCAGAGGCATCGACAGGGTCAGGAACACCGCATCGCCCTGCGCCCGGTTCGTGGCGTCGAATTCATGGAAGTATTTGAGACGGGTCGAGATCGGGATTTCGCCAGCCTTGAAGTTCCAGCCGATGGTCGCGCCGATGGCCGCAACCTCGCCTTTGAAGGGGCGTTTTGCGCCCTCGCCGCTGTCACCGGTGACCTGATTGTAATAGTAGCCGACCAGACCGGCATCGAACTGTTCGTTGAAATGCTGAACGCCCGCCCATTCGAAATGGAACTCGTTGCCCGTCTTGTAGTCGGTCGCCGGATTTTCCGCGTTGAACGTCATGCCGACCACGCCCGACAGATCGAAACCGATGTTCGGGTCAAGCCAGGTCGCAGCCGCAAACACGTCGGCTCCCCAGTGATGGAAGGCGATGTTGGAGATTTCGCCGTCCTGGTAGTCGCCGATCGGCACGTTCACCATGGTTCCGACCTGATAATGGAAGTTGCCGCTTTCCCAGCCGAGGAAGGCGCTGACCAGGGGATCGCCGACCGTAAGGACGGTATCCGTCGTCGACCCGGTCGCGATACCGCCCAGCGGCCCGGTCAACGTGCCGTCCGCGGACGTGTCCTTCCAGCCGACCGGCAGGGTTGCCGAGAGCCCGACGTGGCCGCCCATGACCTCTTCGGGAAGAACCCAGATGACGGTCGGGATTTCGATCGCCGCCTTGCCCTCGACGCCAACGGCAAGCTTGCCGCCGGTCGGAAGTGCTGCGCCGCCGCCAAGGTCGCCGGAGTAGATGTAGAAATCATTCTGGAAGAAGACCCCCGCCGGCGGCAGGATCGCGGCGGCAGGACCCTTTGAGCCGAGCAGGTAGAACCCCGCCCCGCCTTCTGCCGCAAAGGACTGGCCAGACAGGCAGAAGGCCGCTCCCCCCAGCGCCATCGCCGTTATCTTCGCCATCTGCAGCCCCATCATGCTCTCCCGAATACCTGCGAATCAATTGTTACCTGAACATCTGCGCCTGGACATTGCCTCACCGGCGGGGGATCCGCCACCTCCCGGGGTATCGAACTGGGCCCCTGGACACCCCCATCGCCAGTTTTCGGTCCTACCAGAACCTCCGATCCAGCTGCGCGGCGATCATCGGAACTGCCGCTGCACCGGGCGTTCCCAGGCGAAGACGTTGAACCAGACGCCCGAGAACGAAGGTCGTTGCCACGGTAGCGATTATCCTCAACCAAGGGTGAGTCTCCTGTTTAAAAACAGGCTCGTCTACGGCGTCAGTCTGCTCGCGAATGAGTGAAATCCGTTCGTGCAGGTCGGCCACCTCAGCACGCAGCAAGGCGATTTCGCGTTGCTTCATGTGCTCATTGTGTTCGGCAACGGATATCTTGCGCGGATTTTCATCGTCCACCTCCGCCATGTGCTCCCGCAGCTGCGCAACGCTCTCAAATCCTCGGGCCTTGATATTGGTCATCGCCTGTTCCTCCGCCGTGTTCTGTCGAGACCATCTGAAACCCGCTCGCGGCGCAGTTGTTCCCCCTCTGGACGCGGCTGAACATATCCGCCCGCCAATCCGATGACCCGCTTCAGACGGGTGCCGGATGATTCATGCAATTGACGTTACAATCCCCCCGTCGATCCAATCTCACGAGGCAAGGACGCGCTGCGGGCTTGTTCCCGCAGAAACAGGACTGAATCCCGCACTGTGAGCAGATACCGGCACGACAGGAACACGTCCTGTCGCGGAACTGCGGCGGCCTGACCTCCAACGTTCATGAACAGCGTCTTGACGTCCTCCGCAATGCGGTTGGCGAATGGCTGCTGCTGTCAGAAACACAGACTATGGGTGAGCAAAATGGCGACCAAATACGGAACCGAGGCATCGGAAACACTGACGGGCGAAAATGCCTACGACTACATCTACGGCCAGGGCGGCAACGACAAGATCTACGGCCTGTTCGGCGCCGATAACCTGATGGGCGGCGAAGGCAACGATACGATCAGCGGCGGCTTCCAGGGCGACACCATCTCCGGGGATCTCGGCAATGACACGATCTCCGGCGGCCAGGGCGACGACATCATCACCGGCGGCACCGGCGCCGACACCATGTCGGGCGGGCTGGGCGACGATCGTTTCAGCGATTACAATATCAGCGACTGGAAGAGCGATGTCGTCGATGGCGGGCTCGGAACGGACACTGTCGATATCAACCTGCAATACAACACGGCCGGCGTCACCTTTACCGCGCAGGATCCGACCAAGACCGTCAACCTGTTCGGCTTCACCGTCAGCGGCATCGAGCAATACACGGTCTCGGCAACCAGCTTTGCCGACACGCTGACCGGCGGCCGCTGGAACGACCGCTTCAGCGGACAGAACGGCAATGACAAGCTTTACGGGCTTGGCGGCGATGACTACCTCGACGGGGGCGTCGGCAAGGATACGCTTTATGGCGGCCAGGGCGACGACCACATCTACGGTGGCGAAGGTGACGACACGATCAGCGGCAGCTACGGCGACGACAATCTGCAGGGTGGTGCTGGCAATGACGCAATCACCGGCGGCAATGGCGATGATGCCCTCTACGGCGAGGACGGCAATGATACGCTCGATGCCGGTAGTGGTGACGACTACCTCTGGGGTGGCGATGGCAACGATACGCTGAACGGCGGCAGCGGTGAGGATTACATCATCACAGGTTCCGGCACCGACACCGTCAACGCCGGCGCAGACGATGATCAGATCCTGATGACCATGTTCAACGGCAAGGACAAGATCGACGGCGGGAGCGGTGATGACAAACTCGAAATCCGCAATATCGACGGCAGTTTCACCGCCAAGGCCTCCACTGTCGTCAACACGCTCGCCGATGGTTCGACCATCTTCAACATCGAGAACTACGAACTCTACGGTTCGAACAACAAGGATACGATCGTAACGCTCGGCGGCAAGGATCATATCGTCACCTATAACGGAAACGATACCGTCAAGGCCGGGGCCGGCGACGACTATATCGATGGTGGGGCGGGTGACGACACACTCTCCGGTGAAGCGGGCAACGACACGATCTTCGCCGGGTCTGGCAAGGGCAAAATCTATGGCGGTTCCGGCACGGACACCGCCTACATCGATGTCTATGGCTACCAGACGACCAATTACACATTTGATGTCGTCAACGGCAAGGGCACGCTATCGAACGGCACGTTTGCGCAGGATACTGAGATCTTCAACGTCTTCACCGCCTATGGCAACGACGTCCTCAAGGCCGGTAATGCCCAGCGCGTCTGGTTCCAGTCCTATAGCGGCAATGACCAGCTCTATGGCAGCGTAGGCGACGACCTGCTCGACAGCGGGCTTGGCAACGACAAGATCATTGCAGGCAAGGGCGACGACGTCCTCTATGATCTCGGCGGCAACAACAACCTGTCTGCCGGCGATGGGGACGACGAGGTCCATCTCTCGATTTTCGAGGCCCATAGCGGCGGCGACACGACGACGCTTGATCTCGGTGCCGGCAACGACGTCGTGGAGTTCAATGCCGGCATCGGCTACACCTTCGGCAAACTCGTGGCCGAAGGCGGCAGCGGCACCGATCTTGCGCAAATCGACCGGAATGAAAGCACCAAGGCGCTCACCTTCACGCTGAGCGCCAATGCCACCCTCGTCAATGGTGACGCCACGCTCAAGTATTTCGAGCGCGTCCATATCACCGGCGGCTCGGGCGGCGACACGTTCACCGGCGGCAATCTTTCCGACACGTTCGATGGCAATGATGGCAACGACACGCTTTCGGGCCTTGGTGGCGACGACTGGATCTATGGCGGCAACGGCCGCGACACCCTGAAGGGCGGCGATGGTTCGGATACGATCTGGGCCGCCGGAACCAACGGCGATACGGACGCCGACAGCATCGATGGCGGCGCCGGCAACGACTACATCCATATCAACAGTGGTGATACCGCCATCGGCGGCAGCGGCACGGACAAGGTCTATGTCGATGTCTCGGCGCTCGCGACCGGCGTCAAGTTCTCTTTCAGCACCGGCACGGTGAAGGTCAATTCCACCACTTCCTTCTCCGGTATGGAATCGCTCGATTTTGTCGGCACCAAGGGCAACGACACCGTCGCCGGGAGTACCGGCGACGACGTGTTGCGCGGCAATGCCGGCAACGACACGCTCAATGGCGGTGCGGGCAAGGACTTCCTTTACGACGATGCGGGCAATGACACGCTGCTCGGCGGTTCGGGAGACGACTGGTTCACCCGCAACGAATTCACCGGCAAGGATACCTTCGATGGCGGCTCCGGCATCGATACGCTGGATTTCAACTATTACGGTTATGATTCCTCGGTGAAACTCGACCTGCTTGACAATTCCAAGAACGACGGCCTCGCACGCGGCCTGACCGCCAAGAATTTCGAGCGCATCTGGGGCACGAGCCAGGACGACGACATCCGGGGCTCGAATGCCAGCGAATGGATTTCGGGCGGCAGCAAGGACGATATCCTCCAGGGCCGGGGTGGCGACGACACGCTGATCGGCGGCTCCGGTGGAGATCATCTGACCGGCGGATCCGGCAAGGACACCTTCCAGTTCAGCTACCTCGCCGATGGCGGTGACCAGATCACCGACTTCAAGCGCGGCGAGGACAAGATCGCCATCGATGACATCAGCTTTGGCCTGAGCAAGGGAACCGCCATCAAGCTTGTGCTTGCCGACGAAGCCAACTTCACGACAACCGGCGCAACCTTCCTCTACGAGAAGGATACGCACCGGCTCTGGTTCGATGGCGACGGCAAGGGCGGCGACAAGGAAGCGGTCCTGCTGGCAACCTTCGACAATGTATCTACCTTGAGCGCCAGCGATTTCATTCTGGTCTGAACATCGCCTCGGCCCGGACTTGCCCTTTCGCAAGTGCGGGCCTTGCGTTCTCTGTGACACACCAGGGTTGACTCTCGCCTTCATGCCTGCGGCATAATTTATCCGCAAGCCGATTCCGGTTTGGGGAATTATGCAGTAGAAGCGGCGCACGAGCAGCCGGGATACCATCTTGAAGACCATCGCCATCGATTTCGAAACCGCCAATGAGCAACGTGGAAGCGCCTGCTCCGTGGGGCTTGCCTGGATAGAGGATGGCAGGGTCGTGCGGGTCGAAGAGCGGCTGATCCGTCCGAAGGGCATGCGGTTTTCCTCCTTCAACATTGCCATCCACGGCATCCGTCCTGAACATGTCGAGGACGCATGCGAGTTTCCCGAGGTGATGGACGAGTTCACGGACGATTTTCGCGGTGCGACGATGATCGCCCACAATGCCGCCTTCGATTTCAGCGTCTGGCGCTCGTGCCTCGATCTCTACCGGCAAAGCTATCCAGAGCTCTCCTATCTCTGCTCGGTGAAGATGGCGCAGAGGGTCTGGCCGCATCTCGGCTCCCACAAGCTCAACATTCTGGCCGGCCATCTCGGCCTGAGCTTCAAGCATCACAATGCCGCCGAAGACGCCGCGATCTGCGCCGAGGCGGCGATCGCGATCGCGCGTTCCTTGCGCGTTTCGCATGTCCGCGAGATACCGTCGATGATCGGCATGAAAGCCGGCCGCCTGTTTGCTGGCGGTTACGACGCCTGCACCTGTCGAAAGCAATAGGTGGTCGCAGGAGGCTGCTCCTGCGGGGTTCTCCTTCAGCGAAATAGGAAGCAACGATTGCGGGCAGGAAAATCCAGCCTGCTTCTGGCAAATCCCTGATCGGAGACATACGTCGATACTTCATCGATCGTTGGTGTAAGCTGCTTGCACCCCCGCAGAGGAGATTGCCATGACCGCTCCACACCCCTCCAAGACCCACATCGGTAATCATGCGCTGCATCCTGAAACGCAGATGCTGAATTACGGCTACGACCCGGAACTCTCGGAAGGGGCGGTGAAGCCGCCGGTGTTTCTGACATCGACCTTCGTCTTCCGATCAGCGGAGGAAGGGCGCGACTTCTTCGATTTCGTATCTGGCCGCCGCGAGCCGCCGGCAGGCACCGGAGCCGGCCTCGTCTACTCCCGCTTCAACCATCCCAACAGCGAGATCGTCGAAGACCGCCTGGCTGTCTATGAGCGGACGGAGAGCTGCGCGCTGTTTTCCTCCGGCATGTCAGCCATCGCCACGACGCTGCTCGCCTTCGTGCGGCCGGGCGATGCCATTCTCCATTCGCAGCCGCTCTACGGCGGCACAGAGACGCTGCTGGCAAAGACCTTCCTCAACATGGGCGTCGCGGCCGTCGGCTTTTCCGATGGCGTCAACGAGCAGTCCGTACAGGCGGCAGCCGATCAGGCCGCGGCGAAGGGACGGGTCTCGATGATCCTCATCGAAACACCGGCCAACCCGACCAACAGCCTCGTCGATATCGCGATGATCCGCAGGATCGCCGACGCAATCGGCAGGATGCAGGGACACACACCCATCATCGCCTGCGACAACACGCTGCTGGGGCCTGTCTTCCAGCGCCCGATCGAGCACGGCGCAGATATCTCACTCTACTCGCTGACCAAATATGTCGGAGGACATTCCGACCTGATCGCTGGCGCGGCATTGGGTCCAAAGGCGGTGATGAAACAGGTCAAGGCGCTGCGCGGTGCCATCGGCACGCAGCTCGATCCGCATTCCTGCTGGATGCTCGGCCGCTCGCTCGAAACCCTGTCGATCCGGATGGAAAAGGCAAACAGCAACGCAAAGGAGGTCGCCGATTTACTGCGCGATCATCCGCTGGTCGAAGGCATCCACTATCTTCCCTATCACGACCCGGCCTCCCCGCTCGGCAAGACTTTCGAAGCGCAGTGCACCGGGGCGGGGTCGACATTTTCGTTCGACATCAAGGGCGGTCAGGAAGCTTCGTTCAAGTTCCTGAACGCCCTTCAGATCTTCAAGCTTGCCGTCAGTCTCGGCGGTACGGAATCGCTTGCTAGCCACCCCGCAACAATGACGCATTCCGGCGTGCCCCTGGATGTCCGCCAGAGGATCGGCGTGCTGGAATCCACCATCCGCCTGTCGATCGGCATAGAACATCCCGACGATCTGATCGCGGACCTGGAAATCGCGCTGGAGGCAAGCCGGAGCTAGATTTTCGACGGCGCTGGAAAAACAACAGAGGAGATCAGGCCATGCAGACATTCACGGTCACCACCACGCAGCAGATCCAGGCCGACACGGCCGAAGAGGCCGCCCTGCTCATGTATCAGCAGCTGGCCAAGGGGCCGCCACCTGTCCGCTATGCGGTGACGGATGAGGCAAATGTGGCGACGGATCAGAAGCTGGACCGCGCGACGGCCGACGAATTTGCCCTGATCGATCACACCGCCGACCCCGGCAACTGGTAGGCTGTATCCGCGTCACGTCAGGTTCTGGAGATAGAGCGACAGAAGCTGGGTCTGGGAGGAGATGCCGAGCTTCCGATAGACGTTCCGGCGATGAACCTTGACCGTACCGGTGGAGATATTGAGCTTCAGGCCGATCGATTCCGACGAATGCCCCTGAAGCACGAGATCGACGATCGCCGTTTCGCGACTGGTGAGGTTCAGACCACGCCAGACGGCATCGGCCGGTTGCAGCGCCTTTTCGCCCGCACCACGCTTGCGCCCGCGAGGACCGGACCTGCGTTGCGTATCGAAACGGCTTCCAAGGCCTGACCAGTAATGCCGCACCATGGCCGTCACCAGCGGCTCCGCCTGCTTCAACACCGCGAACTCCGCAGCCGGGAAAACGCCGGTCTCCTCGCGCCGCATCAGCGACAGGGCGATGGTGATGTCATCGTCTGTTGTGACGAAGAAGCCGATTTCCTCGGCAAGACCGGTCTGCACATAATAGGTACGGTAATATTCGCTGGAGAAGAATCGGTCTGGCGCCAGTTCCCGCATGCGGAAGACGCCGGCGCGGCGATCCTGGGCCGTCTGGTAGAAAGGGTCGAGCAGATAGGGACCGGCCTGATAGAGTGTGACGAAGATGATGTGCTCCTTCGCATTGAAGGTGCTGTAGAGATCGACCGGCCGCTCCTTGCCGCGATAGGCAAAGACCACGAGATAGTCGAACCGCACCAGCGACGACATCATCTGCCGGAAGGTTTCGCCGAAGGTAGCATCGTCCATGGCCGGCTTGCCGATGGTGGCACTGAACGCCTGGAACAGCGCTTCGAGATTTGTGCTCATCCGACTGCCTCCCTCCATTCGCCGCCACGTATCGCGGCTGCCGGTATATACCTTCCACGAAGCTTTTCGAGCTAAAATACCTCTTTCGGGGTATATACCGTCCGGGAGGGGCGGGCTTAGTCTTTTCCTAACGACGGTGGCAAAAGGCAGCGATAGACTGTCCTCTCCAAACCAACCGCGGGGAACAGATTTGACATCCGCTTCGACGAACGACATCGAGTTCCGTTCGGTCACGAAAAACTATGGCGCCGTGACCGCCGTGACGGACATCAACCTTACCGTGCCGAAGGGCGCCTTCCTGGCGCTGCTCGGCCCGTCCGGCTGTGGCAAGACCACCTGCCTGCGCATGATCGGCGGCTTCGAGCAGCCGAGCGAAGGCACCGTGCTGATCGACGGGCGCGAGATGAACGGCATCCCCGCCTATCGCCGCCCGGTCAACATGGTGTTCCAGCACTATGCGCTGTTTCCCCATTTCAACGTCGAGCAGAATGTCGCCTATGGCCTGAAGCAGATGCGGCCGAAGCTCACCTCTGCCGAAATCAACCACCGGGTGGCGGAAGCGCTGGAGATGGTGCGGCTCGATGGCTTCGCCAAGCGCCGCATCCATGAAATGTCCGGCGGCCAGCAACAGCGTGTTGCGTTGGCACGCGCGCTCGTCAATCGTCCGTCGGTGCTGCTTCTCGACGAGCCGCTCGCCGCGCTCGACAAGAAGCTGCGCTCGGCCATGCAGATCGAACTGCAGACGCTGCAGCGCGAGCTTGGCATCACCTTCGTGCTCGTGACCCACGATCAAGAAGAGGCGCTCTCAATGGCAGATATCGTCTGCGTCATGAGCGCGGGGCGCATCCGCCAGCTCGGATCGCCGCAGGAGGTCTATGATCGACCCGCCGATCTCTTTGTCGCGGATTTCGTCGGCAAGACCAACCGTATCGATGCGAAGCTTGAGGCGGACGGCAGCACGCTTAGACTGAAGGATGGCTCGGCGATATCAGCAGGCGTTGCGTCGCTCGCGCCCGGCGATGCAATCGTCGCGATCCGCCCGGAGGCCATCCGGCTCACCCGGGCAGCCGCGACCGATCTCGCCTCGTTTGAAGGAACGGTGACCCACCGCATTTTCCTCGGCTCGTCGGCGGAATATGCCGTCAGCGTTCCGGGGCTTGGCGATTTTCTCGTGACCGCCGACCGGCGCGGCATTCAGGACAGCGAACTGGTCGAGCCCGGCGAAGCGGTCTTCCTCGGCTTCGATCCGAGAGCCGCCCACATCTTTTCAGCATAACTGTCTTTTCAGCATCACGTGCAGCCTAAAATCAAAACAAAGGGAACAGCATCATGAGCAAGGACTACAAGGATAATCTTCCCATCTCCGCATCGGGCTTCATGGACGAGTTCATGCGCCTGAAGCGCGGCTCCGTCTCTCGCCGGCATTTCCTCGGTATCACCGGCCTTGGTCTGGCGACCGCGGTCATGACCCGCTTCCCCGGCGCGCTTTCGAGCCCGGCCTTTGCGGCGGAAGACCTCGGCACGCAGATGTCGATTGCCACCTGGCCGAACTACCATGACCCCGCAACCTTCGAGAACTTCACCGCCGCGACCGGCGTCGCGGTGGAGGTCAACGTCTTCGGCTCGAACGAGGAAATGCTGGCAAAGCTGCAGGCGGGCGCTTCCGGCTGGTCGCTGTTCGTGCCGACGAACTACACGATCTCCACCTACCAGAAGCTCGACCTGATCGAGGAGCTCGATCTCGCCAAGGTGCCGAACTTCAGCCAGACGACGCAGAACCCGCGCTTCACCTCGGAAGGCAAGATCGACGGCAAGACCTACGCGGTGCCGAAGAACTGGGGTACGACCGGCTTCTCCGTCAACACCTCGAAGATCAAAAGCAAGCTGACCACCTGGAAGGACTTCTTCGAGATCGCCCAGACGGAAGCCGACGGCCGCGCCATGGTGCACGACTACCAGCTGACGACGATCGGCAGCGCGCTGGTCTCGCTCGGCTACGGCTTCAACTCGATCAAGGCCGAAGAACTCGCCAAGGCCGAAGAGCTGCTGATCAAGGTCAAGCCGCATCTCTTCGCCATCAACTCCGACTACCAGCCCTCCATGCGCTCGACCGACGCCTGGATGACCATGTGCTGGACCAATGACGGCGCCCAGCTCAACCGCGACATGCCTGAGATCGCCTATATCCTCGGCACCGACGGCGGCGAAATCTGGACCGACTACTACGCCATCCCCAAGAGCGCACCGAACAAGGCGGCCGGTTACGCCCTGCTCAACTATCTGATGGACCCGGCCAACGCGGTAAAGGAGCATATCGCCAACGGCGCGCCCGCCACCGACAGCCGCATCATCGCACTGCTACCGAAGGAGATCACCTCCAACAAGATCGTCTATCCGGACGAGGCATCGCTGACGCCCCTGGAATTCGGCGCCGCCGTGACGCTGACCGATCCGGGCCGCGCGGAGCTGATGGCGCGCTTCAAGTCTGCTTAATCTGGCTCCCTCTTCTCCCCAACGGGAAGAAGAGGGTTCCAGCGCAAGGATTTCAAACACCGCAGTCACGCCCCCGGGCGTGGCCGCCTCCACTCCTCAAACAGAAAACATCCGATGGCCATCACACCCGAAACCAAGAAACGCCTGGTCACTGCCGCGTTGCTCACGCCGGCAAGCCTGTGGCTGTTCGTGTTTCTGGTGCTGCCGTTCATCGCCATCGTCGTCTTCTCCTTCGGCGAGCGCGCGCCGGAAGGCGGCTATCAGGCGTCCTTCACCTTTGCGCAATTCGCCAATCTCGGAGCCCGCGCGGCAGCCTTCAAGAACACGCTGATGCTCGCCCCGGTCGGCGCCTTCCTCTGCCTGCTGGTCGCGTATCCCGTCGCCTACTATCTGGCCGTCAAGGCAAGCCCGAAATACCGGCTGGTATTGGTTTCGCTGGTCGTCGTGCCGTTCTGGACGAGCCTGCTCGTGCGCGTCTATGCCTGGATGTACATTCTGGGCGCCCGTGGCCTGCCGCATCTCCTTGAGATGGTCGGCATCGAGAATGTCCGGCTCCTCAATACGCCGGGCGCCGTGCTGCTCGGCATCGTCTACAGCTACCTGCCACTGATGATCATGCCGATCTATGTGAGCCTCGAGAAGCTCGACCGCCGCCTGCTGGAAGCCTCCGCCGATCTCGGGGCCAAACCGATCTCGACCTTCTTCGGCATCACCCTGCCCCTGTCGCTGCCCGGCGTCATGACCGGGGTTGCGCTCGTTACCATCCTGCTGCTCGGCGAATACCTCATTCCGCAGCTTCTCGGCGGCGGCAAGGTGTTCTTCATCGGCAATGCGCTGGTCGATCTCTTCCTGCAATCGCGCAACTGGCCGTTCGGTTCGGCGATTGCCGTGACGCTCGTCGTGGTCGTCGTCATCATCCTGCTTGTTGCCATGCGCATCGCGTGGCGCGTGGCCGGCACACGACAGGTGGATCTCGTCTGATGCGTGGCTTCATTTCTGCCGTTTATGTCTTTCTCTATGCGCCGATTGCGCTGGTCGTTTTGTTCTCGTTCAACTCCGGCCGCAGCGCCAGCGAGTTCGTCGGCTTCTCGACCCAGTGGTATGCCAAGGCGCTCTCCAACACCTTCCTGACGGACGCGCTGCAGAACAGCCTCGTGATCGCCTTCATCAGCGCCGTGCTCGCAGCCGTCTTCGGAACCATGGCGGCGCTCGGCATGGAGCGACTGGGTGGCCGGATGCGGGCCGTGTTCGATGGTCTCTTCGCCGCCGCCATCGTCGTGCCGGGCGTCGTCATCGGCATTGCGACGCTGGTGGCGCTGGTACAGGTCTTCGGCTTCATCAATCCACTGCTGGCAGCCGCATGGCCGGGCGAGCAGCCACCGAAACTCTCCCTCGGCTTCGGCTCGATCATCGCAGCCCACGGGTTGTTCACAATGGCGCTGGTGACGATGATCGTCAAAGCCCGCATCGCCAGCCTCGGCCGCGATATCGTCGAGGCGTCCAACGATCTCTATGCAACGCCCTTCACGACCTTCCGCCAGATCGTGCTGCCACAAATCATGCCGTCGGTCCTTGCCGGCTTCCTGCTCGCCTTCACCTTCTCCTTCGACGATTTCATCATCGCCTTCTTCGTCGCCGGCTCCAACACGACGCTGCCCATCTATGTCTTCGCCTCCATCCGCCGCGGCGTCACGCCCGAGATCAACGCCATCGCGACGATGGTGCTGGTGGCGTCGCTCTGCATGATCCTCATCGCGCGTTTCCTGATGCGCGAAAAGAAAACAACGAACTGAACGGGAGGCCGCCATGATCCTCAAGAACCGCGTCGCCATTGTCACCGGCTCCGGCTCAGGTATCGGCCGTGCCGGCACACTGGCCATGGCGCGAGAAGGCGCTCACGTCGTCGTCGTCGATGTGGATTTCATGAATGCCGGCGAGACCGTGGAATTGATCCACGAGGCCGGCGGAACAGCAGAAAGCCTCGTTCTCGATGTCACCGACGACGATGCGCTGGAGGCCGGCATCGCCTCCGTCGTGGAGCATCATGGCCGTATCGATATCCTGCACAACCATGCCGGCGCGCAGGTGGCCGGCGATCTCGAGCAGGTGGCGATTGAAGGTTTCGACAAATCCTGGTCGCTGAACGTGCGAGCGCATTTTATGGCGGCGCGCTTTGTCATGCCGATCATGAAGCAGGCGGGCAAGGGCGTGATCCTCAATACGGCGTCCTCATCCGGCGTGCTCTACGACCGCGAGATGATCGCCTATACGACGACGAAACACGCCGTCATCGCCATGACCCGGCAGATGGCCGGCGACTATGCAAAATTCGGCATCCGCGTGAACGCACTCTGCCCCGGCTGGGTCGATACCCCCTTCAACGAACCCTTCATCGCGCAGATGGGCGGTAGACAGGCAATCGAAGCCTATATCGCCGACAAGGTGCCCCTCGGTCGCTGGGCGGATGTTTCCGAAATCGCCGAACCGATCCTCTTCCTCGTCTCCGACCGCTCGTCCTACATGACCGGCCAGATCCTTGTCGTCGACGGCGGCGAGACGGTGGTCTAATTCCATCGCTTTAAGCTGCGGCCCCTGCGAACGTCAAAACAGGCGTTCGCAGGCAGGGTGGCGAAAGCGGTAGGGCAAGCGTTTTTAGCCCTCTCCGTGAGTATATGCGGCAATCACGCGAGGGTACGTCACCTACATCATTTGGCGTAGCTTCTCCCTCGAATGCTTCAATATTCCGACAAAAATGCCCTCAGCTGTCCTTTTTGAGTAATCTGCGTGCTTCCAAAACCAAGGTAGACTGGGCCAACATCAGTCCTACCGACCATTGGAGGCCAACATGCCAGTTGAACGCGACAGCCATACGGTGCTCGGACGCACAAGACGACATTTCCTTGGCCTTACGGCGGCAGCAGGAGCGAAGGCTGCGGCAATCCTGGCCATGACAGTTCCAACGATAGGCTACGCCAAGTCGGATAAAGACAAAGACAAGGACAAGGACAAAGGGGATGGCTCGCGATGCTTTGTGCGGGGCACCTCCATCCTGACGACAGCCGGCGAGGTTCCCGTCGAGAGCCTCCGGATCGGCGATCTCGTCAAGACCGCGAACGGAACCGCCAAGCCGGTGAAATGGATCGGTTTCAACCGCTACCAGCGTCGCGGCGCACGGTGGCCGTCAAACGTCATGCCGATCCGTATTGCGAAGAATGCCCTGGGAAAAAATACGCCGTATGCCGACCTCTATCTGTCGCCCGGACACGGTCTGTTGCTCGAAGGCGTGCTTATCCAGGCCCGGGACCTGGTCAACGGCAGTTCGGTTGTCCCCGCTCTTCCGGCAAAAACCGACGTTCTCGAATATTTCCATATCGTGCTTGATACCCACGAGGCCGTGCTTGCGAACGGTGCGGCAACGGAAACCTTTTTAATGAGGGCCGGCAACCACGAGGATTTCAGCAATTTTGCGGAATTTGCTCGCTTGTATTCCGATGTCGGGAAGATGCTGCCTCTCGCTGCAACAGTCGGATACGGTGGCCGCCTCCATCTGAAAGCCCTTCTGCGGCTGGCCATGGGGCGCTTTTTGCCACTGACCCAACCGGCGGAACAGATTTACGAAACGGTAGCGGCGCGCTGTCACGACCGTTCCTGAAATCTCGGAGACGTAACTGCTTTTTCTGCTCCTGCTGTCCCCTGGCAAGCGGTTTGGAACGGAGGCGTGAATTGCGCGCCTTTACCGCTGCCCCGTGCTTGCGCCGCATCCCAAGTTTTGGCTAGGTTTGGAGAGCCGACGCGAGGAGCGGCGCTGCGTGCCCAGGTACTTTTTCAACATCATGACCGCCAACGGACCCATCGATGACCCCGAGGGAACCGAACTGGACGATCTCGGCCAGGCGAGGATCGAGGCCATCGCGGATGCACGAGCCTTGATGAGCACGGCGATGCGCGAAGGGCGCACGATCTTTGGAAGAAGCATCGAAATTTGCGACTAAACCGGAAATGTATTGATGAAAATCGCCTTTTCCGAAGCCGTGACGGCTTCGGATTGAGTTCACGAAAGATCGAAATCTTCCACCGGCTCCTCGATCAGGCGCCTATACTCCGCCTCGGCGGCGCCATAGCAGCCGCCGGCGACCTCCTCAAGCTTGCGTCGGTCGATGATCCGGACATTTCCCCGCGTGGCCTTTATCGCATGCAGGCCTTCCAGAATATGGAGCTGATCGGTTACGCCCGATCGCCGGACGCCTAGCATCAGAGACAGGAACTCATGCGTCAGCGGCAGGTTGTCACCGTCAATTCGGTCATGGCACATCAGCAGCCATCTCGCCAGCCGCGCATACATGCTGTAGCGGGCGTTCGCCAGAGCCGAATGTCCGAGCTGAACTTCGCAGGAATGAATGTAGCGAAGAAACAGGCTGTGCATCTGTGAATGGTTGTTCACGACGCCGAGAAACGGCTGGACGGCGACCCTGAAGCCGGCTCCGGTTGCCTGCATGAACGTTCGATGCGTGGTGGTGCGCGTCAGGAGAAGCACGTGGTAACCGGTCATGCCTTCGCGCCCCACGTGACCGACTTCGCATGTTTCACCATCCGACGATCGGGCGACGACCGATGCCAGTCCATCTTCTATGAAATACACGAATGGGTTCGGTTCATCTGCCTCGACAACAACCTCCCTCAAAGACAGTTTTACCCACTCCATGTGCGCAGAGAGTGCGTCGAAGTCTTCCGGTCGCAGCGCTTTCAGAAGTATATTCTGAACCGCGCGCTGCGTTGGTTGTGACATTCCATTCTCCAATCCCGTCGGAGTTCGGGCTGCAGCGCCGTGCGTCATCTATGACGCACTCAGGTTGCCGTAGCACTTTATGCCTTCTGCACAATTTTATCCTTAGACCGATTCCGGCTTAAGGAATTACACAGCAGGACCAAACGCCAACTCATTCATGACAGGTTATGGGACAAAGCAGGTCGGTGCGCCATATCACACGGGCGAATGTACGTTTTCGACCAAGTGGATAGCTGCGATGTCTGATTGTTTTGCTGGAGAAGGGCCTGGCGCCCTTGTCGAGATGTAGCCACTATGCGCCTTCGGGCAGAAATAGCAAACGACCCTTTGCGAATGTTCAGATTGAACCAGACATTCGCTAGTTTTCGATTGTCAGGGACAAACCGGTTCCCACTTTTCCCTGACAAACTCCAGGAAGAAAGCCAAAATCGCATTTTTCTTGAGACCGGCCGTCTTCAGATCAGCCTTCCTTGTCCGGAGGACTCGTCGGCCCACGTCGGCTTTGTGCTGCAATCTTGACGCGTGCGTTGCCAAATTCCGCCGCCTGGTCGCGGCTCTGGAAGGAGCGATGCTCACTATGGTCGAACTGGTAAACCGTCACGACCCATACTTTGTCGTAGCGCTGAATTTCAAATCTTGCTGCGGGTGAATCCGGTGACGTCATTGCGGTCCTGTACCAAGTGGACGGGAAGGCACTCGGCCTTCACGACGAAAGGCGTGCCTGCATTTTTCATCTTGCCATATGCACACGTGAAAATAGCGAAACCATCGTACACTATCGTATTAAGAATTCTCTTGTTTTTTCCAGCCGAAATCTGGTTAAACCCGAAGGGAGGAATGTTGGATAAACAAGCGATATCCGCAGGCCGTTTTTGGTACGTTATAGGACGGTTGCTTGACGGTCGATTCAGCGGGTCTAATCAGCAAGATTTACCGGGTCTGGAGCCGTGTCTCTACCTCTGCCAAGTTCTTGAGAAACGATTTGCATCCGTGTTTGTTCCGGATCCGGGAAAGAGGCCCTTTTTCAATCCGGAACGTCCAGCCAAACCATATCGCTCGCACGTGATGTCGAGCGTTTTAACTTTGCTCTGCCGGAATGATCGACGAACAAGGAAACCGCCAGCCCTTGCCGATGATTGAGACGCCGGACAATAGGATCGGCACCCCCACCGCGACCGGATGCAGCAGCCATCAACCAAGAGATGTCAGTCTAAAGCCGTTGAGCAAGGTCAAAAAGGGCGCGCTGGCAGATCAATCGGAGGAGCCACGTCGCTCGGCGCCCCCCACGGAACTCGTATGCGTTCACTGCGGCGCGATCTTCCAACGTTCGACATCACCTGCCAGCGAATTTTTTCTCTGCAATCGATGCGCGAGCGATGCAGTTGCCTGGTCGCACGACTGAAGTGACGATCGCATGGAACCTTTTCTATGGGTACGCATTGTTGTTTTCCAGACAAAGGCAAACCATGTTCATCTGGAGCAAAAAAACGACTTGCGCTGCGTGTCTTCGCAATTAAGTTGGCAGGAGATGACAGGCCAACCTCCCGCGTAGAAAAACATAGGTCCTACTGTTTCAAACGAAAAGAAACCTCGTACGCATACGCGAAATCGAAGCGGCGAATTGATTCAGAGGATCCAATGGCAACAAGTAGGCGCCCCCTGAGGGCAACTTTCATCTACAACGATGACACCAGGACGATGTCGGTGACGATAGAGGAATACTCGACCGTTCTCGGTCCTTTCAAGGACCAGGATGAAGCGGCAATTGCCGCCCATGCTTTTTGCATCGAGCAGGCTGGCCTCGTCGATGAGGCAGAGAGTGACCCCTCCCTGTCTCCTTCCGAACGACTCTCGCTTGCACAGCTTTTCTCAGCCCATTGATCGCACGATCGGCGTCGGTATTTATTATATAAGCCTCTCCTGATACGTTTCGGTGACGCCTTCCCGCCGAAACCGGTTTGCGGCGAGCGAATTTCTCTCAAGCGATGGGCGGGACATCCCGCCTATTCCCGGCCTCGCTGAGGCGCCATCGCCATCGCTTGGGCATAGGCCTGCGGTGAGCGGTTGCCCGGCATATTCTCCTCCAGGAGCAGGGTCTTTACGTCATCCGAGCGCATATCGAGGACGATGACACGATCGAGCTTGTCCACCGCCCAGACAACATAGCCAAGCTCTGGCGCATAACCGCAATCGCAGCCGCTATCACCGCCGACAATTGGCTGGTGTTCCACCGGCAAATACATGATGCGCGGCTTCGGTAGCTTGTAGCAATGTCCCTCGTAAGCATAACCATAGATGATGCCGACACTGACAGCCTCCGCATCCTGTCGCATGTCCATGGCGATATAGCCCTCGCCGGCGCGAAACCGCATTTTCTTCCCATCCGCCGCGATCTGGCCGGTCCCATCCGGTTCACCTCCCAGGCCGTCAGGTGGGTTGAACTGGCTGCGTCCATAAAGGCGAACCTCGCCGGGATTAAAGACCTCGTCACGCATGCCCGCATAGGGGTTCTCGCTGCAGCTGCTCATCTTCGTTTCCTTCCACGGTTCAAGTTGGATTGATGATTTCGCGCCAGATGAAATTCTCACGCAGCCGGTCCGCCGCATGACCGCGCGCTGAAGTCACGACTGCAGCTGCTGCAAGTTCAAGCTTGAGATTGTCGGGATCGAGCATCCTCAGCGACCTCGCCAGTGCGCGGCCGATATCGTCACGGGCAGCAATCAGGGCACGCTTGAACGCCAGCGGATCGTCGGCGAAAGCATCGGCGGTCAAGGTGTGAAACCGATCGAAATCGCCCAGGCTGAGATCACGCAGATCCGTATCGATCAGGCTTTGCCCGGCGCACCCGCTCTCCACCAGCCGAAAATGATAGGCATCGACGATGCTGTCGAAGACCGCGCCGATGAACGGCAACGCGCGATCGTGAACCTCGCGCGTCACCTCCGACATGCGCCGAAAATTCGTGGCAAGACGGATCTGCGTCTCGGGGCTCGTCTCGGCGAAACGGTTGAGTTCGTTGTAGAGGAGCAGGTTGCCCCGGGTCCGCCGCAGCAGACGATCGATCGCAGAATCGAAGTGCAGGAACGAGATGAGCGACACGCAATCCGAAAAAGCCTCCGAAAAGACGAAGAAGTCGTCGCCTCGTGAAAGCCCCGTCGGGAAACCCGCCTCCGACAGGCTGATGAGATGCCCCATTTCGTGGGCGATGCTATCGAAATTCAGGGCGTAGGGCCGGCGTATGCCACCGACATCCGAGAAACCGAGTTCGAGGAAACCATACCCCGCCTGGGCATTTGGCCAGTCCACCAGCGGCACGATCTCCAGCCGGGGGTAGACGTCCCGGAAGAACCATTCGACTGGCCTGCCAAGATAGCTATGCCAGACATCGAGAACAAAATGCACGCAGGCATAGGCATGGACGCCGAGATAGGCGCGCGACTGCGGATCGAGATGATCGAAATGCCGGTCGATGCTCGCGCGTGCCGGTGCACGACATGGTCCAAGAAAGGGCGGCAACGCGCTGGGACCATAGGGCTGCTTGTCGAAAAGCGGATCGGCGACATACATCGAACCGTCGCTCGGACCATCGGAAATATCGTCGCGGGAAATGTTCAGCCAGACGCGATCCGGCTGCTCGTAGCCGGGGATGAAGGGTGGTTGCGGATAAATCCAGAACCGTGTGCCGAGGCGGGCATCCGATGTTGCCGGGGCTGCGTTCAGATACGGGCTCATCGCACAATATCTCTTCCAACGGAGGCATGCAGCTATAGGTTTTATTAGTATTTATGTATCAATGATATGTCAATGTTGGCGGCTTCCAGATCCCGCAGCATAGTGTTGGTCACACGCCACTGCTGCAGAGAGCGAGAGCCCTGCCGACGCTTCACGATATCCGGCAGAAGGCGTAGGGATTGTATGGCATCCACAGCCTTCTGGTGGATGATCTGCGATCGCAAGCCAGCACATCTCTCCGCCAGAAGACCCACCTCGGAAAACGCATTTTCGAGCGTGCGCTGGCGAAAATCCGTTGTCCGGGCAATGGCGGCAAGCGCTTGCCGCTCCTTCCACGAGATAAGGCCCCGTCGCATCAGCATCGCAAAGGTCCGCTGCAGGTCGATCAGGGCATCGGTCAACGGCATGAAGCCGAGTTCGGCCGGCGCCGACTGGATTGCAACCGCGTCATCCGGGGCCAGCGGCCAGCGGCGGTACCAGCGATAGACGAGGCCCACGCCGACCATGCCGCAAGGCGCCAGTTCCGCAGCACGCAGCGCGCCCATGCTGGCCGCCCCGACCATGACGATGCCTTGGGCCATCGCCCACAGGATTTCCTTGTGCCGAGCGGCCGGCCGATGCTCGAACTGGCCGTCGATCAGTAGCATGGCGCGCGGGCGAAAGGCATGCGCGGCCAGCAGGATATCGCCCTGCCCGGCCGGCTGCAGATAGACGGCATCGAGAATTTCGCGCGCATCCGCCAACCGAAGCGTGGGACCGAGAAAGACGAGGAGCGGTCCTTGCGTGTCGCTTCCGGCCATCACCGCCTCACCGCACGACGGCAAGGGGAAGTGCTGCCGAAAGAACCGTGCGCACGCAATGGATACCCCTGTCAGAGCCTACGGGAACGGCGATCACCGCTCCCAGCCCCACTACTGTGACACGTTCGACAATATCGCTGGCGCATTGAACAGCCGGGATTTCCTGCAATCCGCTGCTCTCTGTCTTTCCCGCGTCAAGAATGAGCTGTCTCGCCGTTGCAACGATATCAGCGCGCGCGCGACTATAATGGGTCGCCGTCAGATCGTCCCGCGCCCCGGATATGACCGCTGCCCGCGTCACGAGGGCTTCCAGCAAGGCGTTGGCCATAGCTTGCGGCAGGGTCGGCGCGGCCGCGTAGCCTTCCGTCGGGAGGCTGAGCAGCGGAGCCTCGCTGCCTGTTTCAATCGTCTGACACCAGACCACGGGAACCCCCGTCGGGGATGGTGCGCTCCAGAATGCCGCTGCAATCCCGTGCTCGGCCGAAATCGACAACCATGTTCCCACGTCACCATCAAGGCGCTCTGCCGCAAGCCGCATCCGGTCGAAAAACCCATGGGTCGCGAAGGCACGCGCCAAGGCGTCCCGTTCAAGACATTCGAACAGGCCATGAAGGAAGGCCTCGTGCACCGTCCTGTGACAGGCAAGCCCGGTGGTCGTTCGATGAAACAGCCCGTCATGGGGCAAAGGCGGTTCGGTATAGCAGGCATGGACCAGCTCCAGCGGAACGGGAATCTCGGTACCACCTGCGACATCGAGCCCGAGGACCCACGCCGTCTCGACACTGCGCCAGTCCCGCTTGCGTTCCGGTAAAGCAAGAGTATCGAACGCGCCCTCGGCAATCCCAAGCTCCTGCGCCGTCGCGACGAAAACACGCCCGGGCGGCACCGCCTCCGCGTAAACCCGTTCCATCGCCTCCATCAGGGCTCCGATGGCCGCCTGCTGCAGCGTCTTGCCGCGACCCAGCGACGTCACTTCCGATAGGGCCACCGGGCGCACGGCCTGCGCGACGGGAATGCCGAGATGGTCGAGACCGGTCAGATCGCCCAGCCGGGTGACACCGGCGCGGCTACAGATTGGCAGGATGTCACGCAAAAAACGATCTTCGTCCGTCCTTTCTACCCGCGCGGCAAAAGGCACGTCAAAACCCTCAAGGAGTGAACGGCAAAAATCGGCTGGGACGCCGGAAAGCCGGCCGGCCGCGATCCGATGGCAAGGGTCAAGGCTCAAGGACAATGCCGAGCTCCCTGGCTGTCTGCTCTGCACGCCGCTGGAGGGTGGCGGCTCCCTGGCTTCGAGCCACATGGAAAGCGGCCACAAGGTCTTCCGCGATCACGTCCCCAGACGCTCCGTTGTGGCTGTTGAGACCCGCCCGGCACCGGTACAACTCGGAGAGCCAGTAGCGATGGCCGGTTTCGTTGGTGTTCTCGATGGCGTCGCCCACCACCTCGATGGCTGTCGCATAGTCCCTGGCCAGTCCCAGCATCGAAGCGTGCATATAGAGATAGATCGGCAGATCGATAACCGCGCCAAGGCCCCGCAGGAGAGACAAGCCCTCCTGGAACGTTTCATAGCCATCGGCGAGTTTGCCCCTGTGCACATCCGCCCAACCGCCGAAAAGCTGCGACAAGCCGAACAGGGACGGCATGTCGTGCTGTCGCGAAAGCCCGGCCATGCTGGCGGCAACCTCGGACAGTCCCTCGTAATCATCCCGGTAGAAGGCTGAAACGGCCTCCGTATCCAGCGAATGTGCCTTGCTGGGCGTATGCGAGATGCGGTCGACGAAGGAGATCATATCCGACAGTGCCGCGTCCGAACCCGCGACATCCCCCGTCAGCCAGAGGGAGAGCGCCAATTGACCGAGCGCACAAACTTTTGCGTCATGTCCGCCGAACAGGGTTCGACCTGTCCTAGCCGCACTCTCGTCATAGAAAGCGAGCCCCGCTTCTATTGCAGCCTGGGTTTCCCTGTGCCGGCCAAGATTGAAATCGATCGCCCAGATGCTGTGGTTGACCTGAAGCTGGATCTCTGGATCATTAACGGCCGAGAGTATCGATTGCACCTGCAGGGCGCGATCATGCATCGTGCGGAAATCTGCACCCGTCTGCCACCAGCCCCAGTAGATCGGAAACCATCTAGGCTGGGTTTCGACAGGCTGCCGTCGCGCGATCTCGATGCCTCTTTCGTAGAGATCACGGGCGGCCGGAGACCCCATGCCCACGGTCCCCGTCAGAATAGGGCCTAATGCCGCGAAGGCGGCAAGCTGCAGCAATTCGGCCTTGTTCGCTTCGGCAAACTGTTCGCAGAGCGCCAGAGCATGTTCCAGGTGATGGCGCGCCTCGATCAGGGCGGAACGGCTGGAATGATCCGTGCCTGCCGCAATGAACAGACCGACGGCATCTTCGAGAAGACCTGCATACTCGGCGTGCTGCGCAAGCGCGCCCGTATCCATCCAGCTGGCCAGCTTGTCGATCTGCCGGCAAGCGTTGAACAGGCGGCGATGCAGCTCGCGCCTCTGTTTCTGCAGCAGCGTATTGTAGATGGTTTCCTGGATCAGCATATGGCGAAAGCCATAGGCGGTTGGGCCGGGCATGCGCAGACGGCTCAGCAAGCCCATATCGCAAAGCGTGTTTGCAGCGCCGAGCAGGGCTTTCCTGCTAAACCCCGGCAACATCTCCTTGAGAAGATCGAGCGTGAAGCGGGAACCCGCGACGGCACCGGCACGAACGACTTCGCGCGCAGATCCTACCTGGCTCAATCGCGCATCGACGATGCTCTCGAAGGCAGACAGACGATCCGGCGAAACCGTGCTCGCCAGTTTCATGCTATCGGTCTTCAATCCCTCCGATGCCCACTGGCATATTTCCTCTATGAAAAGAGGAACACCGCCCGAGATATGTTCGGCAACATCGAGAAACTCCGCCAGCATGGCCGATCGATGCTTCGGCCACATCGCTTCGATTGCCTGCCGGGTCTCGTCGTCCGTCAGCGGCCGTAGCGTGAGACGGGTCAGGCTGTGATCCTCCAGCCATGCACGTTCCCTTACCGGCCGCGAGGTGATGACGAGAAGGACGGGAAGGTGCTGGACAGCCCCCATGGCCGCTGTCAGGAGATCCTGGGACGTCGGGTCGATCCAGTGAATATCCTCGACCGCCAGCACGATCGGGCCGTTTTTGCACATCGCCTGAAGCGCCCGGAAAACGGCCCGGTGTGCCCTTTCCCTGATGGCTCCCGGTTTGAGATCCGAGAGCGGCCTGTGCCCTCCGTCGGCGCCCAGCATATGGGCAAAGACGTCAACCGCCTCGACATCATCGATGCCGTTGCGCGCAAACTGAGATGAAACCGCCGAGCTGGTCAGCCGAACCGTTGTTCCCCGCTGCCCGCTCTGCCCGGGAAGACCATGCATCAAAGGGTGCAGCGTCGAATGGGCGCCATCGACGGAGCATTGAAAAAAGAAGGACTTCACCCGCGCATCCCGCGTCATCTTGCGAACTTCGCGCAGCAGCCGCGACTTCCCCAGCCCGGCTTCACCCTCCAAAAGGAGGATTTCACCGGTACCATCGCAGACTTTCCTCCAGCAGCTGGCTATCGCCTCAAGTTCGTCGTCCCGCCCGATGAAGGGTCCGATGAGATTGCCGAAAGCGTAGAACCTGTCGACTTCCTTACGGTGGGGGGATGCGCGCCATACTCTGAGCGGGGTCGCAAAACCCTTGAGCGCGCGGGTCCCCTGAAACACGAAGGCATGCGAGCGGCCGGCAAGATTTCGGGTTTCCTCCGAAACGAGAACGGTGTCCGGCTCGGCCAGCGCCTCCAGCCGTGTCGCCAGCGCCAGGGCAGCCCCGGTCACCGGTTCTTGCGACCCATCCGCCTGCCGGGCATGGATCAATGCAACGGACGTCGCCACGCCCACGCGCAGCCGCACATCGCCATGACCGTATTTCGCCCCTGCCCGCTTGCAGGCATCGATAATGGCAAGCCCCGCGCGAACGGCAAGCGACGCACCATCCTTGGCACCGAGCTCGATGGGAAAAAGGGCAAGCCCGCCGTCACCTGCAATCACCTTTACAACACCGGAACAGGACGTGATCGCCTGCTTTGCCGCCGCTTGAACCGCGGCAATCAGTTCGCTGTAATCCTCGATATCCAGTCTTTGAAACAGGTCTGTCGAACCGACCATGTCGTAGCAGAGCGCCGACACGATGCGCCGTTCACCGGCCGCACCGATCTGCCGTCCAACGCCAGCCGATTGCCTTGCCTTCCGAAGTCCCCCGGTATTTTCACCTGAACGCGGCACTTCGATCCCCCACACTCGCAACGCCTGGTGGTTTCTGCCTCTTCCGGTATCCTAGAGCCTTTCAGAGTTAGATTGAAGCCTTCCGCCGAGCATCTTTCCGCCCGGATCGGAGGCGATCGGCTCGGATGCACCGTTAGAGTTTGTCAGGGAAAGATGGAAACCGGTTTTCCCGAAAAGACAAACGGAAACACAAGAATCTAGAGGATGTCTGGTTCAATCTGAACCAGACATTCTCTAGGTATCCCCTTCGCGAATCTCCTCTGCCGCGACGAAAACCTCCTTCGCAGAGGGCTTCAAGCTAACCCTTAATGTACTCCAACGGTGTTTCGGTTGGTTTGCCCGTACAAACAGCCGAGCCGAATGCGCCTCATCATCACATAGGTGGATATCACCTTCGCACGCGATACCACCGATTGGTGTCGTTCAAGGACGGCAAAAACTTGTCACACTCACGATCAAGGTTACCCCAATGCTACGGGGTGCAAACAGCGATCGGGGCGGTGGCGCATGTTGAGAATCACGATCAAAGACGACAACTACCTCAGTGCCTCCGCTGGCATCAGCGGCGTATACAGCGCCACCGGCGCCGATTCGAGTGGCGGGAGTTCTTCCGCAGATACCGCCGATGTCACATCGATCTATCGCGCCGCCGATGGACTGACGTCAAAAACAGCTTCCACCTTTACCGCAGACTTCGCGCCCGGCCCTGTGAAGTCTGCCACCACCGCCGGCGTGTTGTCGGCGGTGGTTGACACCAGCCCGGCACAAAACGTCGGCGCCACGGACGATCGTGTGCTGCTTGCCAACCTTCCCTCCTCGGCCGCGGCAGACGCTGCCCCGGCATTGCCGGAAACCACCCTGCAATCCAAGGCGGTCGTGCTCCCGGTCGGCCCCGCAACCGTAGCCCGCAGCTTTACCGCCCTGTCCGATGACGCCACGCCAACTGCAGCAGCGGCGGCCGCGACGACAACGAACAAGATCGTTCTCGAAAATATGAAACAGGGTACGCCGAGAAGCGAGTGGGAGATCGACGGCGACGGCGACGGCAATATCCAGGGCTTTGCAACCGAAATCAGCACCAATGTCGGCCAGACCGTCAACTTCAAGATCGCGACGGATTCGACCCACTACCGCATCGACATCTACCGGCTCGGCTATTACGGCGGCGATGGCGCCCGCAAGGTCGACAGCATCGACAAGTCGCTGACGACAGCGCAGATCCAGCCGCACCCGATCGTCGATATGTCGCTCGGGTTGATTGATTGCGGAAACTGGTCGGTCTCGGCAAGCTGGACCATTCCGCAGGATGCCGTCTCCGGCGTCTATTTCGCCAAGCTGGTGCGCGAGGACGGCACCGAAGGCGAAAGCCTCGTCCCGTTCGTCGTGCGCGAGGACGGCTCCACCAGCGACGTCGTGTTCCAGACCTCCGATACGACCTGGCAGGCCTACAATGCCTGGGGCGGCGCAAGCCTCTACTACGGCGAGGTCCCCGTCGATCCCGCTGACATGATCGGCTACCTGCCGCCCAATTGCAGCTGCGGCCTGACCGCTATCGGCCGCGCATCGGCGGTCAGCTACAACCGGCCGATGATCACCAACACCAGCCCGGTGGGCGGCACCCACGATTTCATCTTCGGCGTCGAGCATTCCGCCATCCAGTGGATGGAGCAGAACGGCTACGACGTTTCCTACATCTCCGGCGTCGATGCGACCCGCAGCGGCAGCCAGCTGCTCAATCACAAGGCGTTCCTTTCGGTGGGCCATGACGAATACTGGTCGGCCGAACAGCGCACCAATGTCGAGGCAGCCCGCGACGCAGGCGTCAACCTTGCCTTCTGGAGCGGCAACGAGTGCTACTGGAAGGTTCGCTGGGAAAACAGCATCGACGGCAATGGCACCGCTTATCGCACCATGGTCTGCTACAAGGAGACCTGGGGCACGAGCACCGACCCGAGCAATGTCAACACGGGAACCTGGCGCGATCCACGCTTTGCCGATCCCGGGCAGAAGCCCGAAAACGCCCTGACGGGCACGATGTTCACGGTGGACAGCTACCGTCAGGACGCAATCTCGGTCCCATACGATTTTTCCAAGCTTCGCTTCTGGCGCAACACCGACGTTGCCAATCTGCAGCCGGGCCAGACGCTGCAACTGGCGCAGAACCTGCTGGGCTATGAATGGGATTCGGATGTCGAAAACGGCTTCCGGCCGGCCGGCCTCGTCAATCTGTCGCTCTCGACGGTCTCCGTCGACACGTATCTGCGTGATTACGGCACCACTGTCGGCTCGGCCGACGCCACTCACAGCCTGACCATGTACCGCGCCGAAAGCGGCGCATTGGTCTTCGGTGCCGGCACCGTCTTCTGGTCCTGGGGGCTGAATGCCGATCACGAAGGTCCCACGACAGCCACGGACCGCAATGTCCAGCAGTCGATGGTCAACATGTTTGCCGACATGGGCATCCAGCCATCGACGATCGATGCGAGCCTCATCCTTGCCACGCAATCGCCGGACCATATCCAGCCGGTCTCCACCATCACGTCACCCACCGTCGGCGCCAGTTTCGTCGAGGGCCAGCGGGTCACCGTGACCGGGACAGCCCAGGATTCGGGCGGCGGCATCATCGCCGGCATAGAAGTTTCCACCGATGGTGGCGCGCACTGGTTCAAGGCCACCGGCCGGGAAAACTGGAGCTATAGCTGGGTCGTTCAGGCGAGCGGCACATACACCATCAAGTCCCGCGCCGTCGATGACAGCGTCAACCTCGAAACGCCCTCGACCGGCAAGCAGGTCACGGTCAACCTGCCCATCAGCTCAAGCCTCTGGACCCTTGCGGCAAAACCCGCAGTCGAAACCGCTCTTGACCGCGACGGCGTCGAACTCGGCGTTCGCTTCCAGTCAACGACCAGTGGTTCGGTCGAGGCGATCCGCTTCTTCAAGGGGTTCTACAATACCGGGGAACACAAAGTCAGCCTGTGGAAGACCGATGGTTCGCTGCTGGCGACCGGCATCTCTACCGGAGAACCGATCTCGGGTTGGCAGACCGTCAAATTCAACAGCCCGATTCAGATCGCGGCCGGCACGACCTATGTCGCCTCCTATCACACCAACGGCTACTATTCGGCGACCGACCAGTATTTCAACTCGGCCTATACCAATGGTTCGCTCAAGGTCGATCAGGGCGGCGGCGTCTACGCCTATGGGAGCAGTACGGTCTTTCCCGGCAACAGCTTCAACGGCACCAATTACTGGGTCGATGTGGTCTTCAACCCGTCCGGGGTCAACGCCGCCCCGGTCGCAAGCAACGACAACGGCTTCGTTGGCGTCCAGAACGCGGCTATGACCATCACAGCCGCGCAGGTCCTCGCCAACGACACGGACATCGATGGAGACACGCTCTCGGTCACCGGCGCAAACGGGGCCGTCAACGGCTCGGTCAACTACGATACGCAGAGCAGGACCTTCACCTTTACACCGACGACAGGCTTTACCGGCGCGGCCCGCTTCACCTACGCGATCTCGGACGGTCGTGGCGGCACCGCGTCAGCCACCGTTAACCTCACCGTCAATCCACCCTCGACGGCCGTCAGCCTGTTCAGCACCTCCGACACCCCGGCAATGACCTCGGTGAACGATCCAAGCCAGGTCGAACTCGGAATGAAGTTCGTTGCCTCGGCCCAGGGCCAGATCACCGGGATCCGTTACTACAAGAGCGCCCTCGATACCGGCACGCACACCGGATCGCTTTGGAGCACCACCGGCACGCGGCTGGCGACAGCTACCTTTACCAACGAAACGACGGCCGGCTGGCAGACTGTGACCTTCTCGCAGCCCGTCACGATTACTGCCGGCACCACCTATGTCGCAAGCTACCACTCCAACGGCAATTACGCCGTCAGCCCCAACTATTTCAATGCCAGCCGCACCAACGGTCCGCTCACCGCGCCGTCAAGTTCGTCCAGCGGCGGAAACGGCGTCTACGCCTATGGCGCAAACGGCATCTTCCCCGGCGGAAGCTATAACGCCTCCAATTATTGGGTCGATGTCCTCTTTGAGCGACCGACACAGAACACCGCGCCGGTCGCCGGAAACGACCCCGGCATTCCCGCGCAGGCCAATACGCCGGTTACGATCCAGGCATCGGTTCTTCTCGCCAACGACAATGATGCGGATGGCGACCCGCTGACGATCACCGGTGTCAGCAACGCGGTCAATGGCAGCGTCGCGTTCAATGGCCAGACCAACATGGTCACCTTCACGCCAACGACCGGGTTTTCAGGCACGGCGACCTTCAACTACGCGATCTCCGACGGACGCGGCGGCACATCGTCGGCACAGGTGTCTCTGGTCGTTGCACCGCAGGGCAATGTTCAGAACCTGTTCTCGGAAACCACCACGCCAGCCACGGTCACGGTCAATGACAACAGCCCCGTCAACCTCGGCATGAAGTTCCAGGCGGACGTATCGGGCTGGGTAACCGGCATCAAATTCTACAAGGGGCCGAGCAACACCGGGCCGCATACCGGTTACCTCTGGACGTCGAGCGGGACGCTGCTTGCAAGTGCGAACTTCACCAACGAGAGCGCCAGCGGCTGGCAAACCGTCAACCTGTCCAACCAGGTCGCCATCACCGCCAACACCACCTACGTCGTTTCCTACAGCACGAATGGAAATTACTCCGCTACCGGCAATTTCTTCAGCACCAGCGTCGCCAACCAGAACCTGCATGCGCTCTCCTCCGCTCTCAGCGGCGGTAACGGCGTCTATGCCTACGGCACAAGCGGCCTCTTCCCCGGCAGCACCTACAACAGCACGAACTACTACATCGACGTTGCCTTCAGACCTCAGCTGGCAGCCTGAAGCGGGTCGTGCCGCGACGGAATAATACATGTGAAAACAAATACTTAAAAAATACAAGCGAATCGAAAAGATCGCGAAACTCTTAAAATAAAACCAACTTCAAGAGGGTGCGCATGACAGTCGACGATCGTCTCCCGGTAACGGTTCTGGCGGGTTTTCTTGGTTCGGGCAAAACCACGATCCTGAACCATGTGCTCTGCAACCGCGAAGGTCTTCGCGTTGCCGTGATCGTCAACGATATGAGCGAGGTCAACATCGATGCCGATCTCATTCGCGACGGCGGCAGCGATCTTTCGCGCACCAACGAAACACTGGTCGAGCTCAGCAATGGCTGCATCTGCTGCACGCTTCGCGACGATCTTCTGAGCGAAGTGCGAAGGCTCGCTGCGGAGCGACGCTTCGATTACCTCCTGATCGAAAGCACCGGTATTGCCGAACCGTTGCCGATTGCAGCCACCTTCTCCTTCCGGGACGAGACCGGAGCGGCCTTAAGCGATATCGCCCGGCTGGACACCATGGTGTCGGTCGTCGATGCCGCAAACCTGCTCTCGGACTATTCCAGCACCGATTTCCTGAAAGACCGCGGCGAGACGCGCGACGACACCGACAACCGCACACTGGTCGATCTCCTGGTCGAACAGATCGAATTCGCCGATGTCGTCGTCATCAACAAGATCTCCGATGTCAGCATATGGGAGCGGTCGACCGTGCGCGCCATCGTCGCCGCGCTTAACCCGGATGCGCGGGTCATCGAAACCGACTTCGGGTTCCTGCCGCTCGAATCCGTGCTGGATACCCGGCTGTTCAGCGAGGCCAAATCTGCCCGCCACCCGCTGTGGCACAAGGAACTCTACGGCTGGGGCGATCATCACCCCGAAACCGAAGAATACGGTATCGGCAGTTTTGTCTATCGGGCGCGCCGTCCTTTCGATCCAACGAAATTTCAGGATTTTCTCGATACCAACCAGCCGGGTCTCATTCGCGCCAAGGGGCATTTCTGGCTGGCCACACGCCCCGAATGGATCGGCCTGATGTCGATTGCCGGCATTCAGCGACGGGTGGACGCGAAGGGTTTCTGGTGGGCAACGGTTCCGCGCGCCCATTGGCCGCGCCACCCACAATTCAACGCCCTGATGGAGCGCCACTGGAGCCCGATCTGGGGCGACCGGCGGCAGGAGCTCGTCTTCATCGGCATCGATCTGGACGAGAGCAATATCCGCCAGACCCTCGATGCCTGCCTGATCGGCCAGGAAACCAGTTTCGACCCGAGGATCGGCCGCGACCTGCCGGACCCATTCCCACCATGGCACCAGACCCATGCAGCCTGATTACTTTCTGAACCCAGCTACGGAGATTACGATGACAAACGAACTCTACGCCGACGGCATTGGTGAAATTACCGTTACCGGAACGATCGTCAGGATCGACCTGATGTCGCTCTCGGCAACCGAGCGGGACGCCAGCAACAATCCGCGTCCCGTCTTCCGGCAACGGATCATCATGCCGGTCGATGCCTTCGCAAACGCTGTCGATCTGATGCAGAAGGCGCTGAATGGCTTGGTCGATGCAGGCGCAATCCGCCGGATGACCGAGGTTCCGCCGCTCGCCACAGCCGATGCCGCATCAGGATCGGTCCTGTCGGGCAACGCATCGCCAAATTTCAACTGACCGGACATGCCTGGGATCGCGGGTGACGACATGACGACTTTTGCGCACACGAACTTGCAGTGCCTGGCGCTCGTCGCCCGCCATCACGGCATCGACCTTTCTCCGGAAAGGCTGGTGCACGACTACGCGATCGGGGAGCAGGCGGTTCCCATCCGGCAGATCCTGCGCATGGCCAAGGACGCCGGTCTCAAGGCGAAAAGCGTGCAGCTGACATGGCAATCGCTTTTCCAGCTGGGCGGCGCCTATCCGCTGCTCGTCCAGCTGGAAAACGGCAACTGGGTGATCGTTGCCGATGCCGCAGGCGAAGGCGAGGACGCGCGCGTCAAGGTGCTCGATCCGCTGGCGCAACGCCCGGAATTCATCATTCTGGGGCAGGAGCAGTTCACCCGGTCCTGGCATGGAAATGCCATCCTGATGAAACGCGACTATCGCCTCTCCGATGAGGACCAGCCCTTCGGCTTCCGCTGGTTTTTGCCGGAGATCGCCAGGCAGCGCAGTCTCCTGCGCGACGTGGCGCTTGCAGCCTTTGTTCTCTACGGGCTTGGTCTGGCGACGCCGATCTTCTTCCAGCTCGTCATCGACAAGGTGCTGGTGCACCAGAGCTATTCGACCCTGGTGGTTCTGACCATCGGGATCGGCATCGCGCTGATCTTCGATGCCGCCTTCACCTTCCTGAGGCGTTACCTGCTGCTCTACGCAACCAACAAGATCGACATCCGCGTTGCGACACGCACCTTCGGTCATCTGCTGAACCTGCCGATTGCCCTGTTCGAGCAGGCCTCCGCCGGCGTACTGGTCAAGCATATGCAACAGACGGGGCGTATCCGCGAGTTCCTGACCGGTCGCCTCTTCCTGACGCTGCTCGACGCCTTCTCGCTCCTCGTCTTCATCCCTATTCTGCTTCTCTACAGCGTCAAGCTGACCTTCGTGGTGCTCGGCTTTGCAGCCCTCGTCGGCCTCGTGGTCATGGTGCTGGTCGGCCCCTTTCAGCGACGGCTGCAATCCCTCTATCAGGCCGAAGGCGAGCGGCAGGCGCTTCTCGTGGAGACTGTGCACGGCATGCGGACGGTCAAGTCTCTCGCGCTCGAGCCGCGCCAGCGGCGCGTCTGGGACGACCGGTCGGCCGAAACCATTTCCGTACGCTTTCGCGTCGACAAGATATCGACCGTCGCACAGGCGCTGACCGGGCTGCTCGAGAAGCTGATGGGCGTCGCCATCATCGGCCTCGGTGCACTCGACGTGTTCAGCGGCGCGATGACCATCGGCGCGCTGGTCGCCTTCAACATGCTGGCCGGCCGCGTCTCGGGTCCACTGGTGCAGATCGTCACTATGGTTCACGAGTACCAGGAGGTGGCGCTGTCGGTGCGCATGCTCGGCGAGATCATGAACCAGAAGCCGGAACAATTTGGTCGCGGCCGTGGCATCAGGCCTGAACTCAAGGGTCGGATCGATTTCGACAAGGTCACCTTCCGCTATGGAAGCGACGGCCCACCGGCGCTCGACGACGTCTCGTTCACGATCCCCGCCGGTTCGGTCTTTGGCGTGGTCGGCAAGAGCGGCTCGGGCAAAACGACTGTGACCCGGCTGATCCAGGGACTTTACCAGAACCAGCAGGGGATCATCCGCATCGACGGCTATGACAGCCGGGAAATCGATCTTTCCCACTTGCGCACCAGCATCGGCGTCGTGCTGCAGGACAACTTCCTGTTTCGCGGCACGGTGCGTGAAAACATCGCCGCCGCCAAGCCGGATGCCAGCATCGAGGAAGTGATCGCCGCCGCACGCATCGCCGGCGCCGAGGAATTCATCGAGCGGCTGCCGCGCGGCTTCGAATCCATGCTGGAGGAAAACGCATCCAACCTTTCCGGCGGACAGAGGCAGCGGCTGGCGATCGCCCGCGCGCTGATCACCGATCCGAAGCTCCTCATCCTCGACGAAGCCACCAGCGCGCTCGATCCCGACAGCGAGGCGATCGTGCGCCAGAACCTTGGCAAGATCGCCGCAGGGCGCACGGTCGTCATTGTTTCCCACAGGCTCTCCACCCTCGTCGATGCCGATGCGATCCTGGTGATCGACCGCGGCAAGATTGCCGATATCGGCCGGCACGATCAGCTCGTTTCGCGCTGCATCACCTATCGCCATCTGTGGAGCCAGCAAACGAGGCAGTCCGCATGAGCAACAATCCGAAAAACCTCCCCGTCCCGGTGGCGAAACCCGCCTCCGAAATCGTGGTCCAGCGTCCGCGACCGCAGGTCATCGCGGAATTCCAGTCGGATGCGGTGGAACTGGAAGAGCGTGCGCCTCCGAGGATCGCCCGCCTGACGCTCTATGGGGTCACGGCCCTGATCGCCGTCGCCGTGACCTGGGCATCGGTCTCTGAAATCGACGAGGTCGTCATCGCCCCCGGAAAACTGATCACCACGCGGCCGACGATCGTCGTGCAGCCGCTGGAAACCTCCATCATCCGGTCGATCGATGTCACGACCGGCGAGATCGTCAAGGCCGGCCAGCGGCTCGCCACGCTCGATGCAACTTTCAGCCAGGCGGATGTCGATCAGCAGCATACCAAATTCGCGGCCCTTGACGCGCAGGTCAAACGCATCGAGTCCGAGCTTGCGAATACCGACTATACGAAGCTTGCCGGCAACTCTGCCGACGAAATGCTGCAGGTGCAGCTTTTTGGCCAGAGACGTGCCTTTTTCGTGGCGCAACTCCAGAACTTCCAGCAGCAGATCGCCGGACAGGCCGCGGCAATCTCGGCCGGAGAGAAGCAGCAACTGGTTCTCGCCGATCGCCGCGACAACCTCGTCCAGATCGAAAAGGCCCGCGAGACCTTGTTTCGCAACGAAACCGGCTCGCTAGTCGCTTTTCTGGGCTCACGCGACGCCCGCCTCGATGTCGATTCCGATCTGACCGTCGTGAAAGGAAAGGCGGACGAAGCGGCCCATTCGCTGGCAAAGCTGACAGCCGAACGGCAGGCCTTTGTCGAGGATTTCAGGCGTGCATCGATGGAGCAGCTGGTGGAACTGCGCAACCAGCGCAACACCGCCGAGGAAGAACTCAAGAAGATGGCGCTACGCCGCAGCATGGTGACGCTCTCAGCGCCGGCGGACGCGGTCGTTCTCGACCTCGCGCAACGCTCGATCGGCTCCGTGGTCCGGGAGGCCGAGCCTATCGTGACGCTGGTGCCCCTGAATGCTCCGCTCGAAGCGGAGGTGGCGATCAGTACCCAGGATATCGGTCGTATCGCGATCGACAAGCAGGCACGCGTCAAGCTGGATGCCTATCCGTTCCAGAAATACGGCACCGCCTCCGGCACGGTGCGGGTGATCAGTCAGGATGCGTTCTCCCCAACCGACCAGGATCGCTCCGCCGGAAGGGTCGGGCCGTTCTACAAGGCCCGCGTGCTGCTCTCCGATACCGCCCTTCACACAGGTGGGGAGCCGGTGCGGCTGCTGCCGGGCATGACGGTATCGGCGGAGGTGAAGGTCGGTCACCGCACGGTGATCTCCTATTTCCTCTATCCGCTGCTGCGTGGGCTCGACACCGCAATCCGCGAACCGTAACACCGGTCTTGCGACGCGGCAGGAAACATCCTTGATGCCCTCTCATCAAGGATCGTAACCGGCGGCTTGCGCTTGGCCGGTCTCTACTCGCCGTTCTTGAAGCTTCGGAACCGGGCAGCCGCCTCTGTACGATTGTGAACGCCAAGCTTGCGCATGATGTTGTGCAGATGAATCTTCACGGTGTGTTCCGACAGCGCGAATTCGGCGGCGATCAGCTTGTTCTGCAAGCCGGCACAGACCATCTCCAGAATCTGAAGTTCCCGCGTGGTGAGTTCCGTTATGCCTGCACTGTTATCTACCGCAGTAAATGCCCGCTCCTTCGCAATATCGGCGATCGAATTGAAGGGCAGATACTCGCCGCCCCACAACATCAACCGCAGGACGGAGAGCCAGACATCAAGCCTCAGATCCATCGGCAGCACGCTGCGGATGAGGGGTGATTTTGCGATGTCGTGAAGGGATGTGGTGGCAAATTTGTCGTAAGGCTGGATGATGGCTGCAAGCGCCTGCGGATGGGCGGCTTTGAGCCTTGAGGCTGACGCCTCCGCCTCCTTCAGGAAACCGACATCGATGAGTATGAGCGTGACAGGATGGGAGAATGTTTCGCAAGCCCTGTCGATCTGGTTGACCTGTTCGACATGGACCCAGGGAAACTCGCGCCCGATCGCATCGATCAGCGGCTCGGATACGCTTGCAACATTGGTGAGGATGAGGATGACGCGCTCCGCCTCCTGTCTCTTTGCAGAGCCATTCAGGTCGCCCTGTTTTTCGTCATCGAGGTTAGAGCTCAAAAGCATTGTATCCTTCACCCGCTATGCTGCCCGATGAACGATGAGTGCCACTGACCGGCGACTGCCTCGCACTTGAATTGACGCACCTTAAACCAGCCATGCGATAACGGCGATGGTGCAAAACGGCTAGGGTATGGAGCGATGAGCAGCAACGGGAAACGCGGATTGTCCATCACCACTACTCTAACGCATTAGGCTGTAGCCTCACGCTCATCCCAATGAGGGTTGACCATCGCTTACACAACTCATCCCAACCCCAGCGTGTCGAAACGCGGGCGGGTACACCGCCGGGGTCGAAATATATGGCCATACGAGTAAGTTCACGCATTCAGACCTACCAATATTGATAACGCCGATTAGCCGCCTTTCCCCTTCAAAATCCTCCAGGAATTGGCACACTTAGGCACGTTTCGGGGCCAACTTATATTGCCGATTGGCGGCAGGAGCGGCAGCAATCCTGCTCGCCGGCTTCTGCTCTTATACTGCAATATCGGGCATCTGAACATTCCGGCAGGGGGAAATACATTGCTCGGATACTCCGTTCTTCATATCTTTTCGCCACGGTCGACCGGCCTAGCGCTTTCGATCGTCAGTCTCATCGCCAGTGGAGCTCCGGTTTTTGCCGACAGCCCGGGGCTGCCGCCGCAAACCAAGGTGCGCATCAACATCGTGCAATGGATGCCGACAAAGGGCGCCTATGAGAAATGGGACGCGCTTGGCGGCGAATTTCAGATTTCCCAGATGGGGACTTTGACATTGCCCGTCATTGGCACGCTCTCCGTCGACAAGCTGGACAGCGAAGCGCTTGCCGCGGAAATCGCCACGCGCCTCAAAGCAAAGATAGGCCTCTCGGAAACCCCCGAGGCCACGGTCGAGATCGTCGACTATCCGCCGGTCTACGTCGTCGGCGATGTCGCAACGCCCGGGGAGTACAAGTTTCAGACAGGGCTTACCGTTCTGCAGGCACTGGCGATGGGCGGAGGCGAGCGACGGCTGACGGAAGGATCCCAGTCATCCCTCGGAACGACGGAACTGGTCGGCCAACTGCGGGAGATGGACAACGGTATCCTGCGCGGTGAAATCAGGATTGCGCGCCTGCACGCCGAAATGGCCGGCGAGAAGAGGATTGCATTCGATCCGCCCATGCCGCGGGACAAGGCGCTCGCCGAGAGCATCTTCAAGCAGGAAGAGGCTCTCTTCAAGGCCCGCGCCAACGTGCTTGCCCGGCAGGCAAAATCCTTCTCGGAACTGCGCGTCCTGCTTGAGGCGGAAATCGGCACCACCGAGAAGAAGATCCTTGGCAACGACGCGGATATCGCCTCCGTCGAAAAAGAACTTGCCGCGATGAAAAGCCTCGTCGAGCGCGGCATCGCGCTTCCGACGCGCCAGTCGGATCTCGAACGGACCTTGCGCAGCTACCATGCCGACCGGCTGGATATGGTGACCGCCATCATGCGCGCCCGCCAGAACATTTCCGAGGCCACCCGTAATCTCGATGGCCTTTACGACAGGCAGCTGACCGAAGTTGCCGCAGACCTGCAGCTGCAGCAGGCAAATCTCGATCAATTGCAGCTGAAGCGCGAAACCGCCCAACGGCTCCTGCTCGATTCCCTCGCGCACGGTGATCCCGCAGTGGATCAGGCAGGCGGATCAACACTCAGCTACACGGTGATCCGCCACACCGGCGACAAGGTCGGCCAGATTCCGGCGGACGAAACGACGCTGCTCCAGCCCGGAGACGTCGTTCGGGTCGCGAAATCCACGGCCGGCAGTGCGGATGTCAAGACGATGGATGTGCTCCCCCAAGAGGAAAGCCAATGAACGCGGCGGACGGTTCCTGGCCTATTCCCGCTCCCAAAAAACGGCAGGCACCACCCATGAAGGGCATCATCCTGGCCGGCGGCAGCGGCACCCGCCTCTATCCCCTGACAATCGCAGTCTCCAAGCAGATCCTGCCGATCTACGACAAGCCGATGATCTATTATCCCCTCAGCGTGCTGATGCTTTCGGGCATACGGGAGATCCTGGTGATCTCCACGCCGCGCGATCTGCCCTGTTTCCAGCAGCTTCTGGGGGACGGATCGCATTTCGGGCTGGAGATTTCCTATGCCGAGCAGGCCCATCCGAACGGCCTGGCGGAAGCCTTCATCATTGGCCGGGAGTTCATCGGCAACGGCCCTGTCGCAATGATCCTCGGCGACAACATCTTCTTTGGACACGGGCTGCCTGCGGCCTGTCGCGAGGCGGTCGACCGAGCAACGGGAGCGACCGTTTTTGCCTATCATGTCGATGATCCTGAACGCTACGGCGTGGTCAGTTTCGACAAGGCGACCGGCAAGGCACTCACCATCGAAGAAAAGCCCGAGAATCCGAAATCGAACTGGGCCGTGACCGGGCTTTACTTCTACGACAACGATGTCGTCGAGATCGCCTCCACCATAAAGCCATCGCAGCGTGGCGAACTGGAGATCAGCACCGTCAACAGCATCTATCTCGAACGCGGCAAGCTCCAGGTGGAGCGCCTCGGCCGCGGATACGCGTGGCTGGACACCGGCACCTATGACAGCCTGCAGGACGCCTCATCCTTCGTGCGCACCGTCCAGCGGCGCCAGGGCATCCAGATCGCCTGCCCGGAGGAGATCGCGCTCGACATGGGATGGCTCAGCTCCGATGCCGTGCTCAAACGCGCCTGCACGCTCGGCAACACCGCCTACGCGTCCTATCTGCGGCAACGAGCGCAGGAGTGTGTCTGATGTCGATGGAGGTGAGGCCGCTCGGCCTTGATGGCATTGTTGAAATTACCCCGCTGCGCCTGTCCGATGAACGGGGATATTTCTCGGAAGTGTGGAACGCCAAGCGTTTTTCGGATCACGGCTTCGATCTGGAGTTCGTTCAGGACAATCAATCCTATTCAGCGGAAAAGGGCGTCCTGCGCGGCCTGCATTATCAGCTGCCGCCCTTCGCACAGGACAAGCTCGTCAGGGTCGTCCACGGCTCCATCTTCGATGTTGCGGTCGATATTCGCAGAGGTTCCACGAGTTTCGGGCATTGGACCGCGCTTCGGATTTCGTCCAGCAAAGGCAACCAGATCCTCGTTCCCAAAGGCTTCGCCCATGGCTTTGTGACGTTGGAGCCGAACACCGAGGTCGTCTACAAGGTCACCAATCCCTATTCGCACGAGCATGATCGATCGATCCGGTTCGACGATCCGCATATCGGCATTTCCTGGCCTTTCTCCACGTCCTTCATGCGGCTTTCCGAAAAGGACCTGCGGGCGCCACGTCTGGAGGACGCCGACGTATTCGAGATATTGCAGGAGATACATCTATGACGCCGGTCAACGTGCTTGTCACCGGCGGCGCCGGCTTCATCGGATCGGCACTTTGCCGCCAGCTTGTCGCCAACCCTCAAAATCGGGTCGTGAACCTCGACAAGCTCACCTATGCCGGCAATGTCGCTTCGCTCGGGACGATCGAACACGCACCCAATTATCGCTTCGTCCGGGGCGATATCTGCGACGAGCACGCCGTACTGGCGCTGATGCAGGCCGAGAATATCAACCGCGTTATGCACCTTGCGGCGGAAACCCATGTCGACCGCTCGATCGAAGGGCCGGCGGCCTTCATCGAAGCCAATATCGTTGGAACATTCCGTCTGTTGCAGGCCGCCCTGAAACACTGGCAAGGCCTGCCGGAAGAAGAGGCGCGGAATTTTCGCTTTCACCACATCTCCACCGACGAGGTGTTCGGTGACCTGCCGTTCGACGGCAGCCTGTTTCACGAGACGACGCCCTATGCGCCCTCTTCTCCCTATTCGGCTTCCAAGGCCTCCGCGGACCATCTGGTTCGCGCCTGGCACCACACGTTCGGCTTGCCGGTCGTTCTTTCCAACTGCTCCAACAATTACGGGCCGTTCCACTTCCCGGAGAAACTCATACCGCTTGTCATTCTCAACGCGCTGGATGAGAAGCCGCTGCCTATCTATGGCACGGGAAGCAATGTGCGCGACTGGCTGTATGTGGACGATCACGCGCGCGCCCTGATGCGCGTGGCGTCAGCGGGCACTCTGGGCGAAAGCTATAATATCGGCGGTCACAGCGAACGCAGCAATCTCGTCGTCGTTGAGACGATCTGTGACATTCTCGACCGTCGCCAGCCGCGCCAAAGCGGCAGCTACCGTGATCTCAAAACCTTCGTCAGCGATCGTCCGGGCCATGACCGGCGCTATGCGATCGACGCATCCAGGATCGAACGGGAGCTTGGCTGGAGGCCACAGGAGACCTTCGAAACCGGCATCGAAAAGACCGTCAGCTGGTATCTTGAAAACAGCTGGTGGTGGGGGCCGATCCGGGCAGGAACCTATGCCGGCGAACGTCTTGGCCGGGTGGCGGGGCCACGATGAAAATCCTGGTGACAGGCAAAAACGGACAATTGGCCGCCAGTCTGGTGGAGGCGGCGGCTTTGGTACCGGGCGTCGAGCTCGTAACCGTCGGGCGGCCGGAATTCGAGCTGACCGACGCGGCGTCGGTCACCGAGACAATCCTCGCACAGCTTCCGGATATCGTCGTCTCCGCCGCAGCCTACACCTCGGTCGACAGAGCGGAATTCCAGCAGGATCTCGCCTATGAAATCAATGTCACGGGCGCAGCGTTGGTCGCAGAGGCTGCCGCCATGCTCGGTGTTCCGGTCATACACCTCTCCACCGACTATGTTTTTTCCGGCACCAGTTCGGCGCCCTACCGGGAAGACGACGAACCTGGCCCTAAGACGTTTTATGGCTATAGCAAGCTGAGGGGCGAACACGCGGTTGCCGGTGCCAACCCGCTGCATGTCATTTTGCGGACAAGCTGGGTCTACAGCCCTTTCGGGCATAACTTCGCGCGAACCATGCTGCGGCTTGCCAAGGAGCGCGAAACCATCGACATCGTCGCCGATCAATGGGGAAACCCGACCTCGGCACTCGCGCTCGCAGCCGCCGTCATGATGGTCAGCACCCATCCCGGGCGAACGATACCGAGCATCTATCACGTCGCAGGAACCGGAGAGACTAACTGGGCCAATCTTGCGCGCTATATCTTTCAGGTCAGCAGAGCCTATGGCGGACCATCCGCCAACGTTCGTGACATCACGACGGCCGAATATCGGACACCGGCGCCTCGGCCTCTTCATTCAGCCCTCTGCTGCGACAAATTCGAAAGCGTTTTCGACTGGCGCGCGCCACCCTGGCAGGAAAGCGTGGAGACGGTGGTCCGCCGCATCATTGCCGAGGAGTACGGTCACGTGGACCCAGAGGAATCGGAGCACTTACAATGAGTGCCACGCCGCAAACCCAGCCCGAAAAGCAAAGCTATCTCCATATCCTCAAATCGACGGCACTTATCGGCGGGTCATCGCTGATCAATGTCGGTTTCTCGATCATCCGCAACAAGGCCCTGGCGGTGTTGCTCGGTCCCGAGGGTATCGGCCTGATGGCTCTTTACAACTCGATCCTCGACATTGCCCAGACATTGGCGGGGCTTGGCATACAGGCAAGCGGCGTTCGCGAAGTTGCCCGCACAGCCGGTGAAGAGGACGGGGACCGTGTTGCCCGCACCGCCATCGTTCTGCGTCGATTGTCCCTGATCCTTGCCGTGGCCGGCGCGCTCCTGCTCGCAGGGCTGGCCATCCCGGTTGCGCATTTTACCTTCAGCGAAAATCTGCATGTCACCGGCACCGCGCTGCTCGCGCTTGCCGTTTTCTTTCGGCTGATCTGCGGGGGTGAAACGGCGCTGCTCCAGGGGATGCGGGAGATTGCAAGCCTCGCGCGCATCAACGTTATCTCCGGCTTTGCCAGCACCGTCGCTTCCGTCGCGCTGATCTTTTTTCTCGGTGCCGATGGCATCGTGCCGTCCCTGATCGCCATTGCTGCGGTGACGGCAATCACCTCCTTCTGGTACAGCGCAAAAATCCGCATCAGCCGCCCCACAATTACGGGGAGACAATATCGCGAGGAAGTGCTGCCGCTCGTGAAACTGGGCGCCGTCTTCATGGCGAGCGGTCTTCTGACCTTTGGCGCGGCCTATGCAGTTCGCCTGATCGTGCTGAAGCTTGATGGAGCAGTTGCAGCAGGCCTTTATCAGGCCGCATGGGCGCTTGGCGGTCTTTATGCCGGCTTCATCCTGCAGGCTATGGGCACAGACTTTTATCCGCGGCTGGCCGCGGTCGCACATGACCACGAGGCTTGCAACCGGCTGGTCAACGAGCAGACGCAGGTCAGCATGCTCCTGGCGGGACCGGGCATCCTTGCGACTTTGACCTTCGCACCCGTCGCCATGTGGCTGTTCTACTCACCGGAATTCGCCCCGGCTGCAGATCTGCTGCGCTGGATATGCCTTGGAATGATGCTGCGGATCGTCGCATGGCCCATGGGCTATATCGTGCTGGCAAAGGGCGCACAGGCAATCTTCTTCTGGACCGAGGTGGCCGCTAGCCTTGTTCATGTCGGGCTGGTCTGGCTTCTGGTCTCGAAGCTCGGCGCCGTAGGCTCCGGAATGGGGTTCTTCGGGCTTTATGTCTGGCACGGAGTTTTGATCTACGTGATCGCCGGCCGCCTTACGGGATTTCGCTGGTCGCCCGCAAACTACCGCCTGGGGGTGGTGTTTCTCCTGGCTTCCGCCCTCGTGTTCTGCGCAACCCTGTTTCTGCCGCTCTGGCAGGCGACCGTCCTGGGGTCCCTTGCGGTGCTCGCAAGCGGTATCTACTCGCTGAAGTCCCTCGTGGAAATGCTGCCGCCCAGCGCGTTTCCGGCCGGGCTGCGTCACTGGATGTGGAAATCGGCTTGAAGCGATGCTGCAGACACACAAAACATGTCGCGCAAAAGTGTGCGGCGGTTTTGCGATAGCGACATGCGGAAAACAAAGACCTCGAGCGCTGTCTGCAGCCAGGACTTTGCCGACCTCGGGAGGGACCTTCTCGCAAATCAGCCCGTTGCGCCTCTCGGCCGGGTGTCTGCGGCGATTTCGTGAAATGCGTCGACGACCACGGCGATATCTTCCTCGGTCATTTGGGCGAAGAGCGGAAGAATGATGGCCTTTTCCTGGGCTGCTTCGCTTGCCCCAAGGTTTCGCACGCGACGATGGGTATGACCGTACCGGTAGGCAGGTTCCCGATGGATGTTCATGATACCGCGCCGGGTCGAAATGCCACGATCGAGTAGCGCCTGCATGGTCTCGCGCTGGTCAAGCCAGTCGGGAAGACGGATGCAATAGCTCTGCCAGTTGCTGCACGCCCAGGACGGCTCGACCGGCACCTGAAGACCGTGAATATCGTGCAGGCTGCGGCGATAAAGCTCCGCCAGATGCCGCCGCCGAGATACGAGCTCCGGCAGCCGCTTCAACTGTACGCGGCCAACCGCCGCCTGCAGATCGGTCATGCGGTAGTTATACCCGATCTCCGGATATTCCTCGTAGATCACCTGCTTGGATCCGTGGCGCGCCTGATCGGTGACGCTCATGCTATGCTGGCGCCAGAGGCGAAACTTGCGGTCATAATCCGGGTTGGCCGTCGTCAGCATGCCGCCGTCGCCGGTCGTGATGACCTTGCGGGGATGAAACGAAAAGCAGGCGATATCGCCATGCGGTTTGCCGATCTTCTGCCATTCCTCGCCCCAGCGGATTTCGCTGCCCGACGCGCAGGCGGCATCCTCGATCACCGGAATTCCATGGCGCCTGCCGATCTCGACGATACGGGCGAGATCGCAGGGCATACCCAGCTGATGCACGGCAAGGATAGCCTTGGTGCGGGACGAGATGGTCGCCTCGATCTGGTCTGGATCGATGTTGAAGCCGTTATGTTCGATATCGACGAATACAGGGATGGCATCGCAGTAGCGAACGGCATTGGCGGTCGCGATGAACGTATGGCTGACGGTGATGACCTCGTCACCGGGGCCGACGCCGACCGCTTTCAAGGCCAGATGCAGCGCTGTCGTGCAATTCGAAACGGCGCAGGCATGCGGGGCGCCGACGAAGGCGGCAAACTCGAGTTCGAAAGCTGCGACCTCGGGTCCCTGCGTTACCCAGCCGGAGAGCACCACCCGTCGTATGGCGGCGACTTCTTCTTCGTCGAGAACAGGCTTCGCGACGGGGATCTGCGGCAATGCAGTGTTCACGCGGCTTCTCCCTCTGCCGCCTTCTCCTGCCGCCACCAGGCGACGAGATCGCGGAGTCCCTCTTCCATATTCACCTTCGCCTTGAAGCCGAGAAGGCTTTCAGCTTTGGTTGTATCGGCAAGCCGACGGGGCACGGCATTGACCTTGCGCGCTTCCTGATGCTGTGGCGCCAACGAGGCGGCGCCCATGACGCGCGCCAGCAGCTGGGCCAACTCAAGCAGGCTCGTCTCCGTGCCGCTTGCGACATTAAAGACCTCATCCGCCACATCAGATTTCGCAGCCAGCAGATTTGCCCGCGCGATATCGTGGACATGCACAAAATCCATTGTCTGGCTGCCATCGCCGTGAATGATCGGCGGCTGTCCCATCGAGATACGTTCCATCCAGCGGATCAGCACCTCGGTATAGGCACCATAAACGTCCATGCGCGGTCCATAGACATTAAAATAGCGGAGTGCGACATATTGAAGGCCGTACATCTCCGCAAAGCTGCGCAGCAGACCTTCGTTGAAAGCCTTCGCAGCGCCGTAGATTGTCCGGTTGTTGTAGGAATGATGTTCTTCCGTCGTCGGAAAACTGTTGGCCAGGCCAAGCACCGAGGCTGAAGATGCAGCAACCACCTTCGAGACACCGGCACTGACCGCCGCCTCCAGCACATTGAAGGTACCCCCTGCCAGAACATCGAATGCCAGACGCGGCTCTTCGGCGCATTGGGTGATGCGGATTGCCGCCTGATGGAAAACGACATCGATCCCGTCGAATGTTTTCGCCAGCAGCTCCCTGTCGCGGATGTCCCCATCGACAATCGTCAACGGGTGGAGCGCGCTCGCGCTCGCCAGATTTTCTAGACGCCCGCGCACGAAATTGTCGAGAATGACGATCTCGCGTGGCTGCTCGCGTGCGACGAGATCGGCGATATGCGAGCCGATAAGCCCGGCTCCGCCGGTGATCAAGATCCGCTTGTCTTTCATAATCCCATCCCCATCTGTTTTTCGGCGCCCACATCGTCGCGCCAGCGCAAGAATTTGGCCGGCACGCCGGCGACGATCGAAAATGGCTCGACATCCGAGATGACGACCGCACCGGCGCCGACGATGGCGCCCTTGCCGATCGTCACCCCCGGAAGGATCGTGGCGTTCGTGCCGATATCGGCCCATGCCCCGATGCGCACCGGCTTGATCTCGAGATCCGTGCGGATGATGGGTACATTGGAGGGTGTGCCTGTATGGCTCGAACCAAGGATTTTCGCGCCCGGCCCCCAGCCGACATAGTCGCCCATCTCCAGATTGCGGGCGTCGAGGAAAGCCTGTGGCCCGATCCACACATTGTCGCCGATCACGCAGCGGCCGTCATAGCGCCCCTGGAGATAGGCTTGTGCGCCGATGAACACGCCGCTGCCGATCTCGAAGGTCTCGGGATGCTTGAAACCGGCGCAGCTGCCGACCTGCAATCCCTGCCCGCTGCTCTTCGACAGCGCCTGCAGGATCGACCGGCGCATGAGGGCATCGACAAACCCGTCGCCGACGGAGAACCGGCCATAAAGCTCGATGAGCCCCGCCTTGCCATAGGTTTGTTGGAGCTCTTCCACCAATCCGCGCTGATAGGCCTGTTCGACCGAGCCTTTGCCATGAACTGCGGGGACGATGCGGGGCAGATCAGTGAACATAGGCGTCCTGCTCCGCTGCAATGATGGCGAGGGCGACCTGCTCCACCTGCCCCAGGGTCATTTCCGGGAAAATGGGCAGGGAGAGAACCTCCTGCGAGGCGGCCTCCGCCACCGGAAAATCGCCGGGACCGTAGCCCAGATCCGCATGCGCCTTCTGAAGATGCACCGGGATCGGATAATGCAGGCCGGACTGGATGCCTGCAGTCATCAAGGCGCCCTGGAGCCTCAGCCTGTCCCGGCAACGAATTGCGTAGACATGATAGACATGGTCGCGATGCGCCGCTTCAACTGGCGTACGCACACTTTTCAAACCTGTCAGCAGCGACGAATAACGGGCTGCACGATCGCGGCGGGCCTGGGTCCACGCATCCAGATGCCTCAGCTTCACCCGCAGGATCGCACCCTGGATGCCGTCCATGCGGTAGTTGAAGCCTTTGATGACGTGGTGGTACCGCTGCTCCTGGCCCCAATCGCGCAGCATGCGGATGCTTTTCGCATGTTCGTCGCTGTTGGTGACGACCATGCCGCCTTCGCCGCAGGCGCCAAGGTTCTTGCCGGGATAGAAGCTGAAGCAACCGGAAATGCCGAGACTGCCGGCGCGATGGCCCTCGTAGCGGGCGCCATGGGCCTGGCACGCATCCTCGATGAGCGGAATGCCATGCCGGTCGGCGATCCGCTTGATCGCGGTCATATCCGCCATCTGCCCATAGAGGTGCACCGGCATGATCGCCTTCGTGCGCGGGGTGATCGCCGCCTCGAGCTTCAAGGCATCCATGGTCAGCGTCGCCGGCTCGACATCGACGAAGACCGGCAGCGCGCCCGTGTAGCAGATCGCCGAAACGGTCGCGACGAAGGTGAAGGGGACGGTGATGACCTCGTCTCCCGGACCGATCCCGGCGGCAAGCAACGCCAGATGCAAGGCGCTGGTGCCGGTGTTGACGGCGATCGCGTGGCGCACACCACAGTAAGTGGCGAACTCGCTTTCCAGCGCGGCCACCTCCTCACCGAGAACGTAGTGTCCGGAGGCGAGAACAGAGAGCACCGCCGCATCGATCTCTCCCTTGAGAGACTGGTACTGCACCTTGGTATCGAGCAACGGGATCATGCGATCATCCTCGCCTGTTCGAGTTCGACAATCCGTCCGCGCTGGGCGAGCGATTGCGTCGCAGCCTCCAGAATTCGAACGACGCGCAGGCCGGCATGCCCATCGGCAATCGGCTGCTCATTATTTTCCACGCAGCGGATGAATTGCCCGAGCTCCCGCCCCAGCGCCTCCGTCATGTCGAGCTGCGGCGCGTACATGTCGCCGGTCCGGTAGCCGACCAGCATCTGGTAGACCTTCTCGCCGTTCTTCTGCGGATTGCCGTTGAGGGTGATGCCCTTGTCGTAGACCTTGATTTTTTCGCTGGGCTCGAGGTCGTCATAGACGATCATCTTCTTGCTGCCGCCGATCAGCGTCCGGCGCACTTTGACCGGCGCCAGCCAATTCACATGGATATGCGCAATCAGCTTGCTCTCGAAGAACAGGGTGAGATAGGCGATGTTTTCGGGTTCGCCCGTCACGTGGCTCATGCCGGTCGCCGAGACAGCCACCGGTTTTTCCGCCAGCACATAGTCCATGATCGACAGGTCATGAACGGCGAGATCCCAGACGACGCTGACATCGTGCTGGAACAGGCCGAGATTGACCCGCACGGAGTCATAATAATAGACGTCGCCAAGCCCCTCTTCGACGATCTCCCGCATCTTGCGGACAGCACCGGTGTGGATGAAGGTGTGGTCGACGGCCAGCACCAGCCGCCGACGCGCAGCCTCCTCGACCATGCGTCGCGCCTCCTCGGCATTCGACGCCATGGGCTTTTCGACAAACACGTGTTTTCCGGCCATCATCGCCTGCATGGCGAGCTTGAAATGCGCAAAGACCGGCGTCGCGATTGCCACCGCATCGACCCTGGGATCGCGCAGCACTTCCTCAAAATCATTGGTGATATCCACCGACGGATAGCGCGTCTTGACGGATTGCAGCCGATCCATCTTCAGGTCGCAGACGCTGACCAGACGTGCGTCCGGCAGTTCGGCGATATTGCGCACGAGATTGGGCCCCCAATAGCCGTAACCGATGACAGCAAAACCGATCATGATCTTCCCCCATATGAAAGAATCTCGGCAGGCGCCGTGCTGGCGCGACCGATAATCCGGGCCGGCACGCCGGCGACGATTGCATGGTCGGGGACGTCCTTGGTGACAACAGCGCCGGCGCCAACCTGTGCGCCCGCGCCGATCGTCGTCCCCGGCAGGATGGTGGCATTGCTCCCGATGGAGGCATGCCGCTTGACGAGAATGGGAATGACCACCCAGTCCTTCTCGGACTGCAGCTCCCCCGTCTCAGTGACGGCGCTCGGATATCGGTCATTGGTGAACATGACGCCGTGGCCAATGAACACGCCGTCTTCGATGGTCACGCCTTCGCAGATGAAGGAATGGCTCGATATCTTGCAGTTGCGCCCGACGGAGCTGCCCTTCTGGATTTCCACGAAGGTGCCGATGCGCGCCCCGTCGCCGATGGTGCAGCCATAGAGATTGACGAGATCCGGATGGTGAATAACGACGCCTTCACCGAGCGTGACATTCGAAGAAATCATACCGTAGCGGCCCTATGCTGAGCGTCTATAAACAAAAGAAAAGAAGGCCCGGCATTGTTTCCCCTGAGGGCAACCGGCAGCCACGGGTGGTTGTTCCCGCCCCATCAGCAGAGTTCTTTTCGCCAAACGAGTAAAGAAAACAAAACGAACTACTTACCTCGTCAAAAGGCGTACACGCATAGAGACCTTTGATGCTTTTCCCGGCATACCAGGTGCATGGTTTTACCTTCGACCCTGTTTGCTTCGGTCGAAGTGTCAGCTTGTGATGACGCTTGCCGCGCGCAACTCTCGCGCGATCACCTTGCCGGCATCGGTGCAAGCGATCTCCATCACAACCCGGGGGAGGATAACTTTGCGTGTTCTCGTATGTCCGCATGATCTCGCCATCGGCGGCAGCCAGATCAATGCGATCGATCTCGCCGCAGGCGCGGCCGCTGCCGGCCATGACGTCTTCATCTATGGCATACCCGGGCCGCTTACCGCCTATATCGCTGAAAAGGGCCTGCGCTTCCTGCCGGCAAACCCCATGTGGTGCAGACCCGCACCTGCACGGATCGCGGAAGTGGCGGCGATCTGCAAGCGCGAGCGTATTGACCTCGTCCACGCCTATGAATGGCCGACCTGCCTTGAGGCGTATTATGGCGCGTTGCTGTTCTACAAGGTTCCCCTGCTCTGCACCGTTCTGAGCATGGAGGTGATGCCCCATGTTCCTCCATCCGTACCGCTTGTGGTGGGTACGGCCGACATCGGCGACGATGCCCGACGCACCCGAAATCGTCATGTCTGGGTGATCGAACCGCCGATCGATGTCGAGAATGACAACCCGCAAATCGACGGCAGCGGTTATCGCCGTCGCCTGGGCGTCGAGCCGCATGATCTTCTGGTCGTCAGCGTCTCCAGGCTTGCGCTGGATCTCAAGCTCGATGCCCTCGTACGGGCAATCGATGCCGCCGATCTCCTGGCGGATTCTTGCCCCTTGAAACTGGCGCTTGTCGGCGATGGCCCCGCCCGAGACGCACTGAAAGCCCGTGCGCTGGCCGTCAATAAGCGTCACGGGCGTGACGTCGTCATTCTGCCGGGCGCCGAGCTCGATCCACGAGCGGCCTATGCAGCCGCGGACCTTGTCGTGGGGATGGGAAGTTCCGCGCTGCGCGCACTTGCCATCGGTCGTCCGCTCATAGTCCAGGGAGAAAGGGCTTTCTCCGAGATCTTCGAGCCGGACACCTATGACATATTCCTGCGCCAGGGCTTCTACGGTCTCTCGGACGGTGCTGCCGGAGCTTCTCGTCTGGCGACCCAGATGCGTGAACTGCTGGATGATCCCGCACGACGCGCAGATCTTGCCCTGTTTGGCAGGAAGGCCGTCGTCGAGCGGTTCGGCCTGCAGCGCGCCCTGGAGCTGCAATTGGAAATCTACCGGAAGGTGGCGATATCACCGCCGAACTATCGGCTGTCGGAAGCGCTGAACTCCGCACGCCTGTCGCTGCTCCTGGAATATGCCAACCACGATCCGATTGGAAAGCGGCGGAAGCGGAAGAGAGAAGTGGCCATGCTTCACTCCGCCGGTTTTGGAACCTGGCCTCCGGCGCACTCCGTTTGAGCAAAAGTTGTTATACAATTGAAGAAAAAGTCGTCAAAAACAAAAGAAAGTACATTTTTTTTTAAAAAGTACTTTTTTAGTAAAAGTTTCCGACAAATATCTTCCAGAATATGTTTTTAGGAAAATTCTTCTCAAATTATAAGACTTTCCCTTCTTACTCCCCATAGTCGTTCGGTGAAGAACCGTGGACGTCACCAAGGATGAGACGAAAGCAGCCACCCCCTACGTCTTTCGGATATATCTCACGACCCGCGTGCAGACCTTTGGCGTTTTTATGTGGAAATTCCCTCAACAGTTGAATTAAATGCCAGTATTCTTAAATCGGAAAAAATAGCAGGGCTAATAATTCATCGACTACTGCACGCAGGCGCATCACCTTTTGGATAGGTGAAACTTATTCCTGCTGCGCCGCAACACGCTCCGACAATTGCGGTGCACTATACATCAGAACCATTATGAGTTACTCATATGCCTACATCCAAGCCTCTATTCCATTTTGTATGCAAATTTCAAATTCAGGATATTGGAGTTGGTTACGGCGGATTTTTAGAAACTAATTTCTAAACAGACGAATTCTCAAAACTTCATATCCAAACAAAAACTAAACAACCGTTTTCACGGGATTGTTGGGGAGTGAGTGCGTCATGAATTCTGTTTCAATAACAAGCAGTGATGATATTGCGAAGATTTTTCTGCACCCAGACACGATTGCAACGGATGACAAGCGGGAGATCAAGCATCCCGACAGTATGGCGCTTGCGGGAGAGCGTTCACTGGTCATTATCGACGGCAGAGCGCTTGATCGTGAGTGCCTTGCCAAATGCATCGCTTCACACAAGCTCGACATGTGTGTTCTGGCATTCGGCTCGGTAGGTCAATGGCAGAACAGCAATCAGAACTATCCTCCGCTGGCTGCCATCCTCCTTAATATAGGCGGACGCAACATCAACGATCAGAATGTGGCGGATGAAATCAGATATATTGCCGATGAGTTTGAAGCCCCGGTCATCGTTCTCGCCGACAGCGACGATCTCGGGCAGATCATGAGGGCGCTCGAATATGGCGCGAAGGGGTATATCCCGTCGTCCGTCAATATCGAGGTTTGCATCGAGGCAATCGCATTGTCGCTCGCGGGCGGTATCTTCGTGCCTGCCAGCAGTGTCCTCGCCATGCGACAACGCCTGGACACGGGAGATCCTGTGGCACGTCCTTCGCTTTCGGGCATGTTTACCGCCCGTCAAGCAGAGGTTGTTGAAGCGCTTCGGCGCGGCAAGGCCAACAAGATCATTGCCTATGAACTGAACCTTCGCGAAAGTACCGTCAAGGTTCACATCCGAAATATCATGAAAAAGGTCAAAGCAACCAATCGAACGGAAGTCGCCTATAAGATCAATGATCTTTTTCCTGTCGACAGTGCTTCAGACCGAGCCAAGAAATACGAACATTGATCCTTTTTCTCTCCTCCCTTCTGGTTTTCACTCACGGGCCCATGACGCCCTGACATGAACCATGATCGGTAATCCGGTACTCTCTCATGGTTTCCGCCATCTGGCGGAAACAGCGTCGGGATACTCGTACGGAGCGCGGGCAACCTCGTTTTGCCCGCAGCCCCGCCGAGAACCGCCGGCCGGCAAACGCACCAGATTTGCCGCGTCGATCCAAGAAACAATCCTCCTCCAAAGACATTTCTCAATATTGATATTATAGAGGCCATATAGCGGCACAATAAATCAAAACTAGACAATTCGTTCTAATGCCAATTCTTTGAATTATGCGTATTTCAGGAGTTATTCCTGTTCCAGGTCGAAAGAATGACAAAGGCATTTTGGCTATAGACCAGCTCCATCATTTTCCGGGCACGATAAAGCCGGATGCGCGTGACGCAGGTGAACGCCAACCAGCGACTTCTGGCCCCCGATATCCTGCTCGACCTCAGAATTCCCGGGATTTCACCAGCGGGTGAAAAAGCAACGACAGCGCAATAGACGCACCATCTCAGCATCCCCGAAAGACTTCCCCGATATCTGCGAAATTCGTGGGCGATATGCCGATCCCATCGCGTTGCGAGCTCCGGAAAGGACTTGCAGGAGGGCGTCAGCACCTTTGCCTCGGGCAGGAAAACCGCCCGGTAGCCGAGCTTGGTCGCCCGTTGTCCCCATTCGGTGTCCTCCATTGTCGAAATACCGCCGAAAGGGCCGACAACCGAGAATACGCGTGCTCGAACAGCCATGTTGCCGGTTGCCGCATAGCCATGGCGTTCGACATAGAGGCGCGCCCGATAGCTATAGATGCTCTCATACGCTTCGACTGCGCTTGGTCGATCCGGATCCGTCATCTGAATGGCGATATCACCCCCTGCGAAGTCAACGTCCGGTCTTTCCTCCATCAGCTGGACGATGGAGCGCACCCAACCCGGCTCAGCGATGCAATCGGCATCGATGAAGGCGAGAATCGCACCGCGTGCGACCTCTGCTCCGTGATTGCGCGCGGGACCGGGACCGGGGACGGCTTCACGCTCGAGCCGGACCCCGGTCACAGCATTGCAAACATCGTATGGCGGCTCGACCGAGCCATTGTCGACGACGATGATTTCGAACGAGAGGTCCTCGCGCCGCTGGTCATCGAGCGACTGCAGGCAGCGACGCAGATTGTCCGCCTCATTGAGATGGGGGATGATCACACTCAGCTGCAGGTCAGGCTTCATCTGTTTTCCCGATATTGATGGAAGGGAAGTGCGGGGCGCATTTTTGCCGCAGCGACGACCTTGCACAGTTCTGGTCGCAAAACTCCAAAGCCATCATGCCTGCGGTAACAAAGGGTTGAAAGACATTGCCGGGCTGAACTTTGGAAGCAGATCAACCCGCTACCCTCCATCGATGGGAGGTGCCGGCGTCCCCATCCTATTCGAAGCGGAGGTAGGCAGCGATATCCCGGGGTAGTCCGAACCCTTGATAACCGGCGCCAAACACCATTCTGGCATGAAAAACCAACCGGCTACCGCCCTGCCTACGCGGGCTCAATACCACCATAAGGCAATGGGAGGGCAACCCTACCCGAAGGAACTACCGGCTTCTGCCACGCGCCGGCTCGCTCACCACCATTGAAGAACTATCAAGCAGCATCCATCCGCTTGAAGATGTCGCCAATCCGACACGACTTGAGTGGTTCGCTATGGGTGATACGGACGTACGCTTTTATCTTTCGATCCTGATACGCAGGCTGCCTTACATGCTCGCCATCGCCGCGTCGGTGTTGCTGCTTGCTGTGGTCGCCACACGCGTTCTGCCGACCGTATACAGCGCCAACGCCCGCATTCTCGCCGAAAATCCGCAGATTCCCGCCGAGCTGGCGCGTTCGACTGTCCCAACGGGGCCGGCCGAGCAGCTGCAGATCGTGCAGCAGCAGATCACCGCGCGCGACAATCTGCTGACCCTGGCCGAGCATCTCGGCATCTACGAAGGATCAGACACGCCTCCTGCCCCGGAGGACATCGTCGCGGATATGAGATCTCGCATAGGCTTCGAGCAGACACCTCTGGACGAACCCGGCGGCGCGATCGTTTTCAACGTGGCCTTCGAGGCGAGCGATCCCGTGGTCGCTGCAAACGTCGCCAATGAAATCGCCGCGATGATCCTCGGCCGCAACCAGCAGCAACGCACCGACAGAGCCGGTAACACACTGAAATTCTTCGATCAGGAAGTCGCCAAGCTTGGCGACAATCTCAACCGCATCGAAGCGGAAATCCTGAAGTTCAAGAACGCCAACAAGGACACACTTCCCGAAAACCTGGAATTCCGCCGCAGCCAGCAGAGCCTGCTTCAGGGACGGCTCGCCACGCTGGAGCAGGAGGAAGCCGAGCTGCGCACCCGGCGCAGCAATCTCATCGTCGCCTATGCCGGCGCCGGCCAGCTTTCCGGAACGACGCCCATAACCCCGGAACAGCAGATGCTGGCCGAACTCAACCGAGCCCTGGCCGAACAGCTGGCGATCTTCTCCGAATCCAGCCCAAGCATAAAGGCGCTCCGTGCCCGCATTAACTCGCTTCAGAGCCGGTTGGTCCTGTCACAGCCAAAGTCAGAAGAAAAGACCGACAGGGTCAAGGCCGACGACGCCTCCAAGTCATTTGGACTGGACCTGCAGCTCTCGGACATCGACGACAGGCTGCAGTCGATCACCCGGGAAAAGACCACGATTGCCCAACGTGTTTCCGACCTCACTAAATCGATCACGGCGACGCCCGCCAGCGAGACTGCGCTGAATTCCCTCGAACGCAACCGCGAGAACGTCCAGACGCAGTACAATTCCGCCATTGCGCGGCGTGCTGAAGCCTCGACGGGTGAACAGATCGAAATGCGCGCCGATGGCGGCCGCTTTTCTCTTCTGGAAGAGGCAACGCCACCCACAAGTCCGATCAGCCCGCGCGGCAAACGCATCCTGATGCTGGGAGCGGTCCTCGGCGCCGGATTGGCATTAGGCTATGTGGTGCTGCTGGAGCTGCTGAACCGCACGGTTCGTCGCCCTGCCGAAGTGGTGCGGCTGCTCGAGGCCTATCCGCTGGCGGTCGTGCCAAATATTCGCCCGACTGCCTACCGGCGCCGGGCGCCCAAACGGCGAAGCGTCTTCGCCAGGCTTTCCGCTGCCGTACTTCCCACCCTAGCGGCGGCGGCTTTTTATCACGTCCCTTTGAAAATTGCCTTCGAGAGGCTGCTGGGAGGCCTTTCGGGAACCTGACGAATTTTGCCGACCAGAAAATACATAAACATTTTCAGCGGATTCAGAGTAGCAAACATGGACACATACGCAGCCCAATCCCAGGATGTCTCGCGACGTCGAGCGTCTGATCAGTTTTCCGAAACCATTCAGGCCTGCGTGCGCCTGGGCCGCGAAATCGCCTGGGGTAGCCTGGAGCCTCTCCTCATCGACCATCGGATGATGGCCAGCAACTGCATCATCACCGCCGATCGCTCCGATCCCGCTCACAACGCCTTCGATATCCTGCGCACACGCGTTTTGCAGACATTGCGGCAGAACGGCTGGACATCGATTGCGATCACGTCCCCCACTCGAGGGTGCGGCAAGTCGGTTGTCGCACTCAATCTGGCGTTCAGCCTGGCCCATCAGCGTGACTGCCGCACGGTCCTGCTCGATTTGAATCTGCAGCATCCGAGCATTGCCCGGCTGGCTGGCATGACGGATCCGGCATCGATGGAAGCCTTTCTGAAGCGCGAAGTGGATGTCCACGATCTGCTGCAGCGTTACGGCGACAATCTGGCGATCGGCGCAAACAGCCGGGCAGTGCATTTTTCCGCAGAATTGCTTCAGAACGGCGAGACTGCCAAGGTCATGGCCGATCTTCGCGATCGGATGAAGCCGGATGTGCTTCTGTTCGACATGACGTCGATGCTTCCCAGCGACGATGTGACGGCGTTCCTGCCGAATGTCGATGGCGTCATCATTGTCGCCAGCGCCGAGAAAACCACGTTCGAAGAGCTGGAAACCTGCGAGCGCGAACTCGCCGAACGGACGAATGTCCTCGGCGTCGTTCTCAACAGATGCCGGCATGGGCCGGGATATTGAGACCCGCATCGCGACCGAGACCCGGGGGGGTCAGCCCACACCCGAATATTTTCAGACACTGCCCATCAACGAGGGGGAAGTTAGCATGCGCAAGATTCTGCTTGTCTACGGCACACGCCCGGAAGCCATCAAGATGGCGCCGCTGGTGGATGCACTGGCCCGCTCCCGACACTGCATGCCCATCGTCGCGGTCACCGGCCAGCACCGTGAAATGCTCGATCAGGTCAACGAACTGTTCGGCATCAATCCCAATCACGATCTCAACATCATCACGCAGGCCCAGACCCTCGAAACCGTTACCACCCGCGTCCTCAACGGGGTCTCCGCAGTCATAAAAGCTGAAAACCCGGATGCGCTTCTGGTGCAGGGAGATACCACAACCTGCTTCGCCGCAGCTCTCGCCGCCTTCTACACCCGCATCCCGTTGATCCATCTGGAGGCGGGCCTGCGCACGGGTGACCGGTTCAACCCCTTCCCCGAGGAAATCAACCGCCGCCTGACGACCCAGCTCGCATCGCTTCACCTCGCACCGACGCAGACATCGAAATCCAACCTTCTCCACGACGGGGTCGTCGAAAACGACATCGTGGTCACCGGCAACACGGTCATCGATGCCTTGCTGCAGGTTTCGGGTCGCAACAGTCCTTTCGAAAACCCCGACCTGGAGAAGATCGCTGGCCGCAAGACGGTGTTGATCACGGCTCACCGGCGCGAATCCTGGGGCGAGCCGATGGCGCAGACCGCGCGTGCTATCGCCAGACTGGCGATAGCCTTTCCCAACATCGTCTTCCTGCTGCCGGCCCATCTCAACCCGGCGGTCCGGGACGTGCTTCTGCCACCGCTCATGGGCCTCGAAAACGTCGTGATCACACGGCCGCTGGACTATTGCGATTTTGTCCGGGCAATGCGCGATTGCTCGATCGTGCTGACCGACAGTGGCGGTGTTCAGGAGGAAGCGCCCACCTTCGGCAAACCGGTTCTGGTGATGCGCGATACGACGGAGCGCCCGGAGGCCGTTGCAGCCGGCACCGTAAGGCTGATCGGTACGGATGAAGACCGGATCTTCGACGCGGTGTCCACGCTCCTCAACGACCGGCGCGCCTATCAACGCATGTCGCGCGCGGTAAACCCCTATGGGGACGGTCAAGCGGCGATGCGCTCGGTTCACGCCATCGAACATTACTTCGGCCTCGGTGAGCGCCCCGACGAATTCGGTCGCCCCCTACGGCCGGCTATCCGCAGGCCCGCACGCACGATACGCCGCCCGAACGGGATCCCAATTCCACTCGGCCCGATGGCGAACTTCGCCGATCTGCCGGTGCAGCTACCCGGCGAATAGGCCGCAAGGAACACCGCAGAATCAAAGAGCCCGCCAGATGATTGGCGGGCTCTTTTCGTTGCTGGAGGCACGGAAACAGGAAGGAAACGACAACCGCCCGGCCAGCAGGTGTGACCGGGCGGTGTAGGCTTCGTGCCTGCTGTATAATTTTATCCTTAAGCCGATCCGGCTAAGGAATTACACATTCGCCTGTTGTCGCCAGGCCCCACGGGTGTCGTAGACGACCTTGCCTCCAAGCCGGGTATGCTTGATCATCTTGAAGGGCTCATGCTCCACCAGGAGAACGACGATATCCGCACGTTCGACGGCCTGGTTTGCACCTTCAAGGCGAAGGTTTCCATATCCTGACAGCAGTTTGGGGATGGTATCGACATAGGGATCGCAGACGAGGATTTCAGTGTCGGGCAGCGCCTTGGCGATCAGGCCGACCACCTCGATGGCCGGGCTCTCGCGCACATCGTCGACATTCGCCTTGAAGGTCAGCCCGAGGCACGCGATCGTTGGCGAGCGGAATTTTTTCGCCTTCTCGACCACCTGTTCGGCAACATGGTGCGGCCGGTGGTCGTTGACCTCGCGTGCCGTGCGGATGAGCCGGGCAAGGCCCGGGACGGCGGAGACGATGAACCACGGATCAACTGGAATGCAATGTCCGCCGACCCCAGGCCCGGGGCTCAGGATACTCACGCGGGGATGCCGGTTGGCAAGGCGGATCACTTCCCAGACATCGATATGCAGGGATTCACTGATCAGCGACAGCTCGTTGGCAAAGGCGATGTTGACATCGCGATAGGCATTTTCGACGAGCTTGGCCATTTCAGCGCTGGCAGCATCGGTGAGCAGGATTTCCCCCTGGGCAAAGAGGCGATAGATCGAAGCCGCCTTTTCCGCACATTTCGGGGTGAGCCCGCCGACGACGCGATCATTGGTGACGATTTCTATCATGATACGACCGGGCAGTACGCGCTCGGGGCAATGGGCGACGAAGATATCGGTGCCGTTCTCGCCGTCGCGCGGCATCTTCAGGTCGGGGCGCAGCGCACCGATCCACTCGGCGACCTTCTCCGTCGTGCCCGGCGGCGAGGTCGATTCCAGAACGACGATATTGCCGCTTTTGAGCTTCGGCGCAATCTGCTCGGACGCCGCCTTCACATAGGAGAGATCTGCCGTTCGATCCTCGTTGAAGGGTGTCGGCACCGCAATGATGAAGGCATCCGCCTCCGGCGTTTCGGTGGTCGCCGTGAGCCGCCCCATCGCCACTGCCCCGCTGACGCCGACGGCAAGGTCCGGTTCGATGAACGGCACCTCCCCGCGTGAAACCGCCGCCACCGTCGCCGGATTGACATCGACGCCGATGACGTCGATGCCGCGTGTGGCAATCGCAACCGCCGTCGGCAGGCCAATATATCCCATACCCAATATTGCCAGTCGGCCCTTGAAGACTTCATTCATCGCGAGCGCTCTCCCAGTCGCTTGTTCTCGTTTCGTAGCCCGGTCTTGGGTGCCTCCCTGGCACCGTCACGCGTGAAAGCACGGGCAGGATGGATAAATTCCATTGCGGTCATCTGGACGAAGCTGGTGTTGGTGGAGAGATAGCGCCACCACAGCCGCCCCGGCTCCTGGAAGACACGGTAGGCCCACTCCATGCCCGTCTTCTGCCAGATCATCGGCGCCCTCTTTGTAAGGCCTGCCATGATGTCGAAAGACCCGCCAACCCCGTGCTGGATCGGAACATCGAGGGTCGCACCGTAGGTGCCGAGGAAAATCTCCTTCTTCGGCGAGGTCATGCCGATGAACAGCATGTCGGCCCCCGATTTCCGGATGCGGGCGGCCACATCGGCGGCTTCCTCGGGCTTGTAGTAGCCGTGCTCGCTACAGGCGATCCGCAGACCCGGGAAACGCGCGCCGATGACGATCTGCAGTTTCCGCAGAACGTCCGGCTTCGCACCCAGAAGAGCAATCGATCGCCCCTCCTCATGGGCCATGGTAAGCAGCCGCTCGAAGATATCGATGCCGGCGACGCGTTCTGGCAGGGGCCGCCCCAGCAACTTGCTGGCCCAGACCACGGACTGACCATCCGCCAGCAGCAGATCGCACTCCATCAGAGAATTCCGCAGCTGGCGATCCTTATGCAGGCTGACGATCTTGGCGGCGTTGAGAACCCCCAGAAGCAGACGCGTACGGGTAACCAGGGCAGCATGGCAACGCTCGATCACTTCATCCATATCGAGGGCATCCAGATACATGCCGAACAGAAGTTGACGACGCTGGTTCATCTCAAACCTCCCGCAGCAACCGTTGATTTTCGCTCTTCGACTCAGCCGCAAGGGCAGCAATGGCACCACCGGAAAGCCAGGCATAGAGCAACCATCCCAACTCGTAGGGCCGGCACTCGTAATCGATCTTTCCCGGCGGGAAGAGCGTGTCGAGGCCCGGTAATTTCCAACCGCGCACAAGGCCCGTGGTTGCCGCAGACAAGATCCTGCTCAGCTTGCCGGGCTCGCGCCGCGCAACCTTTCGCCAGATGACGCCTTTTTCGAAGCAGACCAGCGATGTCGGGGTTTCCGGATGTTCGTTGAGCCAGCCGAGCCCCTTGATGATGGCGGATGTGTAATCCGTTCCGCCCGCTTCCCTCAACTCCAGAAGCGCCATCGGTCCCATTGCATGCTGGTGCACGCTGTAGACGGGATAGCCTTCGACGACGGTGCCTTCGCGAGTGTCATAGTGCCACCACCATTGCCCCGCCGGCCCCTGGAGCGCGCAGATACGCTCGGCGCAGGCTTCGGCGGCAGAAAGGACGTCATCGCCCCCTCTCGCCATATACAACCGCGCCAACGCCTGGATCGGATAGACCTGATCGGCGAAGCAACCGATATGAGCCCGCATGTACCCCCCGGCAGAGGGCGGCAGCGTATGGGTAAAGAGGCCCGACGGGGCTCGACCGACCATTAGCCGGGTGGTCGCCAGCGTCACCACGTCTTCGGTATCGCCGAATTCGCGGCTTGCCAGCGCCGCGATAAGGGCCCAGGCGCATTCGACCGTTGCACACGGCGTATCGGACGCCATCCGCTCGGCGATCCGGCGGAAAAGAGGCACTGCGTGGACCGAGGCGACCTCCGCAGCCGCCCAGGCCGCCAGCGCGACAGCGCCGAGATCGTTCGAAACAGCAGCATCCATGGCCGTGATTTCGGCAAGCTCGCTGGCGCTGGCGCCGCCCAGGATCTGCCGTTGAACCGTTTCGCTGAGGCACGAGAGACCGAGGGCGACCATGGCTGAATACCGCAGGCTTCTCCCCTGAAGCTGCTCCACCTCCCCGGCCTTGGTCTTCACGGCGCGCAAGGTGTGGCCGAAGACACGATCCTTGTGCATGCGAGGCAGGCCGCGATTTGCAAGCGCCAGGAGGTGATCAACCTGGCGGCGAACCCCAAGCGACGTTCCTTGCAGCAGCAGCAACCTGTCCAGCGGGATAGGCGCAGCAGATTTGGACGGATATCCCAACCGCTCCACGCGGCTCTGCACAACATCATGTGGAATTATCGAGGACGAATTCTGTAGTTCTAGCGACATGAAGGCTCTCCAGTCGGCGCGCGAATTCATGGCGACGGATCGAGAAATCCGGCGCTTATTCAAATCCTTGATCAAAGGAATCCCCTAGATCCTGATGGCATGCTAGAAACTTTGCCGAGACAATCCCACCGCCCTCAAAGGCTTACACAGGCAATATGGAAGGGGTGGTGATGCTGCTGGCATGCGTCGATAGGATGATCCCCGGAGACGCCTGACTCGGCTTTCAGGATGAGAGCATCTGCCAGTATCTCCCGCGCCTACCTCTCTCGGCAGTCTTTCGGCGCGCGCCATCTTTGGCCAAGGTCTAGGTCAACTTCCTCCCGCGCCCAAGCCCCGCGCCAAGTCGCGATGAAAGCGAGAACAGCAGATGGATCCATTGTTGAAGAGAGCTGCTTTGCCGAGCAGCACGGTTGCAGCCCGCAGCGGACATAGCCACCCGATCGCCCTTGTGGTCGTCACCTACAACAGCGCGGCGGTTCTTCCCGGTCTGCTGGATTCTCTTGAAACCGGGCTTGAAGGCATCGATCGTTACGAGATCATCGTCGTCGACAATGCATCCCGCGACACATCCGTCGCCTTGGCGCGCGCGCATCCGATCGGGATCAAGGTCATCGAGACGGGCAGAAACGCCGGCTACGCAGCCGGCATCAATGCAGCCATAGCAACGATCGCTCCGGACACCGACGTCCTGGTTCTCAATCCCGATGTCCGGCTGCAACCGGGCTGCGTCCTGGCGCTCAGCAGGCGACTATCGGATACGTCGATCGGCATGGTTGCCCCGAAGGTTCTCAATGAAGACGGGACAATCGCCCATTCCCTGCGGCGCGAGCCATCCCTTCTCACCATCTGGTCCGACGCGCTGTTGGGAACGAAGCTTGCGGCAAAGCTCGGCGTCGGCGAGATCGTCGCCTCATCCGACCTCTACCAAAGTGGCGGCGTGGTGGACTGGGCGACAGGCGCTGCGCTCGCAATCTCTTCGGGTGCGCGACAGACTGTCGGCGACTGGGATGAAACGTTCTTTCTCTACAGCGAGGAGGTCGACTACATGGAAAGGGTGCGCAAGGCAGGAATGGGCGTCGTCTACGAGGCCCGTGCCAGCGCCGTGCATTTCGGCGGCGAATACCACGAAAACACCTATCTTTCAGGACTGATGACCTCCAATCGCATCCGGTATTTCCGCCGCCATCACAGCGCCTTCGCCACGGTGCTTTTCCGCCTTGGGATCATTGTCGGGGAAACGATGCGCATCACGCTCGGTCCAGGGCATCGCGCAGCCCTTTATGCAGCTCTATTCTCAGCTGCCGGGTCTCAAACGGCGCCAACGGTTTGAGACGTCTTCATGAGATCGGCGTAGATCGCATCCATCCGGTCGAGCTTGGCCGACCAGAGGGCCGTCTTTCGGACGTGCACGTAGGCGGCCTTTCCCATCCCGTTGCGCAGCGCAGGATCGATCGCCAACTTGCGAATGGCAACGGCGACATCGATGGCGAGAGCCTCCGGCGTCGTTACATCAAGCTTGATGGCGCATTGCGAAGACACCGCACTGCCCGGCCCGCCGCGATCGACAACGATCAAAGGCAGGGAGAACGCCATCGCTTCCAGCGCCACGTTGCCGCCGGGTTCGCGGTAGCTGGGAAACACGAAGATATCGGCGCTCCGATAGAACTCCGGCAACTCGTCCCTCTTGCGCCATCCATGTAGGCGGACCCGGTGGCCGAGTTCGAGCTCGGCCACAAGCCGCTCGCATTCGCCCCGTTCCGGCCCTTCCCCGACGATATCGAGTTCAACCGGCAGGTCGCGAATGAGGTTCATCGCGCGAATGATGTCGCGCGCGCCCTTGGTGCGAACCAGGCGACCGACATACAGCAATTTTACGGGCGTTGATCGCGCCGACCTGTCAATCGGGTCCGGGATATCGTCCAGACCGGTCTCGCTCATCACCTCGAAGCGGTTCAGCGGGATGTCGGAGAGCTGATCACGGACATAGCCGGCGATGCCGAGGACGCAATCGGCGCTTTGAAAACTCGCACGCAGCAGCGGATCCCACCGTAGTCTTGCGCGATCCAGCTGCCTGAGCTTCATGAACCATGGGCTTGAGCCCTCGTCGGCAGCAAAACCGGCCGGCGTCGACAATCCGCCCCCCACCGGCCCGATCACCAATGGGACGCCCAGATTTGCGACAGGCGACGGGTAGCGCATGGCGACGGGAACGGGTTGATGCGCGATATCGAAACGCTCTCCCTTGTCCAGGGCCGCGATCGTCCATCGGCGCGCGCGGATATAAAAGGGAACATAGCCCGGCTTCATGAGGCTGTTCAGCCGCTCCGCGCGGCCGAGCAGGGGCGGCTCCTGCCACTCAATGACCCGGACCCCCGTCAATTGTTCGCTGGCCGGCTTTGCGCCGCGTTTGGAGTAGGTAAGCAGCGTTACCTCATGACGCCCGGCAAGCTTGCGCGCCCATTGGCAGGCAACCCACGCCTCGCCGACGTCTTCCCCGTTGCAGGTCGGCGCGACAAGCAAAATCTTCGCCACGTCAATAATCCCCTTGCTCTTCGCGTCGCTATCCCCGCCAAGCCACCTTTTCGGGCTCCGCCAGCGACGTCTTGAGAAAGAAGTATCGCGTGCCCGCATGCGCGAGCAACGCCGCCGATGGGCTATAGGGCTCTACGCCATCGCATCAAAAAGCATCTAAAGGTGGATCACCGAACGGTATACGCCCTCCCTGGGACCGCAGGGAGGGCGTAGGTGGCGCGGCGGCGATGCGCTCCCGGAAAGATGCGCCGCCAGATTGATTGCCGCGAACCAGTGCGCAGTCGCGACTCACTTCAGCACGCCTGAGTGATTGCACCTCTAAAACAGACATCTTTTGATTGAAAAAATGGCCGTCACAGAAATTTCTTCGAATGAAAGCTGCCTTTTTTGTCTACATGTGTATTCATTTGAAACAAAAACGAATTTTTCACAATGTTTTCAATAAAAAAAATAAACCTTTAATTGATGAAATAATTTTCCACAATCATTTTTCAGGCAAATGTTTCTCAAATATGGCAACACCGAATTTCAACAACTCTTTCAAAATTACATTGTGGCGAAATGCCGATTACGGCGGCATTAAGGCATATTTCAATACCGTGCTTCACTATTGCGCGACGTTGCCATCCCCAACTAGCTGGACTACCAACCCTGACTTCAGCGCTGACTTACCTACAAAGCAGTACTCAGTTCGTTACATCAGATAGTCGTGAGTTCCGATGTACGAATGTTGGGAGAAAGGCGACAAGACAATGAGAAGCACATTTCGCGATGTTGCGGCCTCCGAATTCTCGGCGGACACATCAGCCATTCGTGGCGAGATCAACTCCTTCATCGACTCAAGCGCGCATGTAGACAGTCAAATCAGTGACGCAGCGCAGACGTTCAATTTCCGCGACTTCGGCAACCTCATCGATGATGCGATCCAGGTCCGCGATACGTTCAGCCACGGCGCGAAGGCAGGCGTCATAGAAGACACTATTCGCCTGCAAAATCAGGACCATAGTGCGACCTCCTCGCTCGATGCGGACACTTCTCCTGTAAAGGTTGCATCGGCAACAACATCGACGCCCGTTGAAACAACGCAGGCAACGGCCACCCAAACCCTTGCCAAAGCTGCGGCGGTCGCACCGACCACGACGCTTGCGGCCATGAGCAGCGCTGCAGCTCCCGCCGCGGCAACAACCGCTGCCACCTCCGGTTTCCCCGATGCCAGCAACACCGGCGTCGCCAGCGGAACGGTCATGACCAAGTACACCGGCTCCTACCATGTCACGCAGGACAACGCGGTCATCAGCAATCTTGAAGTCCATGGCGATATCGTCATCGAGGCCAAGAACGTAACTCTGAAGAACGTCAAGCTGGTCTCCGACACCGAATGGCATGCCCTTCGCGTCATGGACGATGCGACGGGCTTCACCTTGCAGGACAGCGAGATCGATGGCGTCGGTGGCACCGTCAATGCCATCTACGGCTTCGGAACCTTCCTGCGCAATAATCTGCACGACGTCGAAAATGGCATCAATGTCATTGGACCGTCCGTCATCAAGGACAACTACATCCACGACATGCGTGGCGGTAGCGAAGCCCACTATGACGGCATTGAGATCAATGGCGGTAACAACATTGATATCATCCACAACACGGTCATCAATGACTACAGCCAGACGTCGGCCATCATGCTCGACAACTACTTCGGCGGCCTTTCCAACATCACCGTGGATGGCAACCGACTGGTCGGTGGCGGCTACACCGTCTATCTCGACGACCGTTTCGGTGGCGGCGCAGTAGACGACAGCTCGATCAAGATCACCAACAACCAGATCGGCGACGGCTACTGGGGTGACTTTTCGCTCTATGGCAACAAGCCGGTGCTTTCGGGCAATACCGATCTGGACGCATTGCCCTCCACGCCGACAACGCCGACCACCCCAACCCCCCCGGTAACAGGAACCACCTATACCGGAACGGAAGGCAACGACACCCTCCCGCTGAGCGGCAAGACGGATGCCGGCAACGAAACCTACAAGGGCATGGGCGGCAACGACCTCCTGAAGGGCGGCGCAGGCGCCGATACCCTTGACGGCGGTCTCGGCACGGATACGGCAAGCTATGCCGGTTCGACCGCAGTGAACGTCAACCTCCAGACCGGAGCGGCTTCCGGCGGCCACGCTGCGGGCGACAAGTTCATCAGCATCGAAAACCTGACGGGCTCAAGCTATGGCGACACGCTGACCGGCAATTCTGCCAACAATGTCATCGACGGCGGTGCCGGCGCGGACAAGATGGCTGGCGGCACCGGTAACGACACCTATGTCGTTGATAATGCGGGTGATGTCATTACCGAAGCCAGCAATGCCGGTACCGATCTCGTCAAGGCATCCGTTAGCTATACCCTGGCGACCAATGTCGAAAACCTGACACTGACCGGAACCGGCAACATCAATGCTACCGGCAACTCGGCGGTCAACACGCTGACCGGCAACTCGGGCAACAACACCCTCGACGGCAAGGCCGGCGTGGACAAGATGGCCGGTGGCTCCGGTGATGATACCTACATCGTCGACAACACCGGCGATGTTGTTACCGAAGGCGCCAGCGCAGGTACGGACCTCGTCAAGGCTTCGGTCAGCCATACACTGGCGACCAATGTCGAATACCTGGCGCTTACGGGCACCGGCAACATCAATGGCACCGGCAATTCGGCGAACAACGGCATCAGCGGTAACTCTGGCAACAACACGCTCAAGGGTGGTGCAGGCAGCGACGCGATCATCGGTGGTTCGGGCAACGACACGCTTGAAGGACAGTCCGGCTACGACACGCTGACGGGCGGTTCCGGTGCCGACAAGTTCATGTTTCGTCAAAGCGAAGTGAAAACGTCGGGTGCCGATCACATCACCGACTTCGGTTCGGGTGATCTGGTCGTATTCGACGTAACGTCCGGACCGACCGGAAATCTCAGCACCGGGGCCTTCTACCTCGGCACAGGTGCTCACGACAGCACCGACCGCTTCATCTACGATACGGCCAAACACGCTCTCTATTATGACAGCGACGGCACCGGTTCGGCGGCGCAGGTTCTGGTCGCAACGTTCGAAAACGGCTACACGCTGTCGGCGAGCGATTTCCTCCTCGTCTGACAATAACAAGGGCACGGGCGGCTTCATGCCGCCCATGCCTAAAGCGGATCGCGATCTTTCAGATTCGCTTTTTACGCTTTAGCTCTTTGTTTTAGCGCATGTCGTTATCGCAAAACCGCTGCGCACATGCTCTGGTTCTGCTATTTATATCCAGCCTCGGACAGCTATCCGCGCGGCCCCGCGCTTTCCAGGCGGACTCTGGGCTGAATCCCTACTCCTCCGGTGATGCTGCCTCCCCTAAAGGATAGCCCCAAGCCTGCTTTGGCTTGTCTTTCAATCCCCGCTCCAGTCTGCATAATTCGGTCGTGACATCGTTTCAGCGATGCGAACTTTTCAACGGCCTGCGCGGAGAAATACCCGTGCTGCGCCGCAATCCCACGCAGGGTGCGAACTGCAACAAACGGTCTCGTTGCTTCTGCCTCCCGGAGGCTCACGATGAATGCAGAAGTTTCCGTTATCCTGCCGACCTACAATCGGACGCGCAGCCTTGGAGCCGCGGTCGCTAGCGTGCTGTCGCAATCCTATACCGATTTCGAGCTGATCGTCGTCGACGACGGATCGCGGGAGGATGTGGAAGGGCTGGTCACAAGCATCGACGATCCGCGGATACGATATGTGCGCCGGCCAAAGAACGGTGGGGCGGCGGCGGCCCGCAATACCGGACTTGCGGAGGCCAAGGGCCGCTTCATCGCCTTTCAGGACAGCGACGATCTTTGGCTGCCGGGAAAGCTGAAGAAGCAGGTTGCCCTGCTCTCGGGCATGCCGCGCCATATCGGCGCCGTTACGGGCGCGAAGATCATCTATGGTCGCGACGCCGGCTTTAACTACGGGGCCGGACGCGTCGCCTGCGCACCGCCACCCGAAACACCGCTTCGCCTCAACGAGGACCAGCTCGGCCACCTCCTGAACGAAAACCGGATCAGCTTGCAGAACGCGCTTTTCCGGCGCGACTGCCTGCCGGATATCAGCTGGTTCGACAGCTGCGCGCGCGCAAACGAGGACTGGGAATTCGCCATCAGGCTCGTCCAGCACACGACGGTCTACGAGGATATCGAGCCGGTGGTCCTGGGCTTCATTTCGTCGGACAGCATCTCATCCAATCCCCGCAAGCAGACGATCGGACAGCTGCGTATCCTAAAAAAGAACAAAGCGGTGCTTTCGCAGCGGAAAAACCAGCGGTCGAGAATGCTGATCGATCTCGCCATCACCTTTCACAAGGCCGGGAAGCGAAAGCGGGCAATGAAATTCATGCTGGCGGGCTTGAGGGATCATCCGGCCCACATCCTGTCGCTGGCAACAGCCTTCCTGAAGAAAGCCGTCAGGGTCGTAATGCGCCGGTCACAGGCTTTGGCAACCGCCCAGCCATAGCCTCCTCGATCGCCGCAAGCGTATTTCCTGATTCGTGCGGGAGTAGAGCATGACAAAACGCAAGTTCGTGCTCGCCGTCTTCCTGCAGCTATCAGGGTTTGGGGCGCCGCCGGTCGTTGCGGCACAGACCGGCGTTCCAGCTGGAACGGTCCTGACACGGTATGACGGCACCTATACCGTCAGCCGGGACAGCGCTGTCGTCAGCAATCTGGAAGTTCACGGCAATGTCATCGTCATCGCCCGCAACGTGACGATGAAGCACATCAGGGTGGTATCCAATACGCCCTGGCATGCCGTCCAGCTTTCCGAGGGCGCCTCGGGTTTTACCCTGCAGGACAGTGAAATCGATGGCGCGGGCAAGACCGTAAATGCCGTCTATGGCTTCGGCAGTTTCCTGCGCAACGATCTCCATGATGTCGAAAACGGCATCAACGTCATCGGGCCATCGATCATCCGCGACAACCACATCCATTCCTTGCGAGGCGGCAGCGACGCCCATTATGACGGCATCGAGATCAATGGTGGGTACGATATCGATATCTCGGGCAATACCATCGTCAACGACCATGGCCAGACATCCGCCATCATGCTGGACAATTATTTTGGTGGTCTTTCCGACATCACGATCGACAGCAATCACCTCGTCGGAGGCGGCTACACCGTCTATCTGGACGGACGCTTTGCAGGCGGCATCGTCAACGACCGTTCGATCAGCATAACCAACAACCGGATCGGTTGCGGTGCCTGGGGCAATTTCGCACTCTATGGAAACAACCCGCATATGGATGGCAATAGCAGCCTGAACGACGCTCAGACGAGATGCCCCGCCAGCACCCAGGATGAGGCAACCGATGCGCCGAAAACGCGTCCCTAAACTCTTTACCGGGCCGGAGCGTTCTTCGTTTAAAGCCTGCGCACCGAGATGCCCGCGGCGCGGGCGGCTTCAACCGCCGGCGGATAAAGGGCAATGATGTTGCGTGCCGGCCATGGGCGGTGGTTCAGCACGGAATCCGCGTCGAAAGCAGTCACCTCATAGAGCGCAGCCTCCTTCGGGTGGTAATAGAAGAAGCGGTAGCCGAGCTTTGCCACCTTCGCATACCAGTCAAGCGACCCCAATCCGAGCAACAGGATCAGGATATCCGCCCCGCCCCCTGCAAGATAGCCCATCGCTCCTTCGAGCACGCTCGGCTCGAAGCCCGCAACGTTGATCTTGAGCACAGACACATGGTCCAGTCCCAATCGCGGAAATTCATCCGTCAGGGTCCTGACCGCGACGATCTCGCTGCCGGTTTCGCTCAATCCGCTGACCCAGGTACTTTCCGTCGTATCGAAGCGCGATTCCGTTTCGCAGTTGGAAAGCGCGGTCTTATGGATCGTCACGCGGTCGGCCACGCCGTTGCGTTTTATATTCGCCGCCAATGCCGCAACATTCGCAGCACTCGGCTCGAACGCACAGACGGAGGCAACCGGCAAGATTGCCGCAAACAATGTGAACTGGCCGATGGCCGCGCCAACATCCGCGACGATCCAGTCCGGACGGACGGTTCGGCGCAGAAAGGCAAATTCAGGATCGACGAAATCACCGAACATCAGAAGCGCACGCGGTAGCTGGCTTGGAAACTTGAATTCGAGAATCTGGCCGGAGCGCAGGTGAAGCTCGCTGTGGTTCGGTCGACGGGCATAGAGATAGGCCATTCTGGCCGAACCCTTGAGAGCCGCACCGATACCGACCGCCCTGTACCCCCAGAGCATCTTGTCAGTCCAATACTGGGCCTTCTGCCACAATGACGGTACGGGGTGCGCGCTTGCCGACATATCACCGCAATCTCTGTTGGATGGAACCGGACGCTACCAACGATCCATGCGGTGGGAAATTTGCAAAATAGGTGTAGGAAAAAGCGACCTCGGCTTCACCGTAAGATTTTCGGGGGTGCATACCGCTGTAGAGGATAAAACCCTAAGCCTTATTGGGAACTGCCGGTGTAAGCCCGCGCACCCACGCGCATGAATTCTGCGGAGCGACCATACTCCCCGCCGCCAGACACTCCTCCTTAGTTGCGCTCGAAACGCGACGGCAGTGCGATACGATGGCTGATATCAGCAATCCGGAATGCTCCATCATCATGAGGGTTTCCCACAGAACCAAGGCAATTGCCGCCACCGCCGTTTTGGAACCCGGGGTCGCCCTTCCTGCGCGGCGGCCATTGCGGGCGCGGGCGCCAGCCGTTGCCTCCACCAGCCGGCTGGCATGGCCGGTCAAGGCTTTCCTCCTCTGTGCATTTCTCCCCTGGCTCTGGCAGATCGGCACGATGTCGATTTCCCCATACCGGCTCGTGCTGGTTTTTACCCTCGTGCCGTGCATCTTCTTTTGGTTGGGAGGCCGCGCCGGCAGAATTCGCGCGGCCGACATCTGCATCTGCGCCTATTGCGTCTGGTGCCTCGTGAGCCTTATCGCTGTGCACGGCGCCGATGCAGCCCTCCAGCCGGCCGGAACGACGATCGTCGAAACCGCCGGCGCCTATCTTCTGGCGCGCTGCTCCATCCGCAATGCCGAGCAGTTCCTTGCGATGTCGCGCCTGCTTTTCTGGATCATCGTCCTGATCTTTCCGCTCGCCATCATCGAGACCGTGTCGAATACGAACGTGTCACTGGACTTCTTCTCGAAGTTTTTCCCGACCCACGTCGTTGCCGAAAACATTCCGCGCTGGGGGCTCCGGCGGGTGCAGAGCGTTTTTGAACATCCGATCCTGTTCGGCGTCACCTGCGGCGCCATCCTCGCCCTCGTGCACATCGTCGTCTGCGAAAACAAATCCGCAGCACAGCGTTGGGGCGCGACCAGCATCGTGCTTGTCACGGCCGCTCTTTCGCTCTCGTCAGGCCCGATGACGGCGCTCGTGGTGCAGACGTTCATCCTGATCTGGGACCGTGTTCTGAAGGACAATCCGATGCGCTGGCGCCTGCTCTGGGCGCTTCTGGCTGCCATGTACATCGTGATTTCGCTCGGTTCGAACCAGACCGTCCCGGAATTTCTGCTGACCCACTTCACCTTTGATCAGGCCTCTGCCTATTATCGCATCCTGATCTGGCACTTCGGTTCCGGTTCAGCGCTTAATCACCCCTTTTTCGGTGTCGGTTTCAACCGTTGGGACCGGCCGGAATGGATGCCGGGAAGCATCGACATGTTCTGGCTATACCACGCCATCCTTTTTGGCATTCCTGCCGGCCTGCTGATGATATCGGCCTTCTTCCTGATGGTGCTCCCGGTCGGCTTCAAACGCGGTCTCGAACCAAGGCTCGTCCAGTACCGGACGGCTTATCTCGCCGTCATGAGCGGTTATTTCCTTGTCGGCTGGACGGTGCATTTCTGGAACGCGACCTACGTTCTCTTCCTGTTTCTGCTCGGCAGCGGCGCCTGGCTTCTCGATGCCGGCACGCCGGAGCGCCGGACGGCGCGCAACCGGACCAGTCGTTCTGATCAAGCAGCCGATCCAGCGCCCCAACCGCGTCGGCGATATCCCGCGCGCGCGTCATGGCAGCCGAAACCGATTGCACGGGCAAGAAAACTGACATGATCTATGACTACGGCATCGTCGGCGGTGGCATCGTCGGGCTGGCAACGGCCATGCGGCTTCTGGAAGCCCGGCCCGGATGCAGCCTTGTCCTGCTTGAGAAGGAAGATAGGCTGGCTGCGCACCAGACCGGCCATAACAGCGGCGTGGTGCACGCCGGAATCTATTACGCCCCCGGCAGCCTGAAGGCGGAGCTTTGCCGCAAGGGCGCTCAAGTCATGAAGGATTTCTGCGCCGCCAACGACATCGCGCTCGATGTCTGCGGAAAGCTTGTGGTGGCAACCGATCCCGTAGAACTGCAGCGCATGGAAGCCCTCCAGGAGCGTGCGCATGCCAATTCTATCCCTGTGCAGCGACTGGATGGGGCAGCTCTTCACGAACGGGAGCCGAATATTCGCGGACTGGGTGCATTGCTCGTGCCCTCGACGGGGATCGTCGATTACAAGGCCGTCTGCCGGGCCATGGCCGCTGATATCACCAAGGCCGGCGGCGAGATCCGTCTCTCCACACGGATCACCGCCATTCGCGAAAGTGGCGCCGACGTCTCCATCTCCTCAAGCGGGAAAAACTGGACCGTCAGGAAGCTTGTCGTCTGCGCAGGGCTGCAATCGGACCGGCTGGCGAAGCTCGCAGGCCTGAAGATCGATCATCGCATCGTCCCGTTTCGGGGGGAATACTACAGGCTCCGGCCGGAGAAGAGCGGTATCGTGCGCCATCTCATCTATCCCGTCCCCGACCCGGACCTCCCGTTTCTCGGCATTCACTTGACGCGAATGATCGACGGCAGCGTCACAGTCGGTCCGAACGCCGTCATCGGGATGGCGCGGGAAGGCTATCCGCGGCTTTCGACAAACCTCCCGGACATTCTCGACTACGCGCTGTTTCCCGGCTTCTGGAAAACGGTGCTGGCCAATCGATCGTCGGCGCTTGCCGAGATGCGCAGCTCGCTCTCGAAACAAAACTATCTGCAGCAATGCCGGAAATATTGCCCGAGCCTGGAACTGGATGACTTCCGGGCCTGCGAGGCGGGCATCCGCGCGCAGGCCGTCAAGCGCGACGGTACGCTGGTTCATGATTTTCTCTTTGCCGAAACCGACCGCATGCTCCATGTCTGCAACGCGCCCTCGCCTGCCGCAACGTCATCGATCCCGATTGCCGACATGATCGTCGAAAAACTGCTGGCCTGAGACCAGGACAAGCGCGTCAATCGCCCCATTTTCCCTTGGTTGCCCCTGCCCCAAGCCTCGACACGTCGCCAATTTCCCGAATATTTGACGCCTCCGGTCCCCGATCCGGGAAAAAACTTCAGGTAAGTGTGCAATTTGGCCAGAAAAATGCATTGCCGACACATGTTGTGACTTGGATTAAGCGCGAAAATTTGTAATTTGCGATCTCTCAATATTCGCCAGAGTTCAAAGGGCCTAAAAATGCAGGTATTGGTTCGCGACAATAACGTCGATCAAGCGCTTCGCGTTCTGAAAAAGAAGCTTCAGCGCGAAGGAATTTTTCGCGAAATGCGCATGCGCGAAGCCTTCGAGAAGCCATCCGTGAAAAGAGCACGCGAGAAGGCTGAAGCGGTTAGTCGCCAGCGGAAGAATGCCCGCAAGCAGATGCAGCGGGAAGGTCTCCTCCCTGCGCCGAAAAAGAAACCCGGCAAGTAAGCATCTTACACCGCGGTGGCGAGCAGGCAGCACTGCCCGCTCAGGTCTGATCTGGTGATTGAAATTGCCAGCGCGTTCGGCGATAGCCCGGCGCTCATTGAGCGTCTGACGCAGGATTGCCATATTCTTGAAACCGGAAACGACAGCTTCCGGTTTCAAGGGCAGTTCAAGCGCGGAACACAAAACCGCAAGAAGCAGAAACCTGAACACGACTGCAGGCCCGAAGCAGGCCTGGAAGGCGGTCGCGTCTCCGTGGGTTCAATACCCGGCAGACCGCAACGACGTGCGGCATCAGCCAAAGGCCGTCACCGCCTCGACGCGTCAGGGGAACGTCCCCAAGATCCTCCACAAAACGGTCGCCCGGAACGATTTTTGTCCCGCTTAACAGGATGCGGAAAAAGGCGCTTGCTGCGAGCGGACTGGCGTGATTCCATGCCCGAGTGATTGGCCGGCAGGAGCAGGACATGCGGGGCAGTGATATCCAGACGGCGGGTCTGTTTTCTTATGTGAGCTGCGAAGCACGCGTTCCGACAAGCCATCCGCTGCGGGCAATCCGCGCGATTGTCGACGAGGCACTGGAAGTTCTGTCGCCTGATTTCGAGGCGATGTATTCAGCGATCGGCCGCCCGTCGATCCCGCCGGAGAAGCTTCTGCGCGCCCTGTTGTTGCAGGCTTTCTACACGATCCGCTCGGAGCGCCAGCTCATGGAGCAGATGGACTACAATCTGTTGTTCCGATGGTTCGTCGGCTTGTCGATGGACGCGCCGATCTGGGACGTCACCGTGTTCACCAAGAACCGTGAGCGACTCCTGGCTGGCGACATCGCCGCCAAGTTCCTGGCCGCATTGCTGAGCCAGCCGCGAGTTAAGGCTCTCTTGTCAGACGAGCACTTCTCGGTGGACGGCACCTTGATCGAAGCCTGGGCCAGCATGAAGAGCTTCAAGCCCAAGGACGAGACTGATGGTGACGGTGATGACAACAACGGCTCCGGCGCTGACGCGAACAAGCCCGCAAAGGCTACGGCACGCAACCCTGAGCGGGATTTCCACGGCGAGAAGCGCAGCAACGCAACTCACGCGTCGACCACCGACCCGGATGCCAGGCTTTACAAGAAGGCCCGTGGGCAGGCGGCCAAGCTTTGCCACATGGGCCACGTCACCCTGGAAAACCGCAACGGGCTGGTTGTCGACGCCACGCTGACCCATGCGACAGGAACCGCAGAGCGCGAGGCTGCACTGGATATGGTGGGCCGCATGGATGGTCGTCATCGCATCACATTGGCTGCAGACAAAGCCTACGATACGGCAGACTTCGTTGCCGCCTTGCGGGATATCAAGGTGACGCCACACGTTGCTCAGAACACGGCGAACCGACGCTCAGCCATCGATGGTCGTACCACCCATCACCCCGGCTACGCTGTCAGTCAGCGCATCCGAAAACGCATCGAAGAGGTATTCGGCTGGGCCAAGACCAGCGGCGGAATGCGCAAGACCCGCCATCGCGGAAAGGATCGCGTCGGTTGGATGTTCACCCTGACAGCGACGGCTTATAATCTGGTGAGGCTGCCAAAGCTGCTGACGACGGCATAATCGCGCCCGCAATCCGCCGAGACACGGCGGATGACGACAAAATGGCCGAAAAGGCCGCTGAAAAAGCCTCATCCCCGCTCGTCTTCGAACCGTCTAGCGAGGATCGGTAGAAAAATTAGCGCTATTTCCGCAACCTGTTAAATCCCCAGATGTTCATGAACAAGATACCCGACCTGGGCGCACACTCGGGCGTAACCAGACCCGTATTCTGAGCATTCGCGTATCAGAAGCTTGCGGAAGATGGACAGACATCCTCTGCAGTAATCGTCGCAACCATGCTCAAAATTGCACGCGCGAACAGTGACACCATGCAGCCCTCGCGGAGAAGCCTCGCAACGTTGACATGCTCTTCTTTCGCAAAGACAAAGTATGTGTACATCAAGAAATCTTGATACAAATTCTGGCAACAGATTTCCCCAGATCATCCCGCCATAACCGCATATAAAATCGAAATAGACAGACTAAACCAATATATATTCGATCAATCGGATAATAAATTATCCAACGAACTAAGAAATTATTCGCAATCATACGGATATACCAGTAAAATTGTATGGGATTTTTTCCATTTCGATGCCTCGCGGCGTCTACCCTCTGGAAAAGCTTCATATTGCCCGCGAAAACTGTGGGGCATGGCACTTAATATCTGGAAAAACGCAACCACAAGAGTAATGTGCGATCTCTAATATATTGGCTGGAGGGTGTCGCGCATGGCACCTATCCGACCAGAGCCTTCTGCAAAGCCGGGCGACCGGAAGCAGGTGCTTTTCCGACGTTTAACCAATTGAAATATACCAAATTATCCGTTGAAGCACAGCAGAGTGAGGGCGTGAGCATATTCTGATGATTGTGTAATTTTCCCCGACGCGGCCCCAAGCCTAGTTTGCGCCATGAAGGAGCGACCCGTTGAGTGCCAAGCAAACGACCCTTTGCGTCCCTCTTGAGGTCAAGCCCGAGAGTTGCAGCCGCCTGTCTTCCCTCATCAACGACATTCGCATCCGCGAGGATAAAAGCACGCCCGGCCAGGAAAACTTCGCGCGCATCATTGTCAATGTTCCGACCCTTCACTTCCTCTCCATGAGCGTTTTTGCAGCCGGGGACTATGACCCCATGTTCATACTGGAGGCCAATTTCGACGGGCCGGTTGGTGTTTTCTGGGGGCAGATGGAAGCCGCGCTCTCCAACGACCTGCGCGAGATCGTCCGTTGCTGCAAACGCCCGCTCGATGGCGACGGCAAGCTCTACGATGCGGTCACGGCACCCGAAAGCGCTGCGTCCATCGCCGCCTATTTCGAGAAGCGAACCCAGAGTCCGAGCGTTTTTCACCACGGCAATCGGGGCATGAACCGCGACCGCATCCTTCGCGAACATGCCCTGTTTCTCACGGTCAGGCGAGAGCTCGACGCCGTGGACACGATCGATGCCGATCCCTATCGCGGACTGGAGCCGCGCCCCCTGCATGAAAAACTCAGGCAGCGGGTCATTGCGGATCACCCATGGCTCGCCCAGGTACCAATCCAGCGCATTTCGGCGTCTGAAAAGGCCTTCGACGTCTTGCGCCTGCTGCTCTACGTCGTAATCCTGATCTTCATTCTCTCGCTGCCCGGTCTGCTCCTGGCTCTCTTGTTGCCAACAGCAGCCTATGTCGCCTTCATCATCGTCGCGGCCGTGCTTGTTGCCTTTTTAATCTACCGCAAGCGCGAGCCCTTGCCCGGCACGGGAATCCCGACCACCTTCAGTTTCCTCAACCTGCTCTGGCAGCAGGCCTTCGTGGTCGCTGCATATGTGATCGCCGCGACGCTGCTGCTCGTGCCGACCGTGGTGATCGGCAGCTATCTGATCGCCACCCTCGTCCCGCATGAAACTCTCAGTCTTTCAGAAGCATTCTGGCTCATCGCCCCGGCAGTGGCCCTCGGCTTGTTCAGTCTCATCGTCACGGTCCCGCTCATCATCCTGCGGCTGCGCTATCTCGAGATGCATGATTCTTCCCATGATGCGCCGCAGACCAGAGAACATCTCCTACGGGAAATGATTCGCCGTGAAGATTGGGTGGCACAGAACCACATGGGCTCCATCGTTCTGTTGAAACCCGGAGTTCTGCGCACAGCGGTCGTGCGGGCTGGGCATCTCGGTCTCGGCCTGCTTCTGCGGGTCCAGGCGAGGGATGGTTATCTCGGCAGCATGCGCACCGTGCATTTCGCCCATTGGGCATTTCTCAACAATGGCAGCCGGCTGCTCTTCTTCAGCAACTTCGACCACAGCTGGGATTCCTATCTCGACGATTTCATCGAAAAGGCGCATGCCGGGCTTACCCTCGCCTGGGGCTGCGGCGTAGGCTTTCCACCCACGCGGCTCCTGCTTTTCGACGGCGCAAGCCATGGCCGTAGGTTCAAGAACTGGGCGCTGGCATCCCGCACGGTCAGCCGGTTCTGGTATAGCGCGTACCCAACCCTCACCGTCGACCAGATCGAGCGGAACTACCGCATCGCCTCTGTGCTTCACAAACAAACGCCAAGTGACATGGAGGTACGCCAATGGATGCTGGATCTCTGAACAACCGCAGAAAGCCTGCAACCTGGAAACTTGCGCCTGATATCGCTCCTTTGACGCAAGGCCTGGTGGTGAACGGCTTTGGAATGTTTACGACCGGCCTCGCTTTGTTCCTGGAAATCGGGGAAGAACAGGGCGGTGCCTGGCTTGACGCCCTCCAGGCAGTCGTCCAGATCACCCCCGCCGTTCCGCCGGACAAGAGCGCGGAAAACACGACCCCCTACGCCGCCGCGCTCGCCTTCACATGGACGGGACTTGAGCGCATGAAGCTGCCGGACACGGCGCTTGCATCCTTTTCCCGCCCGTTCCGGGAAGGGATGTTCCAGGAGGACCGTCTGCGCCGTCTTGGCGACCGGCGTGGAGACACATGGGCCGTTACCGTTGCCGAGGGAGGTCCGGTCTGGAGCGCCAACACACCCCTGCGACCGGCCGCCGCCCACACCATCGGCGCCTATGATGTCTCCTACGACAGCGAAGAGAAGGGTTTTCCAACCCCGATCTCGGTTCATGCTGTGCTGATGATCTATACCGCAGAGGATGGGACCGCGGCCGACCTTGCGAAAAGGGTCGGCGAAGCTCTGGCCCCCCAGGGCGTTCGCATCGTCTACAGGCAGGAGCTCCGACTGGATGCAGAGACGGGGATCGGGCGTGAACATTTCGGCTTCGCCGACGGACTTTCGCAGCCGGAACCCTATGATGAAGCGGGCGCCGTTACCCTCAATGACATCCCGGTAACACAGCCGCAGAAGATCCAGGGGGTGCCGCTCGGTGAGTTTCTCATCGGCTATCTCAACGGTCACCACGAGAAAGCGCCCGGGCCGGTCGTGCCGGGCCTCCCCGGCGAGACCCAGGGGACCTCTCCAGGCAGCGCCGGGCTCGTGCCCCATTCCGAGGCCCAGGGCTTCTACGATTTCGGCCTCAACGGCACTTACATGGTCATCCGGGAGCTGGAGCAGGATGTTGCCAGCTTCTGGGCCTCCATGGACGAGAATGCAGCAGCGATCCGCAAGCGTGATCCGGTGAACTCCGCTCATGTCACATGCGATTGGCTGGCGGAGCGCGTCATCGGTCGAAATCGCGACGGCCACCTGCTCTGCCCCGGTGGCTACATGAAGCCGAATGCCTATGGCTTGGCCGACAGTGACTATCTCTTCCTGAAGGATGACCCCCAGGGCACTGGTTGCCCGCTGGGAAGCCATGTCCGGCGGGCTTTTCCGCGCGATGGCCTCGCGCCCTCAGCGGATCAGGGCGAAACGCTGCTTTCCGCGGCAAACAACCATCGCATTCTCCGGCGGGGACGCAAGTTTGGACAGAAGATCGCCGACGACAGGTCCCCCGACGGCGTGAAACGGGGTCTGCTGTTCATCTGTCTCAACACGGATATCGCCCGTCAGTTCGAGTTCATCCAGCAGACATGGCTCCTCAATCCGGATTTCGCCGTTCTTTTTGAGGAAGTCGATCCTCTCATCGGCCCGCGCGGCCGCATGACTATTCAGGAGAACCCTCTTCGGCGCACGATCGACGTCAAGACCTTTATCCAGCTTGTCGGCGGTGAGTATTTCTTTCTTCCGAGCCTGCCGGCGCTCAAATATCTGGCCATGCTATGAGCGCGATCACCTCAAACGACGTCCTGCGGCCCGCTGCGAAAGGGCTTAAACGTCGGCTGATGGCGGCGGCCATGTCGGCAATCCCCTTCGTCTTCAGGCTCATGCGGCGGTTTTACCCCATCGCCGGGTTTGGCTCGACCTACATCGTCACCCGGTACGACGATGTGCGCGAAGTCTTTGGCGAGGATGCTGCCTTCACCATACCCTACAAGGCAAACCTAGACGTCCTGACCGGTGGCGAACCCTTCATCCTCGGCATGACCCGGACACCGGACTATTTTCGCCAGCTGGTGGCGCTGCGGCAGGTAATGCTTGCCGATGATCTGCCGGAGCTTGGCCGCAGCGCAGAAGCCCATGCCGAAATGATCGTGTCGGCCGGCAACGGCCGTGTCGAGGTCGTCGACCAGTTGGTCCGGCGGGTCACCTTCGATGTGCTTGCCGACTATTTCGGCGTGCCGGAACCCGGGATCGGAAAGCTTGACGTCTGGGCGACCCGGCTTTTCGAGTTCCAGTTCGCCTCGTCGCCCAGCGATCATGCACTACGTCAGGAGGTGGAAGAGATTGCACCGGCCTTTCGCGACCACATCGATCGCGAAATCGCCCGCCGCAAGAGCGACGCGGCAAGTCTGGAAAGACCGGATGTGATCGGACGTTGCCTCAAGCTTCAGGCCGAGGGTGAACCCGGCTATAGCGACGTGGAAATTCGAACGGCCATGCTCTGCATGATCGTCGGCGGCCCGCCGCAGCCGCCGATGGTCGTGCCGCAGGCGATGGAACAGCTCCTGCGCCGTCCCGAGGCGCTCGCAGCCGCAGCCGAAGCTGCGCGGGCAAATGAAGACGACCGTCTCTGGAAAATCCTGCGCGAAGCCCTGCGTTTCGATCCACTGGCGCCCGGGCTTACCCGGATCGCCGCCAAGCCATGGACCATTGCCGAAGGTACGCGACGCGCCCGAACCATTCCAAAGGATGCGACCGTCATAGCCGCATTTGCATCGGCGATGATGGATGAGCGCCGGATTCCTGATCCCGGTCGCTTTGATCCTGACAGGCTCAACCACGAATATATTCACTTCGGCCACGGGATGCATGAGTGCTTTGGTCGATACATAAACCGGGCGACGTTGCACAGGATGGTCAAGCCTCTCCTGCGTCAGCCCAGGCTGCGCCGCGCTTCGGGTCCGGAAGGCCATTTGAGCAAGAACGGGCCCTTTTCCGAACGTCTGGTGGTGGAGTTCGGCTGATATGGCCGCAGGTTGGCATTACAGCTTCTTGTCCAGATCATCCGATATATTGGAGCCCCAGGCGTTGGCGACATAGGTAAGGCTCGCTTTTTCAGCCGCGTTCGGATCGCGCTTGGCACCAGCACCGTCGAAATCGATATTGGTGACGGTCTTGTCGGAGCGGCGGCAGACGGCGACGTAGATTTTCATCACCAGCTCTGCCCGCGCCTCGCCAAAGCCGACATAGCCCATCATCGCACCCTTGATCTTCTCCCTGGTGTTGCCGAGCGCATAGCTCTTGGCAATCGCCTGCTCGATATGCGCGGGGAACGTGACCGTATCCGTGTGACGATCGGAAAGCTGAACCGCAACATTCTTGTCAATATCGCGAGCCTTTTGCTGGTCGAGTTTCTTCTCGTCGATGTCAGTGGTGATGTCGGATGTAGCGGGCTTCTTGTAGTTCGAATCGATCGTGACTTCCCGCGTCAGCCCGCTGACCGGCTTGAGCTTGGTGTCCAGAACCGAAGCCTTGGCTGTCAAAGTCGAGTTGATGTAGCTCAGTCCTGCCTTGGCCTGTTTCAGCGAATTGTCTCCGCTGATCGAGATCGAGTAGCTGACCCAGTATTTCTTGTCGTTGACCCATTTCTTCACCGAGCTTTCGATGACCGCATGATGCACGGAATTGGCGTGGGCGGTGATCGGAAAGAGATTGTTCGGTGTGCCCGGGCCACCGAGATTGTCATTCAGCAGATGCCCACGGATATAGCGCGTGTCTGCATCGCCGTAGACGTTCGGGTCGGTCGGCAGCATCGCCATGAGGCTGTCCTGACCCGACGGACCGCTGCCTGCGGGATGATCCGGGCCGAGCGGCATCGCCGTCATCCTGATACCGACCTGATCGCCCCCGAGTTTCGCGCCTTCCATTTGAACTGACGTGATATGGCCTTTCTGCAGGTCGCCCGGAATGCCTGTTCCTGTCAGTGTCTCGACTTCGGTGATCTTGAAACTCGGGTTGATCTGGCCGACGACCTCGAAACCTGTCTGGAAGTTGCCTTCATAGCCAAGCGACGCCAGTCCGAAACGGGCCTTGATCCGCGGAAAATAGTTGTCCAGCGCATCGCTGTCGGAAGCGACGCCACTGGCGAGATCGACGGCCTTCTTGGCCGCATCGACATCCTCCTGCTCCTGCGCCTTCGTCCGCGGCATGGGGGCCGGCGGCTCGTCCAGCATGGCAAGCGTGATCGGTCCCGGATAGCGCGGCGTCTTGGCGTTGGGGATCGCCGATTCCGGGACGGAACCGTTGACGGACGTATCCCTGTTGGCCGCATCATCGACGGCAGCGGACCGGGCGGGCTGATTTCCCGGTGTCGCTGCAGCGCCCGGGTCCTTGTTTGACCCCTCTCCCGCAGCCTTGGCGCCTGCGGCCGGCGGGCCGGGTTTCTTGCCAGGCTTGGCGGGTGGGGCCGGGGGTGCCTCTGCCTTTTTTGCCTGGGCTGCCGTTTCCGGCGGTACCGCGGCCTTTTTCTGTTCCTTCAGCGCGCCCTTCCACTCGGCCTTGTTTTCCAACGCCTCTCGCGCGCCGGAGCCGGCCGGACCGTCCTTCGGCATCGCCTCCGTAATCAGCGATTCCGTATCGATGTCGGAGGTCTTGAAGTCGATTTCGGGCGGCGTGGGTTGGCCGAACTTGTAGGCCATATGCGCCTGCAAGGCGAGGTCCGGCCCTATAGGCATGACATATTCGGCAAGCTTCCACTCTTCCTCCCAGATAGTCACCCAGAGAGCCTCGATTTCTGCCCAGGCATTCAGCCCAAGTTTCAGTCGAGCACCGGCGGCAAGCGTGGCGGTACCTTCGATGCCCCAGTCACCGCCCTCGTAGCTGAGTTCGGGTATGACGGAGATCGCGCCATAGAGACCCGCGGTCGCCACCCCCTCGATGCCGCCGGTGAGAGAACCCAGCACCACATCCAGCCCGAGACCCGCCCCGAAGGCCACATATCCCTCGATGAAGGCGGGGATGAACATTTCGCCCGAGATGGTGAAGCTCGGATCGGCCTCGCCCGCGCCGATCGTATAGGAGCCTTCGACCTTGATGTTGCGGAACACGCCCGGACCGATTCCGGCCCTTATACCTGCCCGCACCCGGATGATCGCGACGAGGATCGCCCAAAGCGGAATGTTCTGGGAATATTTGAAGAGCTCCTTGTCCATCCGCTTTTCGGGAAAGAGCTCCAGTGGTTCGGTGACGACAATGGCACCGGAAACATCGACGCCGCCTTCCGGCAGGATGGTGGCTGTCAGCGTGCCGGAGAGACGCGGCATGATCTGCGCCGTGACGCTGCCGGAACCGCCGAGCTGCAGCGTTCCCTCCGGCGTCTGGGCGACCGTCACTGTCACGGTACCCGACAGCTTGCCGTCGTCGGCCGAATAGTTGAGCGTGGTTTCGCCCGACCAGAGGCCTTCCTTGTAGCGAACCATAACGTTGCCGGTGAGGCCGGGCAGAAGTTCGGAATTGACGGGAACGCCGATCTCGCCTTCGATCTGCCCTTCCTTGTAGACCAGAATGACATGAACGGGCTGCAGCCCCGGCACCTTAAGATCGGCTTCCGCGCCGATGGTGAGCAGCCCGGCTTCGGAATAGGCCGCCTGCAGCTGGCCGCTGCCTGCCGGCCCGAAATCAACGCCGACATTGCCGGCAAAGGCGATCTTGCCCTGTTCGGAAAGTGTGGCGGTGATCGTGCCTTTTTTGACGGGAAAGCCCTTGGGAAACTTGTCCGCGGTGATTGTCAGGGAGCCCGAAACATTGCCGTTTCGGAGGGAAACCGTGCCGGATGCCTTTTCGAGCATCGGCACTGTCAGGTCAAACGTGCCCTCACCTGCGATCTTGTTGGCCTTGTCGAGGGTGGCCGTCGCGATGCTGATGCTTCCCAGCCCCTGATACTCGGCGCCGAAATTGGCAAGCGTCACGCCCGGCTGGCCGTTCATGTAGGATACTGTGATCGAGCCGGCGCTCAGCTTCAGGGCCGGGAGTGGCGACGTCTGCGAGGTGATATCGGCGGTGACCGTCGCCGAGAGGTTCCTGTTTTCATCGACCGCGAGCTGGCCGGTGACTTCGTTGAGAAAAGGCGGCGTGAGCCGCACGGAACCATCGGCCGTGAACACACCGCCCTCGGCGAATTTGAAGTTGACCGTCGCGGCTCCGAGCTTGGCATAGGCAAGATCGATCGTGCCGCCACCGGTCATCCGGCCGTTGGCGACGGTGATGGAACCGGATCCCTTTGCCTCCGCCGACTTCAGGCTTTTCGGCAAGAGGTTCGCGCCGGTAACGGTCGCAGACCCGCCGATCGAACCATCCTCCGCAAGACTGGCCTTGAGCTTCGGATTGCCAAGCGCCGGGACCGCGATGACGCGCTCCACTTCTCCCTTGAAGGTCGCCTTGCCATCCGTGTCGATCTTGATTTCGAAGCCACCATCGGCAACGCTCGGAATGGCTAGCGCGGCAGTGAGCGAGACCTTCTTGTCCCTGTAGGTGATCTTCTGCACGCGCAGCCCGGGGATCGGCTGCGGCCGATCGCTGAAATCGATGCCCTTGGCGCTGAGGTCAGCAGCAGGGATGCGGAAACCGAGCGGTCCGAGCCTGGCGAAGAAGTCGCCGTTTTCCAGAAGTCCGAACTGCGAGGCCGGAATGCCCGAATCCGTTGCAGGCGCGGCAGGAGCCGGCGCCGGTGGCGCGGGTTGCGGCGGCGCATTGGTGGGCGTGGGTGCCTGTGGGACGGGAGGATCTGCCACGGTCAGCCTCCCGGTGGCGGTGCGACGGGTGCTGGCGCCTTGGGTGTGACCACATGGCCAAGCCGCACGGCAAGCAGGACCGCAAGTTTTGAGCCGCGAAACGTCTGCATGGCAGGCCCGAGCGACTTCATCAGCGGACCACGAGCCTTGGCGGGGCTGCGCAGGAAGGTCATGGAAAGCACCAGGGCCGCGGCCATGACTTCCTTGTCGGGCGCCTTCACGAACAGCGCAAACAGGCTCGATATCGCATCCGCATCCGGCTGTGCATGCATGCCGGCAAGCACCGTCTGCAAGGCGGACTGGCGCAACTGCCAGTCATGATCGGGCGCAGGAGGGGCGCTTGCCTCCGGCTTGGCTGGCTTGGGCGGCTTCTTTGCCGGGTTCTTCTTTTTCGCTTCCTTCACCTCTACCTTTGCACGCACCGGAGCGGGCTTCTTCTTCACGGCGACGACTGCCTTGGGGCCTTCGACCTTGATCTTCTGAAGCTGCTTGACCGGCGGCGCGGGCTTGCCGATCAGGCCCGCTGTTTCCGCGGCCTTTGCAGCGCCCTGAATGCCCGCCAGCGACGCACGGGCACGCTGCTGCGCGTCCTCCTTCATCTTCTGTTCGACGATCGGGGGTTCGGGCACCTCATCGGCCAGAAGCGGTTTGGTGAAATCGATCATGGCCCCGCCTCATCGATGCGCAGCCGGGCATAGGAATCGCCGAAGGCGGACTTGCGCACGGGTTTCCCCTGCTTGACCAGTTCCCGGCCCACGGCCTGGAGGATCAGGTCCATGTCGATCACGGTCCTGCGCTGTGCCGCCCGGTGGGCGGCATCGAGCCAGCAGTTGCGGATTTCCGCGCCCGTCAGCTCCATCCGCGCCGCCAGGAACTCGAAATCGACATCCTCGCCGATCGGCGCGCCCGTCAAATGAATGCGCTCCCAGATCAATCGCCGTTCCGCCTTTCCGGGTGCGGGGAAATCGACGACCACATCGATGCGCCGCAGGAACGCCTCGTCGATGTTCTTCTGCAGATTGGTCGCGAGGACCGAGATACCGTCGAAGTTCTCCAGTCGCTGCAGCAGATAGGATGTCTGCAGATTGGCGTAGCGGTCGCGCGCATCCTGGATTTCGGTGCGCTCGCCGAACACCGCGTCGGCCTCGTCGAAAAACAGGATGATGTCGGCGCAGGCCGCCGCTTCGAAAAGCATGTCGAGGTTCTTCTCCGTCTCGCCGATATATTTCGACACCATGCCCGCCAGATCGACGCGAAACAGGCCGAGGCCCAGCTCGTTTGCCAAGGCTCCGGCCGCCATGGTCTTGCCGGTGCCCGGCGGCCCCTTGAACAGAACTGTGGTGCTCGATCGCTTGCCGAGGACCGGCCCGAGCTTCCATTCCTTGAGCACGATCGAGGCAGACTGCTGGTTGCCGACAAGACCACGCAAGGCCGCAAGCGCCTTCGGTTGCAGCACGAGATCATCCAGCACATGCGGCGCGCTGACCTGCTGGGCCAGACCCGAAAGACCTGATGTCATCCGCTCCATCGCGGCCGCCCAGAGGGCCGCAGGTTCCTTGTGTCTCGCGGCAAGCCTTGCGAGCGGAAGCAGACCGAGGCGCGGAAGATTGGCGAGGCGCGCCAGAAGCGGGCGATCGATGGCGGGGCTTGCCAAAAACAGCCCCTCCAGGATGGCTTTTCGCGCCGCCTCGGAGGCCTCTGGCAACAGGACCGTGCGTGCGACCAACCCGGCATCATCCCACAGCACCGGTTTCGAGGTGAGCAGCAGAGCCGGGGCGCTGATCAGGCCGGCGATATCCCGCCGTTCGGCCGGCGGCGCGGCGTCAAATCCGGACAGCACCGGCAGTGCTCCGTAGAGCTTCGCCTCGCGCATGCATGCAGCCAGGGTCGCCGCCTGACTGGCGCGATCGAGTCCGGCAAACCGGCTGTGCTCGAACAGCATGATATCGAGACCAAGCGCGCCAGCCGTCTCGATTGCAAAACTGCCCGGATCCTGCCCGGGCTCGCTGACGGCCAACACTATGCATGGCTCGAGAGCAGCCCGATTGCCCTGGACCGGGAGCAGGTCGAAGAAAGGCTGCAGCGCGGTATCCGGCGACTGCCCGCCCAGCAGGCGGTCGAGGACGGATTCATCGACCCGCAGCGGGCATTCGACAAACGGCCGTTCAGCGCCGGGAACGATCAGCCGCGCAACGACCAGCGGCGCGCCGTCCGCCAGCATCCGCCGCAGCGTCAGCATGTCGAGGCCGTGATGATCCAGCAACCTCGCCGCCAGTGCCGGCGTCAGGTGACGCTTGGCCATGTCGTCATTGAGGTAGCCGTAGACGCGACCGTAGCGCGGATCGATCGCCGGAGCGGCGGCATAGAGCAGAAGATCGAGCTCGGCTTCCGCCAGCCCGAACAGCGTTGCCAATCGCGCCCAGATGCCGTTCGGATCGACCTGCCGGGCGTGCGCGATCTGCTGTTGCAGGTCGGCGATCTCCGCCGCCGATGCCGCCGTGCCCGACGCCCGCAACCGGCCGGATGCTTCCGCCAGTATCGCCTCGGCATCGTCGTCGGAGAGAAACAGGCCGAGAAAGCCCTCCTGTCGATCCTGTCCGCGAAGGGCGCGTGTCAGCGCAACCTCGTGCCGCAAGCGGAGCGCAACCACCATCATCGCCTGCCGCATCCAGTCGGCAGCGTCGAAAAGGGCGCGGGAGGGGGCGTTCATCGTCCGCTTCCGATATGAAGGATGAGGAGCCGGTCGTTCAGATGCGGCACCGGCATCTGGTCGCCGGAAAGACCCGCCATCTTCAGGATGATCGCCAGAGGCGGTCCATCGAGCGTCACGACCACGGCGGCATCGGTGATCTCTGCACGACCGGACACGAGGAAAAACTGGCGCTGCAGATAGGCGCGCGAACTGGCGCGCAAGCCAGGTAGCCGGCTTGAAAAACTGGCGACCAGCAAGTCGCCCCAGCCCACGGCACCCTCGACGCCGTTGATCAGGCCTCTCGATTCCGGCGCCAGCCGCGCAAGGGCGATATCCGGCACCGGTGGAAAGGTCGGATCATCTGCGTCGTGGATTTCGGGGAAGAGAAAATCGATCAGCGCATCCTTTTCGGCGCGGAGGCGAAGGTCCGCATCGGGTATCGACAGCAGTGCCCGGCGCAGACCGTTTGTGCCGAGATGGCGGTGAAGCGAAAGCCTGACGACATCGGGAAGCAGCAGGGCGAGACCTCCAAGCGGCGACGACAGATGCAGTGCCCGGCCCTCGCCCGGAGACACGGAATGTCGCTCACGGCTGCCTCCGCCCGCCGTCTGTGGAGCGTGTTTTGCCAGCGAGCCCAGAATTCTCTCGACCATCGGCCTTGCAAAGGCCTGCTCGGCCATCTGCAGGGTTACGGTTGCAAGATGCGGTGGCAGGACCTGCCGGATGAGGCCGGTTGCAGTTGAAAGATCCGCAAAGGTCAGCGCGCGCGCGTTGCGCCGCTCGAATTCGGCGGCGATGACCGCAAGGCCGACAACATCAGCGGCAGTCAGGATTGCGAGAGACATATCGTCGGAAGCGAAGGACTGATCCGCTTCGCAGAGCAGGACCAGCACAGCCCTGTCTATATTGGTAAGGCTCGTCTTGCCCAATGCCTCCAGAAAAATCTCCAGCAAGGGAGAGGAGGCAGGCGGGCCGGATTGCATCGCGGAAAGTGGCGCTCTTTCCAGAAAATGAAGGACCAGATGCTCCGTCGCTGCGGCATCAAGCCTCTCGACAAAACGCAGCGGGTTGCCGCTGCGTCGGCCATTGCGAGCAAGCGCCGCCAGAGCCGCAGGCCGCGCCTTGACTATTTCGATCGCCGCCTGAAGCGGAAGCAGCAACCGCAGTGCCTCGAAATCCGGGAAGGCCCAGTCGGGCTCATAGGCGAAACCGAGACGCATATCGATATAGCTTGCCATATAGGCCACGTGGTTCGGCCAGGCACGAAGGTCCGGCGAGCGGCTTTCGAGCGCCTGACGCAAGGCATGCGCAAAACGCGCCGCCAGCAGTTCCGCCAGAACGCTTTCATTCCAGGGGCCGGTATGGGCGAGATCGAGGCTGATCGTCCTTATCCGGATAACCCCGTCATGACCGTCCAGCACGGGTTCGACTGCGCGCGCCAGCCTTTCCGAAAACGGCCCGGCAAGGGCGCGATCCATCGTCGATTGCAAGCCGGCAACGGCCTTCGGATAGCTGATGACCCGGCAGTCCATCTTCAAGGCACCAATGGCGAGCTCATGCTTTTCCATTCGCGCCACCCATCAGATATGCGGCGCGTTCAACAGGAACCGTTTTCCCTGAAGATCGTTGCGCATGACTTCCAGGGTTGTTTTGGTAAGCCCCGTGGCAAGCGCAACCTGATCGAGATCGGCCGACAGCAGCTTGCCCGGCCTGTCTATACCGACCGCCGTCAATTTCTCCTGGTTGCTGGCGACATGGGCGTCGATCGGGTTCAGCCCGTTCGCAACAGCCCGCTCGTTGAACATGCCCCATGTGGGATCCTCCAGGATGGGGATCTCCGGCACGGGGGGTATGGGTATCAAAACAGGCGGTATCGGGAAGGGGGTGATCGGTATCTCGGGGAACTCGGGCACAAAAGCCCCCGTTATGATCGGCGGCTCCATTATGATCGGTGGGTCCGGTATGGGAACCGGAGTGGGGATCGGCACGGGCACCGGAGTCGGGATTGGCATTGGCGATGTCCTGACACCGCAAAGGCATGCCATCATCCAGTCCTGCAGAAGGCTGACCGGGAAAAGCGGCCTGCGGTTCTCGTAGGTCTGCCTGAAAACCCCGTCATTGATGGTGATGCGGCCGATAACCAGATAGTCCTCGCAGGCCTCCACCGGCATCGGAAGCGGCAACGGTTCCCTGCCCTCTGCCGGGGGCCTGCATATCCAGTTGCTCAGGTACTCGCAGGACGGGGCATCCTGAACATGCGGAAACTTCAGGCCGCAGACGATATCGAAGGTCACGCCCTCACAGCGCCTTGATGGAAGAAGCGCATTGGCGGGGTGCTCGCAACCCTCGGGCACGCCCGGACGAAGCTCGCCGTCCTTCAGATAGGGTCTTGCGACAAGCCAGCCCTCGACCGTGCCGTTGGCGGCAGTCTCTTCCGCCCGCCGGCGCGCATTTTCATCGACGATCTCGCAGCCCGGCATGCCCGGTCCGCAGCATACCGCCAGAACCTCCGCGAGACCGGATAGCTCGATTGCTTCCGTCAGGAAGACTTCGTTGCCATTGGGCGTAATGCCATATCCCGGCGTCACGGTGACAGCCTGCCTCTCCGAGTCCGTGTTCACGAGGGCAAAGCCGGTAACGATGCCCCAGCCATGCAGCATGCGGCGCATGCGCGCCAGTTCCGCATCATGGCTGGACCGGTCAAGTGTCAGGTCGTCGGCACGCACGACCTGACGATCGAAGTACAGCGGCGTAACCACGCCGTTGAGCGACGTGGCGAGCGGTTCGCTTCTGGTGTCAGCCATAACCGTCTCCTTCAACCTCGAGTGACAGTGAACCAACTGCGGAATGTATCGCCGGGACCGCCCCGACCGGTCGGCAGCTGCCCGCCGATATGCGACCCGTCGAGCGGCACCCTGAGATCTGCGTCCAGAACGAAATCGGCATAGAAGACAAGCCGCAGCACTTCATCGCTCTCAAGGCCGCCAAACTGGAAACCCTCTCCACTTTTCAGCGCGAAGCCCTGGCACTTCTCGGCGCCCGGCAGCACGGTCCAGCCTGTCAGCAGCGTAGCGTCGCCGGGATCGAACTTGAGTTCGTCGATCGGATGCGCTTCGATCTGCTCCAGCGTCACCCAGAACGACTGGCCGGCCCGCATCGTGAACTTCCGCTGAAGCTCGACCAGCATGGTCGGACCCGGATCGTTGCTGCCGGTAAACTGCGGCCAGAAAACCGGTCTTTCGAAACCAACCGCAATTCCGTTTTCCTGCAGCAGAGCCCGGAACCGGCCTTCGTCGACGAACACTTCACTGTGCTTCCAGCTGACACCGACGATGGTGTTCAGTTCCGGCGTCGGCGCGGCCTCCGGGACAGGCAGCCGGATGTTCAAGGTTCGGTTTGGCGGATCGCCGCTGATGGAGACCTGCGGCGACAGGATCGTGCTGTCATACTCTATGGTCGCCTTGTCGATGCCGATACCCGCGTCTCCGCCCGGTCCGGGTGCGCCCGGAGCGGCTGCGGGAAGCGTCAGGTTCGCAATGATGCCGGCCGGTTGATCGGTCGTCGTCGCCGTGGGGGCCGATCCGACCGGTCCGAGCGCAATCGTCACACCGGTGATGCTTTTGCCGTTCTGGCCGGGATCGCCCTTGGTGCCCTCGGCACCGGGATCGCCGCGCGGACCGGGAGGGCCTTCGGCAACCCCGTGGGCGAGGATGCATTCGACCACCTCGTACAGGGTCGCAGCCGACGGCACGATTGGACGATATTTCTTGTTGTCTATGACGACGATGTTGAAGCCTGCCTCGCCCGGATTGACCATCCGGGGCTTCGACACGGCATTGTAGTTCGGCAGATGGCCGAGAACGACGGCATGATCTTCGTCTTCCTCGCAATGAACGCAGCCATCGATGATCTGGTCGAAATGAACGCCGCAATCTTCTTCAGTGATATCGATGACGGCGACCAGCCCGCGGTCGGGCAGCTTTTCAAGATCCGGATCGGAGGCGGCGACATAGGCGCGCACACCGTTGGAGGCCAGCGCCAGGGATGTCCCCACACCGTCGATGGTGATGGTTTCGTTTGACAGCTCTTCCGCTTTTGGTTCGGCGCCCTCGGACTTCACGACCTCCATGTCGATGGTCGTCAGCCGGGTGACGCTCGCAGCATCGACGAGCACATAGGCACGGGTCTCCGTTGGAGCGACGGCAAGGTCGACGCCGTTGGCGACGAGGGAAACGCCCCTGCCCTGCCGTTTCAACCTGTTCTGGTCACCCGTCATGATGAAGCGCAAAAGGGTGGTTCTGATCTCGGCGCCTGAAGCATTCGTCAGGAGATACAGGAACTGGTCATCGAGGCTCCAGGCCACGGAGCACAGGCGCTCGGCATTGTTGATCTCGACATCCGGCACCCGTGCCTCGGCCGCCGTCATGCCGGCGTTGAACTTGGAGACATCAACGACATAGAGCTTTTCAGCCGGCTTCGGGCCGGGAGCCGCGATCGCCAGGAAACGGCCATCATGGCTGAACTGGATCATCGAGGCGCCGCGAAGCGGAGCATCCTTGTCCGTTCCGAAACCATGCTCGAACTTGAAGCTGGCGGTGACATCCGGTAGCTTTCCGCGCGCCGGATCGGCCAGCCACTTGCCGAGATTTTCTGCCGAGATCGAGGTCAGCGATGCCTCGGCATTGGTGAAATTGAGGATGAACAAGGCGCCCGAGGTGGGCGATACCGCGAGACGTGAGGACCTGAGGTCCGGCTGCATGACAGCAAGCGGCGCGGATTCGACATGAACATCGCTCGCCTTCCACACGCCGATGCCGCTGACATCGGCGCCGTCGATCTTGAAGATGCCGGCGGCGAAGACCAGCCGCGCTTCGCGGCTGGAGGCGGTATCCGTAGAGGTGCCGCCCATTTCCAGAAGGGAAACCAGATCCTGCGTATCGCGGTCGTGCAGGTAGAGATGTGCGCCCTTGGCATTGTTGTCGACGGCGATCTGCAGCCATTGCTCGCTGTCGTTGATATGCATGGCGCGCGGCGTCTGCGCCCCGAAGCTCAGCGTATGCACCCATTCCAGCTTTGCCGTGACCGGCACTTCCTCGGGCGTCAGATCGTTCGGATCCCGGGCGCTGAGGACAAACTTGAACCGCTCGGCGATGCGCCCGAAATTGGTGGCACCGCCTGCCCCGCAGCCGGGCAGGATCACCGGCACCGCCTCGACCCCGCTGTCGCACCGCTCGATCGCGATGAACAGGTGCTTGCTTCCATCCAGCGCAGCCGCCAGATCGGGGTCTTCCGCCAGCATCTTTGCCACGTTCACGCCGGTCTGTTCCGGCACGATGATCTCGTTGCCGCAGCAATCCAGCGCCATGCCCGGCTGAACCACGACAAACTCGCTTCGGCAGCCATCGGCGGGATGCTGGACGATCTTCAGTCCGCAAACGGTTCCCGTGCCGTGCAGCAGGGCGTTGTTAAGCCGTCGGTGGCCGCGGCCATAGTCCTGCTCATCGACGAAATCGCGGCTGACCAGCAGCTTTCCGTCGAAATAATTGTTGCGTCGCGGCTCGTGCAGGCCGCACGGAAGGCAGGATTTCGTTTGATCGTCTAACATGACGGGGTCCTTTCATGGACGGCGGAACGAACGGCTGCGATGCCGCGTTGCAACGGCCCTTCTGTCGAAAAATCGAGCCCGAGATGCCCTAGGCCGAGCCCTTTGGCGGCGATGTCTCCGATCAGCATATCGACGCCGATGGTCGACTGTGTGCCGATGGAAATGCCCGGATCGACGAGACGCAGGCTGATGCGGACATGGGCCGGCGCATTTTTGGCAATGAGCCGCACAAGCCGCGCCTGCGAGGCGTCGTCGGGCACGCTGGAGCGCGGCAAGACGATGGTGGCGCTGTGGGCGGCCGGCGCGACATCGAGAGGGCTGCCGGCAATCATCGGAGCGGCGCCGGCGGGAAGCCGGTAGTGCTCGATGATCTGCGGCATCGGCGCGGCAAGGCCGGTGTGCCATTGCAATATCTTCTTCAGGCCCGCGACCGTTCCACGGATCGAATAGTAGCGGATGGCTTCAGCGATCATCTCGCGCCGGGTCTCGACATCCCATTCGGCGAGAAAGGCGAGATCAAACCAGGAGCCGAGCCAATCGAGGAATTCGCCCTCCGGCGTCGCCTGCGGGTCGAACAGGGCCGCGATGTCGCGGTTCGAGGCGGAAATCTCTGCAAAGACGGTGTCGAAATAGCTCAGGAACCGGTCGAGAAAGCTGACGCTTTCGGGGTCCTGATGGAAGCTGGCCGGCAGGTAGCGCATGGCGCTGCGGCGTGGGCCGTATATCTCGATCTCGTCGACGACGGGCGAAACATTGCCATCGCCGAACAGGCTGATCCTGATCCAGAGATAGCGTCCCCCAGGGCTCTGCACCAGGGCCTCGGGCATCAGGGACGCCTTGGGGTCCAGCGGCATTTCCAGCCTCAGCGGCGAAGACCATTCATCGTCGGGCTTTGCAAGGATGCGATCGAACTCGATCGCACTGTCGCTGGTCAGTGTCTGCACGAGAAGCCGCGTATTGGGCGGCAAGGTGCAGCGCAGGGCGATACGGTCCCAGGTAAAACCGACACGGCCGCCATCAAGCGCCGTGGTGACGAAACTGCCGGAACGCGGAACCTGAACGCGCTTGGGCATCGCCACCAGCGGTACGTTCTGCTCCACCAGCCGCCCGTCGCCCGTCAGGATCAGTCCGGTCAGGCGCATCGGTTCCCGTCCCGGTTCGTCCGGATCGGTGTAGAGAAGCGTGCCATCGTCGCCGTGCTGCAGCGCGGGCGGTAAAAGCTGGAGAGTTGCAGCATCCGGCTTCGCTACCAGATAGCCGCGCTGATCGAGCCCGATCAGCCTGCCGTCATCGATTGCATAGACGACCGCAGGGTTATGATCGTGATCGTCACCGCAGCTTCCACCGCATCCGCAGCCGCAATCGCCACCACAGCCACAACCGCTGCCCATTGCGGCGGACGCCACGAAGACAGGCCGTTTCAGTTGCACGGACGGCCGCGGAAACGAGCCATCGCGCCGCCACTGGGCGTCGTAGCGATAAATGGTCCGCAGCTTCGGATCGAGGATGTAAATATTGCCCTGATGGTCGGTGGCGAGCATGGTCGGCTCGCCGCCGGGGACGGAAATCACCTGGCGAAGCTGCGCTGTCGGATAGGCGATCACAATGATCCGCGCCGCACCCGGATCGGCAATCGCCAGATCGCCGTTCGCCAGAAAGGCAACATCCGTCGGACGCACCAGCGTGTACGGGTCGGACGGGATCGCGGGTGGCGGCACGACGTCTTCGGGAGTCGGCGCCGGTGGAAGCGGGCGGGCTGGCCACAGCGGCAAGAACAGGGCCGGACCGGCATGGCTTGATGCCTGTGCCGTCCAGATCACGCGCTCGACTGGATCGGCGACCAGGATGCGTCCCGTATCGGTAGTTGCCACGCCGCGCGGCAGCCGTTTGCCTCCGAAGCTGCCGAAGGGCTCGTTCAGCGCGATCGCGGATGCGCCGGCGATGGCGAGTTTCAGCGGCCCATCGACCGAAACGATCCCCGGTCGCGAGACCGCGCCGCCCAGCCGCCAGCCAGTGCGGGCGTTGAGCCTCAGGAACGGCGGGAAGGTGGCGCGGATTTCGCTAGTCATAGGACGGCACCAGCGAAATCACGTCCCGGGTCAGGACCGGGAGATACCCCTCCGGCAGGCTGATGATATCGGTCCAGTCGGCACCGACGCCATCCACCGTGATCTGCAGTGCCGACGCCCGCCGCACCCCCTCGACATCGAGCACGCGCTCGTAGAGATCGGCGATGTAGATATCGTCGCCCATCGGCCAGCCCGTGCCATCGCTGCCGCCTGTGATCGGGTGAAGAAAGCCGAGCAGCGCCTTATAGACGCCTTCGGAAACGGCTGTGAGATCGAAGCCTGCACGCACGCTGACCCGCAGCTGCAGCGACGTGATCTTGCTGTAATTCGGCCCCGTGATGTGCAGTTCGGTGGTGATCAGCCGGTGCGGCTCCATCCATTCGCAGATGGCACGCAGCTGCGCCTCCGAGGGCTGCGGTGTCGCCTCCTTGTTGTTCGGCAACACGACGAGGGTGACCGCGCCATCCTTCTCGACCATCGTCCCGGCCGAAATCGCGCGGCGGGCGATCGCATAGGCGCGGTGGATCTTGACGCCCGGTGTCTGCAGGGCGATGTCGGCGAAATCTTCGGCGCTGACGGCGCGCTTCAGCGTGCGCAGATCATGCGGCGCGCGCAGCTTGACGTTTTCCATGGTTTCCGCGTCGCTGCCGTCATGGGCGGCGCGAATGTTCTCCACCCCGGCAACGCCGCGGATCCGGCCCTTGATCTTGGAAATCGTGCCGGCAGCAACATTGCCGACGTCACCGCCGCCGACGCGGTAGCGGCTCGCGATGACCTGGGCATCGGCCACCGCAATCTGTCCGCGCCGTCCGTCACCGAAAGTCACCGTCCCGCTTTGCGGATCGAGCATGTAGTGCTTGCTGTCCGGCGCCGAGCGATAGAAGTCATCGACCCGCTCCCAGATTTCGCTTGCACCGGCGGTGACCACCGTCAGCGTCAGATCGGGTTTTTTGCCCAGCGGATCGATGAGTACCGGCGTCTTGGGCAGCGTGAACCGCTGTGCCGGGCGGCCCGTCGAGCGGCCGAGGCTGTCATCCAGGCGTGTCGCCGCCTGGGTTGCCGGCACCGTGTTGAGGTGGAAGGCATTGATCGTTGCGGGTTTGGCATCCTCGGTCTGAAAGGCCGACTTGATCTTGGCGCGCAACCAGTAAAGCTCACGAAACACGTCCTTTTCGACCGGCAGATCGATGGCAAAGGAGGGCTCGATTTTCTTCCAGTCCTCCAGTTTCAATTTGCTGAAGTCCAGATCGATCGATCCAAGCTTGGTGATGGTATCGCCCACCGATTCCGAGCAGGCAGCCAGCGCCGCGGTGTCGGCCTCGTCGACGACACCCATTTCCTTCCACTTGTCCGCCAGTCCCTCGAGGATCGTCGCGCCATTGGCGCCATTGAGCACGGCGATCAGTTCGCCCTTGTCGACCGGCGGCTTTTCCTCGCCGAAAGTCGCCCAGAAATCCGGGGAAAGCGAGGAAGGCTTGACCGGCTCGGCCCCTGCCGGAATTTCGAAGACGAGATGGCCCGAGCGGGAAAGATTGAGCGTCGTGTCCGACGACAAGGACAGCGTCTGCCATCCGGTATTGTCGGCGTCCGCAAACAGGTCCGGTCCGATATCACCGGTGAAAAGTTGCCATTCGATGCGCGAGGTGAAGGGAACGCTGCTGCTCTGGCACGATGTCGCCAATGGCCCTTCGATGACATCGCCGGACGCATCGGCGTCGAAGACCTGGGTGGCTTCCACGTAGATGTCCAATGGTCCCGCTGGCAGACGATCATTGTTGTATTTGTCGGCCGGCTCGCTGCGCACGGGTCGCAGCAGCAGGCCGAGATAGAAGGTCGAGCCGATGGGCAACATCGTATCGAAAGGATCGAAGGAATGCAGCCAGGTCAGGTCCTTGGTGAAGCTGGTCACCAGTTCCTTGCTCATCGTGCCCGCGCCCTTGCCGGTGATGGCGAGGCCGACGCTGGCGTTGAGCGCAATCAGGGTCCGGTCCGTCTCGAACAGGACTTCCTGGTTAAGGTCCGGATCATCGACCGAAACCTTGGTGGCGAGCGGCACCGGCACCACCAGCGCATCGTCCGGCTTGTCTAGCTTGTCGAGTTTGAAGGCGAGCTCCGTCAATGCTGGGTGGGCGGGCTCCGGTGTGACGCCCAGAAGATCGAGGAAGTTGATGTAGTTGAGTTCGGGAACGCGATTAAGTTCGTAGAGAATGGTTTCCGTCATCCAGGCATGGAGCTGGACGAGCGTCATGCCCGGATCGCTGTCGTTGAAATTGGTCCATTCGGGCGTATAGCGCGGTATCCGTTCGCGGGCCTCGCGAACGAGGTCATCAAAGCGGCGCTTGTCGAGATCGGGAGCGGTCAGGGGCATCGCGCAGTCCTCACTTCGGGCCTTCGTTGATGTAGAATGGGTAGACGATGTTGTGCGCCGCGTTGTTGGAACGCAGGCGGTAGTCGACTTCGATCATCAGGGTTTCCGGCGCATCCGTATGGGCCGTCGCCGTCACGCCGATCACGTCGATGCGCGGCTCCCATCGCACCAGGGCGGTGCGCACCTCGTTTTCGACGATGGCGCGGGTGGACGGGTTGTTGGGTGCAAACACATAGTCATGGATGGCGCAGCCGAAGGCCGGCAGCATGACCCGCGAGCGGCGCGGCGTGGACAGGATGATCCAGATCGCCTCGCTGATCGATGCTTCGCTCTCGGACCAGTCGAGACCGCCGCGGGCGTTGACCCGGATCGGATATTTCCAGCCCTTTCCGAGAAACGCCGCCATGGTCAGTCCCCCACCAGCACAGTGGGCAGGCCGACCATAACCTGGCCGGTTGCATTGCCGCCATTCTGCTTCGTCGTATCGAACTGCCGCACGATGCCCTTGCCATTGGCCTTCACGGTCTGGGAAGAGGTGTCGAACGTGCATTCCTTGAGATGGTTGGGGGGTGCCGTAACGCCACCGCCAACGCCGGGTTCGCCGCCGGAAGAATTGTCGATCTTGCTGCTTTTCAGGATCACGGCCTTGCCGCCGGCATTGACATTGGTTGCAGTGTCCTTTGCCGCCGAGAGCTGGGCGATGTTGGGATAGGGCATCGGAACCGGGCCGCCCGGCGTTGGCGTTTTCAGAATATCCGGGAAGGCAAAGCAGATGCCGGTCTTGGTGGCGATGGGTTTGGCCATGTCAGACACTCCCCTCCATCACCTGCGCCAGCCGCCATTTTCCCTCCGGAACAGCATGCCAGTCGAACCGGCCGCGCCACAGGATTTCGGCGGTGTGCCCGACCGGATCGATGATCAGCGTGTCGGGAGAAAGCGCGATCGTATCGACGATGCACCAGCGTTTCGGTTCGTCCGGGCAATCGCCGCACCAGGCGCGCAATCGGGCCTTCATGGAAAGGTCGGGAAGTGCAACGGCATAGGATGCGTCCCCCGTAACATCCTTGCGAACGATCCTCACAATTTTTCCGGAGGGCAGCTCATGGGCCAGACTTTCCGGAAGGGGCGTAAAACCATCGCTGCGCCGGTAGAAATTGTTGAACTTCGCTGCAAAACCCGGGGGCAGATGAGAAAAGTCGTCCGATGGAAATACACCGTTGAAGGAACGGTTATCCTCCGTGCGCGAATGCCAACCGAAAAGATTGGTGTTGAAATCGCCCGGGCCGGCAGCGCCAGGCGCGCGCGTCAACCATTCCGTCCCATCGATCTGCACGTGACCCTCGACGTCCGTACCACCCCATCCTTTGACAACGATATCGACGCAGGCCTTCTGGAGCGCAATGTCCGCTTCACGGGTCAGGACGTAGCCATCGCTGACAGGTGTACCGCTATCCTGAAAGACAATAGCCGACCGCGCGGCATCGCTGGACCGCACCATGGTCCGTTGCGCGCCGCCAGTGTCGATCAGGTCATAGGCGGCCTTGACCACGATCACGCCAGAGAAACTTTCCACGTCGACGGGAGCGGCGGTCCAGCCGTTTAGCACAGCACCGCCAAAGCTTTTCGGATCCGGGAGCTGGATGTTCATGGGTTGAGCTCCACGGTTGTGCCCTTGATCGTGGTCTTGCCCTTCGCCTCGATGATGAAATCCTTGTCCGTCTTGATCGAGATGCCGTCGGCATTCATGGTGATCTCATTGTTGTGCTTGTCGCGGAGCGTGATGCCGCTGTTATCGCCGTCGATCAGCAGCAGGGCATTGCCATCCCGCGACTGGATCATGCGCTCCTTCGGATCGGTCGATGGCGTCTCGATGCCGCCACCGAACAGGAAGCCGAGAACGATGGGACGGGTGCCGCAGAAGGCGACCACGGCCAGATCGTCCAGCTCGGGCATGAAGCAGAAGCCGGCCTTGTCGCCAGCCATCGGGCCGGCAATGCGCATCCAGTCGGTCTCGATGCCGCTCGGCCGGTCGAGGCGCTGCACGCGCACCATCAGCCCTTCGACGCTCGACTGTGTTTCAACGACTGTTCCAAGTACCAGTGCAGGGGCAAGGCCATCGGTCATTTCAGAACCTCCTTGCGCGACTGGAAGCTGGTGCTGTAGCCCGACCCGCCGATTGTGTGGGTGGTCTGGGTCAGCCGGTAGACGCCGTCGAACCGGGCGCCGAGCCCCTTGATCGAGATGGTCTTTCCAGCGCGAAGCTCGGGCAGGCCGATCGCCGTTCCGCTGCCGGTGACGAGCCCGTTGGCCATTTCCGTAAGCCGCGCCATCGCCGCCTTCTCGGCGTCCTCCAGCGTGTGGATTTCATCCGGCTTGATGATCTCGCGAAATCCCTTGCCGGCGGCTTCCGCAGCAGCAAGCCCGGTTGGGCCGAGCGCGCCATCGACCCAGTTGAGATCGGACCATTTCTTGACGGCCTCGATCGCCTTCTTCTTGCCGTCGCCATCGGGATCGGCGCCGCGTGCCACCACTTCGGAAACCTGCGCCGAGGCCGACATGACCGGCGTAAACGACAGGAGCGTGCGGCCCCAGACGAATTCGACAACGGCTGCCTCCTGTCCGGACGCGACCTTGCTGAAGCTGACCGTCGGCTTCTCCCCCTCCTTCGATGCCGGCAGCACCGTGAAGAACATGCCGTATTCCTTGGCCTTCGCCAGCAGTGCATCATAGAGCGTGCCTTCGATGGCGACCTTCTGCTTGGGCTTGCCTTCCTTCTCGATGTCATCCCACTTGGCGTCGAAGCCGTTGTCGACACAAAGCTTGGTGGCGATCTCCTTGGAGGTGCCATCATAGGTTTTTTCGACCTGGATGCGCTGAAGCTCGCGGTAGGCCGCATGCAGCGCCCGCACCCGCACCGTCGGCAGGCCGCTTGCCGGAAACGACGGAGACAGCGAAACGATCTCGCCATCCATGATGTGCTGGAGCCCGTCCTCGATATAGCCGAACGACAGGGAGACTTTTCCACCCGGCTCGAAATTCGGCACGCTGCCGCCATTGGTGAGCTTGCGCGGCTGGCCGCTTGCATCCCAGGGGCTCGAATATTTGGTGGATTTCTCGACCGGGTCCCAATCATGAAGGACGAATTCGAAGAAGCCCGGGGCTGCCATGTCGTCCGTGAAGGTGATCTCCTGAACATCGGAAATCACCTCCTTCTCGGTCGCCGATCCCGCCAGCTTGATCTGGAAGGCGGGTACGAGAAAACTGCGGTTGGCGAAGAAATCGATGCTCATCACGGCACCAGCGGCGGGAGTTCGAGCCGCATTCCGGGCATCAGGTCGCGCACCTCGGCCAGCCCGTTATGTTCCGCAATCACCCGCCATTTGCGCGCATCTCCGAAAGCGTCATGGGCAATCAGCGGCAGCGTCTCGCCCTCGATGACGATGTGCAGCCGCGTGTGGTCGGCGGAGCGGAAATTGATGTCGTCCAGCTGTTCGGCAATCGTCGCGTAGCGCTTCAGCGACAGCGTGACGATGGCTCTCAGTGGGGCGCCGGAGGTGTTGAACAGCGTATATTTGCGCGTGACCGACAGCACCACCGCCTTGAAGCAGCTTTCGGTGGTGTAGTTGTGCCCCATGGCATTGCCCGGAAAGGCATCGCCCCAGGTGATGCGCACGATTGGCGGCATATGGGTCTCGCCGTTGATCGTCACCAGCTTGCAGAAGCGGTTCACCTCGTCGGCGACATCCGTCTTCGTGACACCGACCGCGGTGCTGGTGGCATCGAAGAACAGGTCCATGTTCAACGTTTCGGCATCGCCGCGCACGAACTGCAGGATCGGCTGCTCAAGGCCCGGAATGGCGACTTCCGCATATTGCGCCGCCTTGGTGAAGGACAGTTCCGGCGGCGAATATTCCACCGTGATGGCTTCCGAGCCATCGCCGCTGCCGTCCGCCCGCAATTTTTCAAAGGTCAGCTGAACCATGGCCTAGAGGCTCCTGCCGGGCGCCGGACGCACCATGGTCTTGTCGTTGGCCCGCTGCTTGTCGAGCGCCTGATCGCGTTTCATCTCCTCCTTCACCAGCCGTGTGACTTCGTTCAGGAAGGGAGACGACAAGAGCACGTCGGGGCTCATCGCCGTCAGCTTGGCTTCGACCGTTCCGACCTTGATTTCAACGACCATGGCTAGAATCCTATCGCGCCGGCGAGCGCTGCCGCGCCCATGCCGGGACTGAATGTCAGGGTGAGCTTCTCATGGGCGATTTCGAGCTTCTCGATGGCAAGCGTGCTCGAGGTGGCATTGAGCGACGGACCGGACCATTTGACCGGAATGCCGTTTTCGAAGGTCCAGCACTTGATGGGAACACGGGTCTCGTTGGCGAGATAGATCATCCCGTTCTTGCGCTTGCCCTCGCCCTTCAGGAAACCCTCGTGCCAGAGATAGAGATCCTCGGAAAACCCGATGCCGCGGGACAGGCTGATATTGGTGTAGTTGGCGCGGGTGGGGAAACGGAACACCCGGTCGTTCTTCCCGCCGGCCCGGTAGTCCTCGATCTGGACTTCGCTCTCCAGCCCGGTGCACTCCGAAAAGCCGGCAAGAAGAAAATCCGAGGCAACACTCAGCACTTTCGAAAAGTCGCTGGCGCCCTCGTCGATCAGGGAGATGTAGAAGTTGAAGCTGGGAAGCGGTCCGAGAAAATCCATGATCAGCGCTCCGTGACCTGAATGGCGTCAAACTCGTGTCCGAGGCGGAAATAGATGAATTCGAACGGCTGTGTCGGCGCGACAGCGATATCGACCACGAGCTTGCCCTCGTCGCGGCTGGCGTCGCTGTTGTTTTCGAGATCGCATTTGGCCGAATACGCCCCTTCCGCCTTCACGCCGGAAAGCACGCCCTGGCGGAAAAGCCGGTCGAGCAGGATCGATGCCGTCGTCTGGACGCTGTGGCGGGTGATCAGGTTGTTCGGTTCGAAAACCATCCACTGCAGCGCCCGCTCCAGCGATTTTTCGATCGCATCGACAATGCGACGGGTCGTAAGGTAGCGCCACTCGGGATCGGAAGACAGCGAGCGCGTGCCGAAAATGCGTATGCCCCGCCCGGGAAAGGCACGGATCGCATTGACGCCGATCGGATTCAGCCCTTCCTGCGTCGCATCGTCGATGGCAAGCGTGACACCTTCGACAAAGCGCAGCTGAAGATTGGCGCCGGTGCGATGGATGCCCGTCGCGTTTTCCGCCGCGGCAAATGCGCCGGCCACATGGCCGGACGGCGGGCAGGCAAGCGACAGCGGATTACCGGTGCTGTCCTTGGCCGGCAGGTTCAGCCATGGCGCGAAAAAGCCTATCCGCGCGCTGTCCCCAAGCCGTGAGCGCCAGGTCGCCAGCTGGTCCGCCCGCATGTCGCTGGCGGGCGGGTCGGCAAGAGCGACCTTGTAGGGGCCGACATATTCCGGGTTGGCCAAGGCCGCCTGCATCTCGACGATTTCATCGGCGACAAAGACCTTGGGCGAGGTCAGCGGCGCCATCGACATGACAACCGGTTGCGATGGCATGAACGGCAATGGCTGCGCCTGAAACTCGAGCGGTTCGTAGCCCTGCTTGTTGAGCCGGATCGAAACCAGCGAAAGGCCGATGTCGGACACCGCAAACAGGCCATCGCTACCGGTCGTGGCGATGCCCCCCGGCCCCGCAATATCCACGGCCACGCCACCAAGCGGGATTTCCTTTCCGTCGTCGTCGTAGCTCACGACCTTGCCGAGCAGGAAGCCCGCCTCGGGCTGCTCCAGAACGCAGCAGTCAAGGACGGCCGGGAGCGGTGCATCGGGCGGCGGCAATCCCGCCTCGGGAAGCACGATATCCGGCGCCACGATGAGGGCGGCGTCGGCAAGCCGCTTGATTGGTTCAAGCGCCGACAGCCAGTTTTCGCGGGTGATCCGATCCAGTCCATCCACGCCGCCGGCAAGCGGATAATCTCCCTCCTGCGGCCAGAAATGCTCGTCGGTCCAGTCGATCATTTTCATGCGGGCTGCGGCCTTTTCCTCGGCCTCGCTGTCGCCATTGGTGCGCACGACAGCCGGCGAAAACGCGACCGAACGACAGGAGGCGGGCAGTACCGTTGCCATCGCGCGGCTATGGGCGGGGTTGGGGGAAAGCGCGGCAAAGGATTGCTGCAGCTTGCCTTCCGCAAAAATCGCCAGGTCGAATTCGACGCTGCTCACCCGGATCGGCCGGCTGGGGTCAAGACCGTCCGCGGTCAGATTATCCGACCAGACAATCCGCTGGCGCGCCGTATCGACCTTGGCCGGTATCCTGACCGCATGGGCGGTGAGCCCGGAGGCAGCCGTCTGCGTCAATTCCAGGATGGAGCCCGCTTCGAGCCCGGCCAGCGAGCGAACCGACGATGCCTTGCCGCCATCGACGACCTCGTCGGTGGTTTCGGTGCGAACCCGCGATGCCCTGACGACCTTCAGAACCAGACCGTTGCCGAAAGCGCCGGGGTCATCGCTGCGAACACCCTCTTCCTTCAGAACCTGCTCGAAGATCTGGATCCATGAAGCGGACTCGCCGCGCAGCGCACTGGTCAGCTTTCGTGGGTCGATCGCAAGCCAGGGAAAGGATGCCGTGGCACGCCAGACAACCCGCGCGCCCTCCACCGCACCCTGCGCCGCATCCACGCGCTCAGACCGGGCAGCCCGCGCGCTTTCGGAGACGATGCGCAGCACATAGGCCGTTTGCCCTCCGTTTTCGAAGAACCCCTTGAGGCTGTGCCAGAGAAACCCGTGGTCCAGGGCCTCTCCGAAAATATCCTCGAACTCCCGAAGCGAATGCAGCCGGACAGGCACGCCCGGCGGCCCCTTGCGGGTGTAGCCGAGCATCACCGGGATATCGCCGCGCGCCAAAGCACCCACGGGACGAACCGGCGTGACAGGCTGACGATAGAGGCCGGGTGTCAACAGCATGGCGATCAGCTCGGCAGCACGAGTTCGATCGTCTCGACGGCGATCTCGATGGATTCGATTGCCGCCTCGTTGGCCGTCGCGTTGAGGGCGGGGCCTTCATATTTCGAAACCCAGCCCTCGTAGAATTGCCAGCGCAGCCGGTTGTCGCCCTTTTCGTCGCGCAGAACGATGGCGCCGTGCTTTCGCTGGGTGATGCCGTCAAGCGTGGTCTTGCGCCAGTTCCACAGTTCCAGGTTCTGCGTATAGCCACGCTTCAGCGTGATATTGCCGACCTTGCGCAGCGCCGGCAGCTTGCGAACCCGCGATGGGTCAGAGCCCTCGCGATATTCGATGATGTCGCTTTCCGAGTTGATGCCGCTCACTTCCGAGAAGCCGGCGGAATCGATGCCATCGATCTCGAGGACGAAGTTGAATTGAGCATAGGGATCATTGCGCTCTGGCATGGATTTTCTCCTTGGCAGCCGTCATCACGACGTTGCTTCACGGGTTTTCTGGCTGATGCGGACAATCACGTATTCGGCTGGCTTGACGGGCGCGACGCCGATCTCGACGATCAGCCGGCCGTTGTCGATATCGGCCTGTTCCATGGTCACGTTGTAGCCGATGTTAACGAAGAAGGCCTCTTCGCGGGTCTGCCCTTCCAGCGCACCGGAGCGCCAGACCGTATCGAGAAACGCTGTTATGGACTGCTTGACCTGATCCCACAGCGGCGTGTCGTTGGGCTCGAAAACCGCCCATTGCAGGCCGGTGTCGAGAGATTGCTCGATGAACAGCAGCAACCGCCGGACATTGATGTATTTCCATTCCGGATCGGAGGTCGCCACCCGCGCGCCATAAACCCTGAGGCCCCGGTTTTCCGACCGGAAATCGCGGTGGCAATTGAGGTTGATCGGGTTGAGGATATCCTGCTCCCCCTTTGTCAGCGCCGTCTCGAAACCGAGAATGCCCTGGATCACCTCGTTGGCGGGGGCCTTGTGCACGCCACGGGTATTGTCCGTCCGCGCATAGACGCCGAGCATGTGGCCCGAAGACGAGATCGCCATCCGGTCGCCGGGCTGGCGGAACCGGTCGGGAATGACCAGTCCCGGATAGTACACGGCGACGCGAGTTGAATCGAAATTCTGCCGGTGCGCCCTTGCCTGTTCGAGGTTGCTGCCCAGCGGCACATCGACGGCGGCAAAGCGGTAGCGCATCTTTTCGCAGTGATCGACCAGCGCCTTCTGCACCACAAGCGAGGTGCGTCCTGGCACCGCGACGATGTTGATCGCCGGTTCGTTTTCCAGCGCCTGTATTCCGGACCGTGCACCCGGATCATTGCCGAAGGTGCCGATATAGACGGTGTCGTTGACGGTACCCACGTCATCGTTCCCGCCTGCCAGATTGCGTGGCACGCCAGTGACGAGTGGCAGGATGCGTGTCGTCGCATCGGCATTGTCGGTCAGGCGAATGGTTTGCGACCCGCCGGAATCCGAAGGCCGGTCGGTCGCCGTGTCCCAGCTGCCCACCACCTTCAACGCGTAGCGCGGATGCTCTGATGCCATCGACAGCCGTTCGAAGAATTCGCTCTCCACCACCTTGCCGCTGGCGCTGTCCGTCCGTTCCACCAGCAGCGAAAACTCGCCGCTCACCACGGCGGCGCCAACGGCAGCAGCCGCTGTCAATCCCGCCGCGAGCGTGACGAGACCCGTCGTCGTGTTGACCGCTGCAACTTCCGCCGTCTGCGTGCCGCCGATGGAAATGACCGAGCCGGCGAACAGGCCGAAGGCGGTCGCAAGGGTGATCGTGGTTGCCCCGGCAGCCGCAGCAGCCCCGATCGTGGTCTTGACCAGAGGGGTGGAGCCCGCGGTGACCCGAAGCCGGTTGCCCCAGTCTCCAGGCCAGCGGGCATGGATATCGAGAACCGGAAGCGAAGCCGTGAGCGCCGCACCCGCCGGGTAATTGTTGGCAAGCTGTGCCGCCAGCGTCATCACCGTCACCAGGCGCGTGATCGTGCCATAGGCGGTCGTTGGCCCGTTCGCGAACATCAGCAACTGCCCATCGGCAATTCCGGCGGTCGAGGCGAGCGTCAGGTAGGCCGCCGCACCGGATCCTCCCGCCGGCGCCGTCAGGGTCGTTGCCACCGCGGGCGCCGCATCTGCCACCGTCGACAGGATCGAATCCGTGCCATGCGCCAACGTCAGCCCCGACACCAGCGTGATCGTTTGCGGGACGACTCCGTTGTCCGTCGTAGCAACCGTAACGAACTCGCTGTTGTCATCTTCACCCAGGGGGCCATGGATCAACAGAACGTCATTGGCGGCAATGCCGGCCACGTCATCGATGGTGAGAACGGTCGCGCCGACCGCATGGTTGGCGGTCAGGACCGCGGCAAGCGGCGTGACATCCTGGACCGTGACGGTGCTTGCCGCCGGGAAGAGGCTCGCTAGCCCTCCCCCGATCTCTACCTGGGATGTGAAGGCCGCGCCGTCGAAGGCCACCATTTCGCTTGTCGTGCCATCAGAGAGGAGAAGGCCGTTGGCATAGGCTTCCGTCAGGCCGCCAGCCGCATCGACCACGACCTGGGTGTCCCCTTGCCGTGCCCCTGTCGCAAGCGTCGGCACGGCGGCGATGGCGGTGTCGCGCGCCAGCATCGACAACACCGATTCCGTGGCATTGGTGCCCACGATGCGCACCACATAGAGGCGCGAACCACCGTTGGTGAAGAAGCCCTCGGCGCCGTATGGCAGTCCGTCACGGCCGTCGGTGAAGATCAGCGGATCGAGATCGCCGCCGAATTTACGGGCATATTCGCCACGATTGGTGACGAGCGTCGGCATATTGACCGGACCACGCTCCGCCATCCCGACCATGCCGGCGGTCGATGTGGAAGCGCCCTGGATGGGCTTGTTGGCGGAAGGTATCTCTTCGACATAGACACCGGGTGCAAGATATTCAGCCATGTGAAAACTCCATGCAGGCTCAGCTGCCAAGCGAGAGCGTGATCGTGTTGACGGGAATGTCGTAGTCTGGTCGGAAGACGACGGTTTCGGCGGGACCTGCGCCTTCAAGCTCGATATCGACGGTCTCGGTGACCGGCAGGGCAGTGACAACAAAACGGCCATTGGCGGCCGTCAGGACCTCAGGCGCAGTGCCGGCCCGGATTTTCACGCCGGCCAGCGGTGCATCCGGATCATTCTTGTTCAGGACGATGCCCCTCAGGCCGACAGGGGCGGCCGAAAAGATGAAATCCATCACGAAGGGCGCGCCGGTGATCACGCGGCTGTCGAGCACCTGCGTGCCGATCTTGACCGGCCTCGAAATGAGCGCGAATTTCGCAGCCGGAATCTTCTTGGCTTGCACGAGCGGATCGCGCCCGGGGACGGTCACCGTCAGCGTGAGCGTCACCGGACCATTCTTCGACAGGTCCCGGAGATCGCGGACCGGATCGAGATGCAGCGCATGATGCCCGCCGGGCTTTGTCTGGAGCGTGACCGGAAGAATGCCCTGCCCCGCACCGTGAGAGAAAGACAGTACCGCTTTGAAATCGGTGAACCTGCGACCCGTCACCGCTTCGGATACCTTGCCCTGCACCAGGGTCTGGCGGGCGGAGAGCAAAGGGGAGGCAAACAAGGTCATGGCTCCCTCCTCTTCAGCCCGACGGCCGGAATGATTTCGCCGGCCCGGACGATCTCCATCGGCGGCTGGCCGGAATCGACGGCAACAGCCTCGACCAGAAACGATATGGCCGCCCGGAAAGGCGATGAGAAAGCGCTCCACATCTGCGTCAGCTGTTCCAGCGACAGCATGTCAGGGCGCACGCGGACTTCGCGGCTCGCACCACCGAAGCTGTTGCCGATCGGAACACCCGACACGGTCGAGAACACGGGATTGTCGTGGAAATGCTGCAGCACCCGGCCGAGCACCAGATGGTTTGTAAGCTCGTCGTCGCCGACGGGCGTGAACAGATATCGCAGCTGCAGAGGCAGTGGCGGGCGGCGGAAGGCACGCTCGCTCACCGGATCCGGCAACAGTCGCTGGTTGCGTTGAAACTTGTCTATGTCGAGATGATAAAGATAGAGGCTGGCAATCGTATCGTCGGCGATAGTCTCTCCAGGAGAAACTAGACTGATTTTTTCTACGCCGGCACCAAGATCAAAATCGACGTCAGGCGCAGTTCGCAAAGAATTGGCAATCTGAAATTGCAATTCTATACTTATATCGTGAACAATACTAAATGCAGACATTTTATCATACCCATAGTGTTCCCAAGTTTATGAATAAACTCAGGTCGCAAGTGATGAAAATGTCCGCCTCGATTGCAAGTGCATCACGAACGATTGGAGTTTGCAACCCATTTTTTAGCTAGAACTTATCGATAGACGCCTTCTGGAAGACGAAATCCGGTCCAAAAATTTGGAAAAGTACTTGAATTCCAGCACTATATCGGTTTCGAAAAAACGCTAATACGCGGAAAGGTTATGTTTCCTTCACCAGAAGCGGTATTGCCGGGGGATTCATGGAGGTGTCGTCACCCCGACAGGCACGCGTTGCTGTGCCCTTCCCTGCAATCAAACGACGTTGGCGATCAAGCCGGCAACAAAGCAAACATCGGAGAGCTGCCGCTCGCCCCCGCAAACAACGGATAACACATGAGCGGATAATGCAAAATTTTTACCGATAACCGCACAGCATGATATTTTATTATAAAGATTGATAATTGGCTTATCGTTCATAATGTTATTTATAAGGGAATCAGCCTTTTCGTCGAGCAAAACATGGAAAATCGTCCCGAAGAGCCAGCAGCAATACCAGAGAGCGAGGGTATGTCCGGTAGCTTGCCGGTAGCGGTCGAGGTAGATTCAAACCGCCTGCAACGGCTTGGCGATCTTGCCGGCCGCGCGCGTGACTATGTCGAGGCTGCGAGTTCGGGAAATACGCGCCGGGCCTATGCCTCGGACTGGAAGCAGTTTGCCGGCTGGTGCCGGCGGCAGGGTCTGTCTCCCCTCCCCCCGGATCCGCAGCTGGTCGGGCTTTATATCACGGCTCTTGCCTCCGGTACGGTTTCCGCCGGTACCAAACCCAGCTCGGTATCGACGATCGAACGGCGCCTGGCGGCACTTTCCTGGAACTATACCCAGCGCGGCCAGCCACTCGACCGCAAGGACCGCCATATCGCCACGGTGCTCGCCGGCATTCGCAACACCCATGGCCGCCCACCGGTGCAGAAGGAAGCCGTCATGGCCGAGGATGTCATCGCCATGCTGGAAACGCTCGACCGGGGCACGTTAAGGGGCCTGCGTGACCGCGCCATGCTACTGCTCGGCTTTGCCGGCGGGTTGCGCCGATCGGAAATCGTCGGTCTGGATGTCGGTCGCGACCAGACCGAGGATGGCCGCGGTTATGTCGAAATCCTCGACAAGGGTATCCTCGTCACCATCAAAGGCAAGACCGGCTGGCGCGAGGTCGAAATCGGCCGCGGCTCCTCCGATGCCACCTGCCCGGTGGCCGCGCTGCAGATGTGGCTGTCCCTTGCCCGCATCCCCCATGGTCCGCTGTTTCGGCGGGTCACCGGACAGGGCAAGGCCGTCGGCGCAGACCGCCTCAACGACCAGGAGGTTGCCCGTCTCGTCAAGAAGGCTGCCATTGCCGCGGGCGTGCGCGGCGATCTGTCCGAGCGCGAGCGTGCATTCCGCTTCTCCGGCCATTCCCTGCGCGCCGGCCTTGCCTCCTCCGCCGAGGTCGATGAACGCCATGTCCAGAAACAGCTCGGCCACGCCTCGGCCGAAATGACCCGTCGCTACCAACGGCGAAGAGATCGGTTCCGCATCAACCTGACCAAGGCATCGGGACTGTAGCGCCCCTCCCCTTCCCGAAGGGGAAGCCGTTACAGCACGAAATAGCCCTTCTGCAAGCTGACGGCGTCGTCCAGATGGATGGAGAAATCGGCCTTCTTGTCGCCATTCACATCGGCGTAGATATAGGTGTCCGACGCCTTCTTTTCATAGCGCAACTCGCCGGCCTTGCGGGTGAAGGCCTTGGTGCCGAGGAAACTGAAACTCTCGTCCGCCGTGGTCTTGCTATTGGCGTCGATCGCCGAGAAGTCGATCTTGTCGCTCCTGGTGAAGTCGTAAATCGTATCGCGGGTCGAGTTTGAGGTTCCGTAGCTGTCCTTGAGCGAGTTGTAGACGAACGTGTCGTTTCCGCTCTGCCCATGGAGCTTATCGCCGGCAGCGCCTCCGAAAAGGACGTCGTCACCGGCACCACCCTTCAGCGTGTCCCGGCCGCCATTTCCGTCGAGCGTATCCTTGCCGGCGCGTCCTTCAAGGATGTCTGCGTAGCGGGTGCCATTGATCACATCATCGCCGGACAGCAGAATGTTCTTGATCGCCTCGTTGTCATTGGAGGTGACGGCCTTGTAGAGCGCTTCCGCCGAGACCTTGAGGCCACTCACGCTCACGATGTTCACACCGTTCTGGGTGATGACCACGCCCTTGATGGTGCCGCCGACGATGGCCGAGATATCCTTGCCCTGGGCAGTGGGGTCCAACAGGATTTCGCCGCCGGTCCCCCGGTAGATCAGCTTGTCGCCCTGGAAATAGGTTCTGTTATTGTCGTCGCTGTAAGCGCTGACACCGCTGAAGGAATAGGCGTAGCTCGTATATTCGTTCAGAAAGGAAAAATTGAAACTCGTAAAATCCGCGCCGCTGCCATCATCGCCCAAGTAAATCGTTGCCATCTTAAATACCTCTTTGAAACGTGACCAAGCTTAGCGAAGACCTATATTGGTGATCAATGGGGCGAAGAAACTCTGTTAAGACTTGGTTAACCTCTCTTCGTTTGCAGTATTAATGGATGAAATTCACAACTGTTGATTTATTTTCATTCGACGTATCAATCAAACAGCGCTGTTTCACCCCTCCCCTCCCGCCCCTCAGAAGGTCATCCTCCGTATTTCATCGTTACAAAAACCGGAAACCTCGTGCTATTGCCGCCTCAAACGACCTTGAAAGGAAAAAAGCTCATGGAAACCGCCACTATCGCCAGCCGCAGCGATTTCGCCCAATGGGCAATCGAGCGCGCTTCCGCCATCGTTGCCGAACAGGGCGGCAACCTGGCGCTCGCAGCCCGCGACGGCGTAGATGACAAGATTGCCGAAACCGGCAATGCGTTGGGACAGGCGATCGTCAACGCGTTACTCGAAGTCTTCGACGGGCTGATTGGCGAGGACGAATAGCTCCCTGTCCTCCGCCTCAGGCCGCTAGCTATCGCCCGGGCGCAATCAGCTTCACGGTCGGAAAATAGCTGCGATAACGGGCTGTATCGCGGGTCAGAAGATCCAGTCCCTCGACAGCAGCCTGGGCGCCGATGAAGAAGTCCGGCAGAACCCCGGTGCGGGCGCCGCCGGCCTTGCGATACGAGGTAAAGACCTTGGCCGCAAGGAAAAGCGCAGGGCGCGACAACGGCGCCATTTCGATCCCGGCTTCCGCGATGAAGTCCTCAAGGCTCTCCACACGCTCATAGCGCACCGAAAGCTCGGCATAGACGATATCGTTGATGAGAAGCGGGCCACGCAAGGCGGCGGCCTCCAGCTGCTCGATCGACCAGTCGGCCCAGACAGGATCATTGCTGACGACATCGAGCAGGACGTTGGTATCGACGAGCGTCACGGCTCACCGCGGGTCAGCGCCATGATGGCATCCGTATCGAGACCAGCGCCGGCATGGCCGCGCAATTTGGCAAAGCGGCTCGCCGGTTTCTTCTGGTCGGCACGGGTCAGAACCACGGTGCCATCGGCGGCGCGGTGGAAATCGACCTGCATCCCCGGCAGGATGCCGAGAAAATCGCGGACCGGCTTCGGGATCGTGACCTGCCCCTTGGTGGTAACGGTCGTGCTCATAAAAACCTCGGTAATGATTATTTTCCAGAAGGTATTACATCGGTCGCGGTTTTTCAATGTCGCCTGCGCCGAACCATGGCAGCGTTACTCTGTCCTGGTATTGGCGAGCGCCTTCAGCATGGGCGAAATCGAGAACTGGCCGCTCTCGGCCTTGCGGGTGAGATCACGCAGATAGCCGCCTGGCGAACGAATGCCTTCCGCCCGTTCCAGAATGAAGGCAATCGTCACCGCCGCCGCCGTGTCGCCCATCGATGTCTTGGCCTTTGCCCAGGCATCCGGCGAAACCCCGAGCATCGAGCGCACCAGTTCCGCCGTTTCCATTGCATCGCGCCAAGTCCGGATGCCATGTTTGGCGTAATTTGCGATCTCCGGGCAAAGTGCGAGGAACCGCTTCAGGCTGAGACCATTGGTTCTACCCGTTCCGGTATCCGCTTCCGCTGTTTTCACCTCGGGCGCCCGTCTCACCCCCACTTCGGTTTCGGTTTCGACTTCGGGTTTCGCCCCATTTTTGAGTTCTTTGCCGCTTTCTTCAAAATATTGGTCTGTATTTGAATTCTGAATATGGCGCTCGGAATCGGAGTCATTGGCGCTCATTTCCTGTTCCGTGAGAGAATTCGGGTAGGCGTTCTCCACCTCGGCCCGCAGGCACATCAGACCTTCACGGCGCGCTTCAAGGCTCTCTTGGTCGGCATTGCGCCGGACACGGCCGGAAAGGCTCGCCAATGCTGCCGTATATCCCATCCAGTCGCCGGCCCTGCCCTCTTCGAGCCCGGAGGAGATCAGCTTGGAAATATCGCGCAGATGCAGCGTCACCTCGGCGCGCAGCCGATCGATGACCCGCCGGATCGCACGGACACGCTCGGCTGCCGCATGGATGTCTGCGGCGGCGAGCGCCAAAGGCGCGAGATCGAAGCCGAAGGCGTCTTCCATCTGGCCGTGATCGTCGCGGCGGCAGAAGCGCTTGCCATTGGGACTGTCACGCCGAAGAACGAAACCTGCCTCGACCAGGAAGGCTATGTGGCGCCTGAGCGTTGCCGGCGACATGCCGCGGGTGCGCATCGAAAGCTCGGCGTTGGAGGGAAAGACAATAATCGGCTCTGCGCCATTCAACGTCCGCTCCGGATGGAAGCTGGTCAACGCCTCCAGCACGGTAATGCTGCGGTCGGAGAGTGCATAGACCTCGCGCGCCTCCGTCAGCGCCCGGATGAGCTGCCATTTGTCGGCCGTGCCATTGTCATTGCCGCCCTCGCCCGCCTTCAACGCCTCCTGGCGCCGGGCGACCCGGGTCTGCAGGGCAAAAGTCTGCGCACGCAAAGGCGCGCCGCCAAACGGCGTCGTTGCCAGTCTTTCCATCGCTATCATCCCCTTTGGCAGGGCAAGCGGCTGCAAAAAGGCACCATTGGAGCGGGCACAGACAAGCGTTCGCACATCTCGCTGCCGCCAGGTGGCCGCAGGATCCGCACGCTACGAACATCATTCCCTTTTCAGGGAATCATCTCCGCTGTCGAACCGTCAAATCGCCGTCGACTCTTGACTTTGACCGTTGGAAGTGATTCTCTCGAATTGCTACATTGAAGAGGGCTTCCGGAATGGTAACGTTTTGGAGGCCTTTTTTCTTGCTCTGATTTCCCTTTCAGATTGTTTCAATCCCGGCAGGCCTGGGCCTCACCGTCTGCTTCAGCGCCGTAGGTCATTGGACCTTTGGTGCCTGAACCTGTTACCGTCGAGGTAGGAAGCAATTCGCCTCCACAGACCGGCCGAATATTCCGCATCTACCGCATCTGCGATTACCCCTATGTCAACTTTGCTGACATCTTCCCCTTCAAGGGGGGAGATCGCTGGAGGTGAACCCTCATCCCAATCTCTCATCCCTACGGAAATGAGATTGCCTCATCGTCTCCTCTCGACCCAATCTCCCCCTTGAGGCGGAGATGTCAGCAAAGCTGACAGAGGGGGTGGAGCCGAGCAGCACAAACCTACGTTCTCTTCCCTGCCCGCGCCCGGAACCGCTCGGCCACCAGCGCGGCGATCTCCTCGAAGAAGGTGTCGTCGGTGCCGGCGGCAAATTCGATGCGCATGCTCTTGCCACGCTTCAACCGGGCATAGACCCTGCCAGCACTGTCCTTCAGCTCTTCCGGCAGAACCGGCTCCGGCTTTACGTGTCTCTGCAGCCGCTGCAGCACCATGGCGAAGCGGGTGTCGCTGTCGACCGCACGGCAACGCTCGCTCGTCGCCTCGTCCAGGGCGCGAACCCGCGCAGCTTCGGAAACCAGCAATTCCGCCAGAACCATCCAGCGATTGCGTCCGGCCTTCGGCGCCGCACCGATCAGCCGGGCAAGACGATCCGGCACGGTCTCGGCCACCTGCAGCAGGCGAGAAAGCTCCGTCTTGTCGATCGAAAGCGCCTCGCCGACCACCTTGCGATCGAAGCCGCGGGCAACAAGCGCCGTGGCAAACAGCGCCCGTTCGATGAAGGAGAGATTGCGTCGTTCTGCATTTTCCTTGCCCTGCGCCAAAACCAGCTCGTCATCGGTCAGCGGCCGTACGATCGCCTTAACCTTGATGCCGAGGGTCGTTGCTGCCCGCAGGCGTCGGTGACCATAGGCTGTCTCGTAACGGCCTGATGATGCCGGGTGCGGGCGCACGAGAATCGGCGATTGCTGGCCACTCGCGCGGATACTTTCGACAAGCGCGAGGAAATCCGGGTCTTCCTCCGTTCCATCGCCCATGCGGTCGGAAACGAAGGAGTGATCGATGACAGCGGTGTCGAGCGTCAGGACGCGCTCGCCATCCGACAGCGCCTGGCGCAGATGCCGCGCCTCTTCCGCCTCGCGGGTGATCGCCCCAAGCGTCAGACCCATCGCCTTGACGGCGCCGGATGAGGCACGGGGGATGTCAGGGCCGGAATTGTTGACAGCTGTCAACTCGTCACCCTGTGTGCTCGAAGCATCGGGCAGGGACTTGGTTTCGGGCGCACGAACAGGTGTCGCGGAGGGCGTGAGTGGCCCGCCGGAAAACAGCGAGCGAAGTTCATTTTTTCGGTTTCCGCCGGACATCGTCAGCGCCCCCACGCCGTGTGAATGAGCGCCTCGATCTCGCTGTTGACAGCGTTCAGCGATTCCAGCGCCCGGTCATAGGTCGCGCGGGTAAAGTTCTCGCGGCCGACTTCATAGAGCGTCTGCTTGGTGAGACCGGCATCGGCGATCGACGTCGACTTGACCATTGCCGAGGTCAACACCCGATCACCGAACAGCGAGCGCATGAAGCCGACGATCTGCGTCTGCGGCCCGTCATTCGGCTCGAAGCGGGTGACGAGATAGCGCAGGAAATCAAAGTTCAGCTCACCGCCCGCCTCGCGCACAACGCTCAAGAGATCCGACGTCATGAACAGGAACTGGTTCATCGAGGCGACATCGAGCATCTGCGGATGCACAGTCACGACCACCGAGGTGGAGGCACAGAGCGCCGAGAGCGTCAGATAGCCAAGCTGCGGCGGGCAATCGAGCACCACGACATCATAGTCATCGGCAACGCTCGCCAAGGCCTGTTGCACGCGGGCGAAAAACAGCGGACCTGCCTCCGTGCCGTTCTGGCGGTTGGCCAGCGCCTGCGGCGTCGCATGCTCGAATTCCTGCAGTTCGAGATTGCCGGGCACAAGATCAAGCCCGTCGAAATAGGTCTTGCGGATGATCTCCTTCAGCGGCCGATCGCTGCTGTCATAGCGGATCGCGCCAAACAGCGTATCGTTACCGTCAAGATCGAGCTCCGGCTGATAGCCGAACAGGGCCGAAAGCGACGCCTGCGGATCGAGATCGACGGCGAGAACCCGATGGCCGGCCAGCGCCAGATATTGCGCCAGATGCACGGAGGAGGTGGTCTTGCCCGATCCGCCCTTGAAGTTGGTGACGGAGATCACCTGCAGATGCTCGCCACGGGCCGGATCACGCCATTTCACATAGGAGCGGGCCTTGGCATCGTTCTTCTTGGCGATCGCCTGATCGGCGAGATGCCGGCGCACGGCATTGATATCGGCAAGCGAATAGGAGCGGCGGCCGGCCGTGCCGGTCTCCGGCTGCGGTCCCTCGCCGGCCAGCGACAGCTGCCGAAGATACCCGTCGGAGACACCGATCAGCTTGGCTGCCTCGCCCGAGGTAAAGCTGCGCAACGTCTTTCTTGCGGCCGGCGGAAAAAGCCGTTCGCGCATCGCCTTCAGCTGTTGCGACAGCGCGCGCGCATCCGCGGCGATCGCCTCGTCGGCAGGAAGACCGGCCTGCACCGCTCTGTTGCTTTCCGCCTCAACGGCCATCTGCCAATCCCCGGATCTTTCGATCACGTCCTCATCCATGTCACAACGTCCTTTCCGTCTCTCTGGACCGAACCCGGCTTTGACCGGGCACGCGATCGCTGGACGGACGTCGTTCCCTTAGTGTCAGCCGATTCTATCGCCGAGTAAATACGCGGGGACGATCGGTTTACAGCCGAAGAAGCGAGTTACGCCGAAGAGAGATATTTCCGTAAAACTCCGTAGAAAGGGTGCCGGACCGCACGAGTCGCGTCAAGGAGTTTTTGGTTAACGAAAGGGGTTTTGCGGGAAAATCTAGGAAATTCAGTGCGTTGCGGCGAACGCGACGACCTGCGAACTTCGGAGTTGACAGCTGTCAACTGAGGCAAAGCTTCCGGCGAAGAGCAAAAACGCTTCGGGGACGTCGAGATGCAAGCGGGCGACACAAAATTCGTCAATTCAGCGTCCTCGTTTCAGGCTAGCACGCGATCGTCCCATCTCCCCGCAGGCGAGGAGATGGGATATGCCGCACCTTCAGAGACCATGCGTCCCGTCATATCCGTTCAGGGCAGGCGACGCCCAGCCGTCCGGCAATCGGGCAGGCTTGTAGATCTCCACCTCCAGTGGATAACACGCCGCCACATCGGACGAATGCTGTGCCGAGCAATCACCGCCGGGGCATGCCGACATGCAGCCGAGAAGATCGATCTCGGCGAAGAACTCCAGGTAGTCGCCGGGACGTACCGGGCTCGCCTTCATGAAATATTGTCCGGTGTCGCGGGTGAAGCCGGTGCACATGAAGACATTCAGCACATCATGGATAAAGACCTCGGCTTCAGCCAACGGCTTGCCGGTCTGGCGGGCGAAGGCGCGGGTGAGGTTCGAGTGGCAGCAATGGTGATATTGCCCGCCGTGGCTGAGCAGATTGTGGGTATAGGGATCGCAGCGCGTGCCGATGACATCGTGAACCGAGCCGCCAAATTCATCGAAACCATACCAGTCGAGCGTATCATGGGTGATCGTGGCGATCGGGCGCAGATAGGGCATGTTGGAGAACAATTGGTCGCCGAGCCCGACATGGGTCCCATTCAGCGCCCGGGTTTTTCCCGTGTAAAGCCGCTCGTTGAAATCATGGGCGTTGAACAGATTGAGATCACCGACCTGGGCACCCTGGCTGCAGAGGATGCGGCAGAAATGCCCTGACGGTACCGACCAGCAGGCCGCGTCCCGCGCCGGCACGGTGACCCGATCGACCAGTAAGAGATCGTCGCGCAAACCGCGGTAGGCAGCGAGATCCGGGCGCGGCAAGGTCTCTACGGGATAGCAGATGACCGGGGCAATGGCCTTGCGGGCGACGGCATCATGTGGGGCCTGGGTGAGGGGTGAGGGTTTCATGATGAATTCCGTTTGTACCGTTGATTCAATTAATTAGAATGATGCGGGTGCCCTGTCGGTCACAACGTATCCCCTTTCAAAGTTAGCGTCGGAGGCATTCAAAGGCATTGGCCCCATGCCGCTCCACCCCCTGTCTTGTCGGGCATCTCCCCCTCAAGGGGGGAGATTGGCAGGATGCGGCCTCTCGCTCCCGATCTCCCCTTGAGGGGGAGATGTCAGCGTAGCTGACGGAGGAGGTGAAGCGACAGTCGCCGCCGCAAGCCGACCATCCCGACCCTTTACCCAATCATCGCGATCTCCGTCCCCAAGCCGACCACCGTCCCGACCTCGACCTTCAGACCGATCCGCCCCGCCCGCGGTGCCGCGATCCGTGTCTCCATCTTCATCGCCTCGATCAGCGCGACGACCTCGCCCTCCGCGACTTCAGCGCCATCCTCCACCAACCATCGCTGCAACGTGCCCGGAATCGGTGCGACGACGGCGCCATCCGCTGCCTTCGGCACTCCCGCTGTCACCGATGCAGGTGCCGCAACGCCGGAAAACAACGCCGACGGAAGCCCCAACATATGCCGCTTGCCATCGATCTCGATGAAGCTGCGCACCAGCCCGCCCTCGACCGGATCGACCCGCCGAGACGGTTCGATGCCGGAAAATTCCGTCTCGATCCAGTTGGTGAACACCTTGAAACCATCCTCACCGGTGAAGGCCGGCTCCTCCAAGAGGGCGCGGTGGAACGGCAGGACCGAGGCGACGCCTTCGATCTTGAATTCGGCAAGCGCGCGGCGTGCACGGACCAGCGCCTGTTCCCTGGTCGCCCCGGTGACGATCAGCTTGGCCATCATCGAATCGTAGAGGCCGGGGATTTCGGACCCGGTTTCCACGCCGCTGTCGAGGCGGATGCCCGGACCGGACGGTGCACGAAACCGTGTGATCAGTCCCGGCGTCGGCAGAAAGCCACGGCCGGGGTCCTCGGCATTGATGCGGAACTCGAAGGCATGGCCAGCAGGAGCGGGGGTTTCGGTCACGGAAAGCGGCACGCCATCGGCAATGCGCAACTGCTCAATGACGATATCGACGCCCGTCGTTTCCTCCGTCACCGGATGCTCGACCTGCAGGCGGGTATTGACCTCAAGGAAGGAGATGACACCGGTCTGCGACAGCAGGAACTCGACCGTTCCCGCGCCGGTATAACCGGCGGCCACGCAGATCGCCTTGGCCGCATCGTGGATACGGGTGCGCTGCTCTTCGGTGATGAACGGGGCAGGGGCCTCTTCCACGAGCTTCTGGTGGCGCCGCTGCAGCGAACAATCCCGCGTGCCCAGCACCACCGTATTGCCATGGCTATCCGCGATGATCTGCGCCTCGATATGGCGCGGCTTTTCGAGAAATTGTTCGGCGTAGCATTCACCGCGACCAAAGGCTTCCATCGCCTCGCGCACGGCGCTATCGAACAATTCGCCAACATCCTCGATGCGGTGCACCACCTTCATACCACGCCCGCCGCCGCCGAAGGCAGCCTTGATCGCCAGCGGCAGCCCCGCCTGCCGGGCAAAGGCGACGGCATCGGCCGCCGATGCCAGCGGCCCGTCCGATCCCTTGACCAGCGGCGCCCCGACCTTTGCGGCAATGCGGCGCGCCTCGACCTTGTCGCCAAGCGCCATGATCACCTCCGGTTTCGGGCCAACCCAGATGAGGCCGGCATCGATGACCGCGCGGGCGAACTCGGCGCGCTCCGACAGGAAGCCATAACCGGGATGGACGGCATCGGCACCGGCACGCCGGGCAATGGCGATGATCTTCTCGATGTTCAGGTAGGTATCGACTGGCCGGCCGGCGCCCAGGCCATAGGCCTCGTCGGCAAGCTCCGCATGCAGGGAGGACGCGTCGGAATCCGAATAGATCGCGACCGAGGAAACGCCGTAATCGCGGGCGGCGCGGGCGATGCGGATGGCGATTTCGCCGCGATTGGCGATCAGCAGTTTTTTCATGCGCTCAGCTTTCGTGTGAGACGGTCTCGGCATCTTCAGGGTCGAAACCGGAAATCGGATTGAAGCGGATGCGGGCACCGATCGGGATCTGCCCGGCAAGATCGAGATGATGGCGCGCCACGGAGCCGATCACCGGGTAACCGCCGGTTAGCGGATGATCGGCGAGGAACAGCACGGGCTGGCCGGTATGCGGCACCTGGATCGCGCCGATGGCGGTGGCTTCCGAAGGGAGCTCCGCCTGATCACGCCGCTCGATGGGAGAGGAGGCGGACAGTCGCATGCCGACACGGCTCGATTCCGGTGTCACCGACCATTCCTGCGTCAGGAGGGTTTCAACCCCATTGGCCGTGAACCAGTCGGTGCGCGGGCCAAGGATAACGTCGAGCGTCACCGTCTCGCCCGTACGCGGCAGGCGTGGGGGGAGGGGACGGGCGGGATCGACGGCGATGGTCCTCCCATTGGCCGGGACGAGGACATCGCCAGCGACAATCGGAGCCGGCCCGACCTTGGATAAAGTATCGGTGGAGGCGGACCCCAGCACCGGTTTGACGGCGAAGCCGCCGCGCAAGGCGAGATAGCTGCGCATGCCCTCCGACGGGATGCCAAGCGTCAATGTGTCGCCGGCATCGAGGGCGAAAGCTTTCGCGAAAGGAGCATTGATGTCGCGCCCGTCGGCGGTGCGGATGACCAGAGGGGAGGGAGCTCCGAAGACCGCTGATGTCACGGGGCCATCTGCCCTGACGGCAAAGCCACCGAAGGTCACCTCGATCACGGCGTCATCGCGCGGATTGCCGAGCGCAAGATTGACCTCCTGCATCGCCGCCCGGTCCAGCGCCCCGGATTGGCCGACGCCCTGATCGGCACGACCGGCGCGGCCGAAATCCTGATACAGCGCCGGCCGGTCAGCGCGGATGACGTGGAGGGCGTTCTGTTGCAGAAAAAATTTTCCGGAGGAGGGGAGGGTAACGGAAGGCCTGATGCGTCCGGAGCTTGCCGCATTACCCCCCTCTGTCAGCTCCGCTGACAGAGGGGGGTAATGCGGAGTACCGATCTCACCAACCGGCACATCCGAAAATTTCTCCGAGAGAGGAGGGGAGGCAAGGGGAGGCAAGGATAGTAAGCTGCCCGAAACTACCACACCCTTCGCCATATCCCGAAATCGTACCCGGTCGCCCGGGGCCAGGAGCGCTGCCCGCGCGCGGCTCGTATCCCACATCGCAAGCGGCGTGCGGCCCAGAAGCTGCCAGCCGCCGGGACTGTCGGACGGATAGATGCCGCCGAATTTGCCGCCGAGCGCCACGGCACCTGCCGGAATGCGTACCCGCGGGCTCTTGCGGCGCGGAACGTCGAAGGCCGGATCATCCGACGTCATATAGGCAAAGCCCGGCGCAAAGCCGGTGAAGGCCACCGTATAGGTCGCGGCCGTATGCCGGCGCACCACCTCTTCGACCGACCAGCCGAGGATGTCGGCAACATCGCCCAGATCTTCGCCGTCATAGGTCACGGGTATCTCGAACAGATCGCCCCGGCGCGCGCTGCGCTCCGTCAGATCGAGGCCTCGAATGAAGGCGCCAAGGCGGGCACGATCGGTCGTCAGCGGGTCGAAGCGGATCATCACCGTTCGCGCCGCCGGGATCATCTCGATGACGCCTTCCGGTGGATTTGCAAGCAGCCGGTCGAGCAGGGTCAGCGTCGTCTCGAGATCGACAAGCTCGGCCATAACACTGTCGCTCCCGACAGGCAGGAAACGCAGCCGCTCACCCATGGTGGGCAAAGGATTTCAGCGTCACGCCACGCGCAGCAAGCGTGTCGCGCAGGGTGGACGCGATGGCAACGGCGGTTGCGGTATCGCCGTGGATGCAGATCGATTGTGCCTCAAGGGGAATCACGGTGCCGTCGATCGCGACGATGCTTTGTTCGTTGACCATGCGCAGCATGCGCGCGGCCACCTCGGCGGGATTGTGGATGACCGAGCCGGGCAGGCGGCGGCTGACAAGGCTGCCGTCGGCATTGTAGGCGCGATCGGCAAAGGCCTCGCAGACGACGGTAAGCTCAGCCGCTCGCGCCTGCTCGACGATGGGCGCACCGGCCAGCGCCATCAGGATCAGCTGCGGATCGACAGCCTTGATGCCGGTAATGACATCGGCCGCCTGCCGGGCGTCATAGGCAATGGTGTTATAGAGTGCACCATGCGGCTTCACATAGCGAACCGTTGTTCCCGCCGCCTTCGCCAGCCCCTTGATCGCCCCGATCTGGTAAATCGTATCAGCGACCAGCTCTTCGCTCGACGGGTCCATGTTGCGGCGGCCGAAGCCAACGAGATCGCGGTAGCCAACATGGGCACCGACAACGACCCCACGTTCGGCCGCAACCTTCAGCACCTTCAGGATGCCCGCGGGATCGCCCGCATGAAAGCCGCAGGCGATATTGGCGCTGGTAACGATCCCCAGCATGGCGTTGTCATCGCCCATCGGCCATGGGCCGAAACCTTCGCCCAGATCGCTATTGAGATCGATGCTTGTCATGTCCAACCCCGTTCGAAATCCTGGATTGTTGAGGAGTAAATGCCCGGTGTTGTGGTACCTTGAGAGCTCAATTGGGATCGGCCGTCATATTAGTTCCATAGATAGATTTCTTACGTTGGCAACTGCGGTTCTGATCTATTGTCGCACGGCCGTTGCCGTACACTCGTCCTTGATTGGCGTATTCTTATCGCTCAAAAACAGCGAGACTTCTAATCAATAGACGAATTTTGCTCTAGTTCCCTACCGCGGGGTTGAGGAGCACGGCTTTTTGCTGTCTCCATGCCCCCAGTTGGGTGATCGCGTTATGGTGACGCCTCAAGGGGATCGAACTGCTTGCTCATCGCTATGCCGATACTACGGGCAGCGGTCATGACGCCACAGGTTGAGCTTGGTGCATCCGATCGCCGAATGAAATTTATAAAATCGTAGTTGGCGCTTTGCTCTTGTTAGCCCAATTTTTCTTGCAATGTGCGAGCGAATTAGCAAGATGCGCTTTAGAGTTTAAATCACGATCAAAATCGCATCTGAGAGATTTCCATGACATTCGCCGTGAAGGCCGGACAAGCCATCTCCGAAATGGACCAGCTGATCATCGCCCAGGCGCAGGAACTGTCCGAAAAGCTGAAGCAGCATCGAACGGAGATGTTCCCTCCGGTCGCGATGAAAGGCCTGCGGAAGTTCCAGCTGGCCGAGGCTGCCCGTTTTCTCGGCGTTACCGGCGGCTATCTGCGCAACCTTTCCCTTGAGGGTAAGGGTCCCCTCCCCCAGGTCACGCCCTCGGGTCGCCGCTCCTATACGGCGCAGCAGATGGAGGAAATGCGGCTGTTTCTCGATCAGAACGCTCGACCGGGAACGCATTATGTCCCGCGCCGTCGTGAGAAGGATCATCTGCAGGTCATCGCTGTGGTCAACTTCAAGGGTGGCAGTGGCAAGACAACCTCGGCGGCCCACCTCGCGCAACATCTTGCTTTGACCGGCCACCGTGTTCTCGCCGTCGACCTCGATCCGCAGGCTTCGCTGTCGGCTATCCATGGGTTCCAGCCGGAATTCGACGTGCAGGAGAACGAGACGCTCTACGGCGCCATCCGCTATGACGACCAGCGACGGCCGCTGAAAGAGATCATCCGCAAAACGAATTTTCCACATCTTGATCTCGTGCCGGGCAATCTGGAACTGATGGAGTTCGAGCACGACACGCCGCACGTCCTCGCCCAGGGCCAGGCCGGCGATTACGGCAGGATTTTCTTCGCTCGCCTCGACGAGGCGCTGAGTACGGTTTCCGACGACTACGACGTAGTGGTCATCGACTGCCCGCCGCAACTAGGCTTCCTGACGATGAGCGCAATCTGCTGCGCCACCGCGATCCTGATCACCGTGCACCCGCAGATGCTCGACGTCATGTCCATGTGCCAGTTCCTGCAGATGCTCGGCGAGGTGCTGAACACGCTGAAGGGTGCAGGCGGCGACATGAACCTCGACTGGCTGCGTTATCTGGTGACGCGTTATGATCCGCAGGACGGCCCACAGACCCAGATGGTCGCCTTCATGCGCTCTATGTTCAAGAACCATGTATTGACCAATCCGATGCTGAAGAGCGTGGCGATCTCGGATGCCTCGCTCACCAACCAGACGCTCTACGAGGTGGAGCGCAGCGCCTTCACCCGCACGACCTATGATCGCGCGATGGAAGCCATGGAGGGCGTGAACAACGAGATCGTCGATCTCGTCCATAAGGCCTGGGGACGGAAATGACGGGCAAGTTTACTGCAGTAAACTGGCGGAAAGGAGAAAAGCATGGCGCGTAAGAACATTTTGTCCGGACTGATGGACGACAGCAAGAAGTTTACCGCGGTAAACTCGGAAGCTCCGGCTGAGGCTCAGGCCCTTTCCTTCAAGGGTATCGGTGCGCTGGGTGCCGTCACGCGAAGCATAGACGCGCTGTCCGCTAGGGCAGAGAGCGCCAAACAACTGGAGGAGAAGCTCGCGAATGGAGAGACGGTCATCGATCTCGATCCGGCGCTGATCGAAAACTCCTTCGTCAACGACCGCCTCGGCGGCGATGATGAGCGGTTTCAGGAGCTGGTTGAGGCGATCCGACAGCGCGGCCAGGACTCGCCTATTCTCGTGCGCCCTCACCCGATACTGTCCGGCCGTTATCAGATCGCCTTCGGCCATCGGCGTGCCCGCGCCGCCCGCGTGCTTAGCCGTCCCGTCCGGGCCGTCGTCAAGGCGCTGGACGACCGCGACCACGTCATCGCCCAGGGGCAGGAAAATTCGGCTCGCGCCGATCTTTCCTTCATCGAGCGCACGATGTTCGCCCATCGGCTGGAGGGGCTCAGCTTTGATCGCGAGACGATCATGACGGCACTCAGCGCCGACAAGACGACCGTCTCCAAGATGCTTTCGGTCACAAGGCGTATCCCCGCCGATGTGCTGGCTGCACTGGAGGCAGCAAGAAGCGTTGGTCGAGACCGCTGGCATGATCTGTCGGCGCTGTTTGATGATGGCGCTTTTGTGGAGACCGCCCGCGCCTTATTAGCAAGCTCAGCATTTCTCGACGCGGATCCAGATCGTCGGTTCGAGCTTGTCGAGGCGTTGACGAAGCGCGAGCCGAGCCCGGCAAAGCCGGCTAAGGTGTCCAGGGCCGCGCGTGCGTGGCAGAATTCCGCCGGCACGCTGACCGCCAAGATCGTCGATGATGGCAAACAGGTGACATTTGCTCTGCGCTCGGACAAGATCTCCGCCTTCGGAGCCTACCTGACCGAAAATCTCGAACGGATGTATGAGGCATTCGAGAAGGACGCATTCCGAAGTAGACCTTCAGGCGTAGCATCCGAGAGAGTTTGAGAGGCCTAACGGTCGGGGATAACCCGGCCGTTCTGTTTTAGATAATTCGAAAACGGATAGGCCCGCTTACTCCCAGCGCGGAAGGCGGCGCACAATGCTGGATAGGGCGGCTGGCTCAGAATCTGTGGTCAACACCCCTTCGCCGGCAACTCGGGCGTGCTCTACCTGCTGGGGATAAGAGGGAGATCGTCGCGCGGCCCCTAACGTTTCCAATTGTCGGCAGACGAGAAATCGTCCCGATTTTGTGGAGGCGGCGAAGTGCGATCACTGTCGTAAAACCGGTGTAGGTCCCACATCCGCTCCAGCGCGATCGCAATCCCCTGCCCGAGACCGACGCACATCGTCGAGAGCGAATAGCGACCACCGACTGCAGTTCCAGCGCTGCCGAGCCGGTGATATCCGTCCCGAACATGCCGAGCGGATGGCCGAGTGCAATCGCGCCACCGTTGCGATTGACGCATGCATCATCGTCGGTGATGCCGAACTCGGGCGGGACGGCCAGGGCCTGCGACGCGAAAGCTTCGCTGAGTTCGATGCCTTCCAACGGGTGTTGGGAAATGCCGAGGCGTCCCATCAGCTTGCGTGATGCCGGAACCGGGCCGATGCACATCGCGCGCGGAGGCACGCCGCCGGTCGCACCCTCCCAGGATGCAGGCGACCGGCGCCAGCCTGTATTTCTTCGCAGCCGCTTCCGAAGCGATGATCCGTGCGGCAGCGCCTTGTTCACGCCGGAGGCGTTGCCGGAGGTCGACGTGCCGTCTTCTTTCTTAAAGAGAGTGCCAAGATTGGCCAGCGTTTCAATGGTCGTGGAACGCGGTTGTTCATCCCTGCCGACGACAATCGGGTGAACCTTGCGCTGGGGGATGGTGACGGAGTCGATTTCCTTCGCCAGTCGCCCATTTTCCTGCGCGGCGGACAGATGCCGCACATAATGCGAATGAAATGTGAGAGATGACGTATGCAAGCAACGGACTTCGTCAGTTGTTATGCTCGGGGTTGACGGCGATCGAGGCGCTTGGCGAAACCCGCTAGAAGCTTGCCTGCTCGCTGCTGGCCAAGCTCGGCTGTGCCGACTACCATGGCAAGCTCTTCGCGCTGACACCGTGCATCTCGTGGCTCGTACGTTCTTATCTGGAGGCCACGGCGCTGCCGACGATTATCGAGCCCCCCGCATCAGCTTTCCCAACAGGCAGGCCAGAGCGCCTGCCCCTCTGTACAGGATGGCACGAAGGTGGAGTATTTTGCCCGTGCGGCCTTGAAGCGGGTCATGTTGGTCAACCTGACTACGGACTTGTGCTTGCCAGCCTATTGCGCCCTTCACGGCGCGGTCTCCTTGCCGCTCTGACGGGAGGCGAGGGCGATCTTGCCGAGATTGGACCTGCAGGAAAGACGGCGTTCACCAAGATCGATCCCGACCCGTTGATGCAGGAGCTCGCAAAAATTCCGCTTAAGGGCTATGCCGTAATCAACCAAGAACTGGGGATAGGCCTCTGTATGATCGCCGTTCCGGTGGAAAACGACAGGGGGAGGCACAGTTGTCGCCTTTAATATCGGCGCGCCGGCTGCCCATACGGCAGGGGAGGATCTGCGGGATCGTTACCTGGCGCTGCTTTTGGAGGCAAAGGCTGCACTGAAGGCGGTGTTGCGCTGAATTGTGCGCTTTCGATTCTCGCCCGGTGACGTGCGAGGACGCTGCTCCGTATGTCTTATCTGCGGATAGAGTCTGCTGGCGACTCGCAATGCGTGCAATCCACTTGTCGAAGCCAATAAAAGAATAGGGTTTTCTCAACGTATAGCCGGAGTCATTGTTGCTACCCGGCTATTTGCCGCCACATCCGAATCGTGTCATGTTTTCGATACGGTTTTTGAGTGCATCACGCCTTAAAACCGCATCAAAGGAAACTAGCCGCGTGAACATGGAAACCGTCGCGACGACTGACATCCGCATCGAGCGGCATGCCAGGCAGCTATCGAAGCAGCTCAAGCTGCTGCGAGAACGGCTGTTTCCGCCAAATTCCTCAAAAACACTTCGAACGTTTTCCTCCGGCGAGGCCGCCCAGCTTATCGGCGTGTCCGACGGCTACCTGCGTCAGCTGTCACTCGACGGCAAGGGGCCGACCCCACGGCTCACCAGCAACGGCCGCCGCTCCTATACACTGTCTCAGATTAACGAACTTCGCCAACATATGGCGTCGATCAAGCCGAAGGACGCGCTAAGCTATATGCCGCACCGCCGTTTGGGCGAGCGACTGCAGACGATTGCGGTGACAAACTTCAAGGGCGGCTCGGCAAAGACCACGACGGCGCTTTATCTCGCACAATATCTCGCGCTCCAAGGTTACCGTGTGCTGACGATCGATCTCGATCCGCAGGCGTCGCTTTCGGCTCTGCTGGGCGTTCAACCAGAATTCGATCTTGAAGAGGGCGATACGCTTTACGGCGCGATCCGTTATGACGACGCCAAGCGCCGGCCGCTGTCCGATATCATCCGCAAGACCTATTTCGATGGGCTCGATCTTGTTCCCGGCAATCTGGAACTGATGGAGTTCGAACACGAGACACCCGGCGCGCTTCATGATCGTCGTGGCGGCACGGATACGCTGTTTTTCAAGCGCGTGGGCCTTGCCATCGCCGAAGTGGAGCAGGACTATGATATAGTCATTATCGACTGCCCGCCACAGCTCGGTTATCTGACGCTCGGCGCCGTCTGCGCCGCAACGTCGCTTCTCATCACCATCCATCCGCAAATGGTCGATGTCGCCTCCATGTCTCAGTTCCTGTTGATGACGTCTGATCTGCTGTCTGTTGTGCGCAAGGCTGGCGGCGATCTGACCCATGATTTCGTCAAATATGTCGTGACCCGGCACGAACCCTTTGATGCGCCGCAGTCACAGATCGTCGCGCTGTTGCGCAATCTCTTCGGAACCGACGTGCTGACGGCAACTATCCTGAAATCAACCTCGATTGCCGATGCGGGCCTGACAAAGCAGACACTTTACGAAATTGAAAAAGGCCAGGTGCGCAAGTCGACCTACGACCGTGCGCTGGAATCGGTGAATGCGGCCAATGCTGAAGTGCTGTCCAGCATCCACCGGGCATGGGGGCGGTCATGAGCAGGAAAGATCGGCTCAAGAACATTTTCGACGAGGCCGTCGAAGAGTTGGCCGCGGCCAACTCCGAGGAAGAGCGCCGCGATCCGGCCGGCCCGGTGCGCACCATGGCGTTGACGCTTGGGCGCATGGAAGAGGAAACCAACGCTCTCAAGCAGGCGATCCGCGCAGGCGAGCAGGTGGTCGATCTCGATCCGAAAACGATCGACGCCTCCTTCATTCGCGATCGCATGGGCGAGGATGCCATCGAGCCTGATGACGAGCTGGTGCGCTCGATTGCCGAGGGTGGGCAGGAAGTACCTATCCTCGTGCGCGTGCACCCGTCGAAACCGAATCGTTATCAGGTCGCGTATGGCCATCGTCGCCTGCAGGCAGCCCAGCTTCTCGGGCGACCCGTCAAAGCTATCATCCGCCCGCTGGAAGATCGCGAGCTGGTCGTTGCCCAGGGCATCGAAAATTCCGCACGCCAGAATTTGTCCTATATCGAGCGCGCGCTCTTTGCCTATGCGCTCGAGGAGCGCGGCTTCGAACGCCCGATTGTCATGCAGGCGCTGTCCACCGACAAGACCGAGCTTTCCAAGATGATTTCCGTCGTGCGCCAGATCCCGCATCGGCTGGTTCATTCGATCGGCAATGCGCCCTCGATCGGCCGCCGCCGCTGGCTTGCTCTCGCGGAGCTGGTTCCCTCACGTCCCAACAGTTCGTTGGAAAGCGTTGTGACAGCGCCGTCGTTCAAGACAGCCACCTCGGATACGCGATTCGAGCTGGTCTTTGCCTATCTGACCGACAAGGCTTCGAAGAAGAACACTGCGACGCGCTGGACGGCGGATGGTTCGGGGCGGATTGCTGCCGATATCCGCAGCGGTGGCCGCTCCTATACGCTCGCCTTCAAGGCTGAGGACGCGACAAGCTTCGGCGCATTCGTGGCTGAAAAGCTTGATACGCTCTACACCGAGTTCAAACAGAAACAATCAGGAGACTAACCCGCAAAAGAAAAAGGCCCCCAAACGTTGCCGTCGTGGAAGCCCTTCTCTGTATGTAGCAATTAGAGAATCCCATTTCCGCGAATCATAGTCAAGAGTCTTGGCACCGTTTTTGGTGATCGAATTTCTTTTGCCTCGTGAAAGGTGAAGGATATGGAAACGGGATATGTCTCGACGCCCTTTGGGCGGCGGACGATGACGCTTGGCATGCTGTCGAATCAGATCGCCGCAGCCAAGGTCGATACAGACGCATCGATCGACAAATGGAAACTATTTCGGGCGCTGTGCGAGGCAAAGCCTTTGCTCGGTATTTCCGATCGCGCGCTGTCAGTGCTCAACGCGCTTCTGAGCTTCCATCCGCATACTAAGCTCTCGGCCGAGGATGTACTTGTCGTGTTTCCTTCGAACACGCAGCTTTCATTGCGTACCCACGGTATGGCTGAAACGACGCTCAGGCGCCATCTCGCGGCCCTGGTCGCAGCTGGGCTACTCACCCGCAAGGATAGCCCGAACGGAAAACGTTATGCCCGCAAGGACATTGCCGGCCAAATTAATCACGCATTCGGCTTCTCGCTTGCGCCGCTGTTGGCCCGGATGACGGAAATTCTGACGCTGGCTGATCAGGTTTCGAGGCAGCGCCTGCAACTTCAACGCCTCAAGGAGCGTGTTTCGCTCTGCCGGAGGGATATTGCCAAGCTAATTGAAACAGCGATGGACGAGGGGGCACTTGGCGATTGGGGCAGCATTCAGCTCCAGTTTCGTACCCTCGTTTACTCCCTACCCCGCGCTTGCGGCGTCGCGGAAATAGCTCCCATCCTCGAAGAAATGGAGATGTTCCGCGAAGAAGTCGTTAACCGGCTGGAATTGAAAGTAAAAATTGACAATACGGACGGCAATGACGCCCAAAATGGCTGGCACATACAGAATTCAGATACACAACCTCTTACTGAATCTGAACCTCGCTTTGAACCAAAAGACTGCGCAAAACCAGTGGAAGAGCCGAAACGGTTGAACGAACCGCAAAAGGTATTTCCCCTTTCTGTAGTTCTTTCAGCCTGCCCGGAGATTTGGGCCTACGGGCCAGGGGGCAAGGTTTCGAGTTGGCGTGACCTGACAACGGCTGCGGTCGTGGTCCGTTCCATGCTGGCAGTTAGCCCCAGTGCCTATCAGCGGGCTTGCGAAGTCCTGGGTCCTGAAAATGCCGCGGCGGCTATCGCCTGCATTCTGGAACGCTCCAGACATATCAATTCGCCCGGTGGATATCTCCGCGACCTGACACGCCGGGCAGAGCGCGAGGAATTCTCGCTGGGGCCGATGATCATGGCGCTTCTGCGAGCCAACGGGCATGGGGCCAGAAAGGCTGGATAGCTGAACTTTCTGCTTTCAGATCGCTTCGAACGCGAAAAGCTCTGGCAAATTCTTCAATCGATACGAAGCGTTAACCAAGAGCTTTGTAAATCTTGGAGGACTGATTCAGGAGAACGAGTGTATGGCGTTGCTACGCAGGAACGAGACGATGTTGGATGCTGAAAAGGTCGTGGCCTTTCCCCTGTCCGGCAGGAAGGCAACGATCCGGCGCTGCGCCCGCGAACTGGAAAATGTCCATGGCGATGCTGCTGTAACCTACTGGCGTTCGGAATGCCGGGTACTCGCAGAAAGTCTTACCGCGCTTGGCTGCTCGGAGGATGACGTCCATCAGCAGGTCCTGACGTTCCAGACCGAGGTCCAGGTGGAAATGATGCGTCGCTACTCGGACAGAATGGCAGAAAAGACGGCCGAAATGGAGCGCATCGTTCCCTGAGAAGCGGTCACGGAACTTTCCTTACGGTCCACGCATTTTTCTTGCGTTACCAACAAGGGAGGGTTCCATGCCCCGTGGAGACAAATCTAAATACACCGACAAGCAGGAGCGCAAGGCTGACCACATTGCGGAAGGTTATGAGGATCGTGGCGTTTCTGAAAAGGAAGCCGAGCGTCGCGCCTGGGCAACCGTCAACAAGGAAAGTGGCGGCGGCAACAAGTCTGGTTCGGGTCGTGGAAAGCCCGATACCCCTGTTTCCGCCGAGAAAGGTGGGCGCAAGGGTGGCAAGGCTTCGGCGGAACGGCCGGCTGCAGAGCGTTCAGCGTCTGCAAAGAAGGCGGCCGCGACCCGCAGGAGAAATGGAGATCACGCGCATCACTGACGCTGACCTCCCAACTGCTCGAATTAGAGCGCCCGCCAGAACGATTCGACGATTGGACGGCCGGCTGAAGCGTGCCGGTAGATGCGGATTTCAACCTCCAGGTCCCAACTCGGATCATCGCTGGCACGCACCAGTTCACCGTCTGCCAGTTCTCGAGCAATAAGGCTCTGCGGCAGCCATGCCGTTCCCCAACCGGCCATTGCCATCGTCTTCAGCCCGATGGAGATGGTGTTTTCGTGAACAATTCGGGTTTCGAAGGATGGGCGCGCCGCAAACATCTTGTTGAGCGCCACCCCGAAGAAGGAAAAGTCTCCGTAGCTGAGATAGGGCAGGGGGCTGGCATCGCTTATGCTGCGATCGAGCGTTGGACCGTTTGCCTCGGGACGGGAGGCGGGGATTACCCGTTCCCTTCCAAGAACCAGATAGGGAAACCGTTCAGTATCGAGCAGGACGGGAACGGAAGGGTGGGCGTAGGTCAGCAGAAAATCGGATTCTCCGTCAACCAGTGTTCCGATATTCTCCTCGATCCCGCCCTTGTCGGGGCTGAGGCGCGAGCGGAGCGGGCCAAGGCGTTCCTTCACCTCGTTCAGCCATTCCGGGAAAAACGTCACGGTCAGCGTATGCAGTGCTGAAAAGGTGATCGTCTGGTTCTGGCTCTTGCTTGCTGGCCGAAGTGCGTCGCGCGTGGTGTAAAAATTACGAATGGCTTCCTGGGCCACGGGCAGGAAAGCGCGGCCCTGCTTTGTCAGTTCGGCCGGAAAGGTCGCACGGCTGACCAGGGTCACGCCCAGCCACATTTCCAGCTGCTTGATACGCCGGCTGAAGGCGGATTGCGTCACGTTACGCTCCTCGGCTGCGCGCGAGAACGAAAGCGTCGCGGCAAGTGCGGTGAAATCCTCAAGCCATTTCAATTCCATGGGGGGTCGACCTCCGCCAAATTCTCCGTCTTCGATATACCGAGGCCTGCCGCCTAAATCCTATGCATTTATCGCATAAGGATTGGAATACATAGCATTGGCCAGTCCATCCTCTTTTCCCTAGCGTCATCCCGGTAAGCGAATTGAAGCATATCCACCGAGGTTTGGCGTGAGCAGGACAGTCTATGTTGACGGGGAATATCTGCCTGAAAACGAAGCGAAAATTTCCGTATTTGATCGTGGTTTCCTGTTCGCGGACGGGATTTACGAGGTCAGCGCCGTGCTCAATGGGCGGCTGATCGACAACGATCTTCATCTGGCCCGATTGGAACGTTCGGTGCGGGAAATCCTGATCCCGATGCCGTTGACTGTCGCCGATATTGCCGAGATTCAGGCCGAACTGATCCGCCGCAACGACCTGCTCGAAGGGGTGGTCTACCTGCAGGTGACGCGGGGCACGGCCGATCGGGATTTTGGCTTTGCCGAGGACATGAAGCCAACCTTTGTCGCCTTTACCCAGGCAAAAACGCTCCGTGATACCGCTTCCGTGAAGAATGGCGTGGCGGTTGCCATCATGGACGACACCCGCTGGGCCCGGCGGGATATCAAGACCGTGATGCTTTTGGCGCAGGTTCTGGCCAAGAAAAGCGCCAGGAGTGCTGGTTTTCACGAAGCCTGGCTGGTCGAGGACGGCTGTATCACCGAGGGCGCATCCTCGACCGCCTATATCATCACCAGCGACGGCGCCCTGGTCGTCCGGCCCAATTCCCATGCTGTTTTGCCCGGCTGCACGCGGCAGGCCGTGCTCAAGATAGCGTCAGAGCAGGGCCTGCGGATCGAGGAGCGGCTGTTTACCGTCGCAGAGGCCCATGAGGCCAGGGAGGCCTTCCTTACGAGCGCCTCCAGCCTTGTAACACCCGTCATCAAAATTGCAGATCGCGTCGTCGGAGACGGCACTCCTGGCCCGATAACGCGCCGTCTGCAGACCATCTATCTGGAACTCGCTTTGGCACAGCCGAGCGTGCTCCCGTAGAACCCGGAAACCACCACAAACGATCATAAGAAAGGGAACAATGACCATCTCCAGCATCACAACGCTTGCCAAGCGCACTCTCCTGGCAATCGCCCTAACCTTTGCAGCCGTAGGTTCGGCCATGGCAGCCGAAGGCTATGGCGATTGCCCGCTGACAGGGGAAAAGGGCAGCGCCTCGATCACCCCGGCCGTTCCCGGCCAGTTTACGGTTATCATCAACCTGCCGGCGGTCGGCCAGTTCAACGGTGATACGCCCGATACCATCAAGGATGGCTACGAATTCTGCATGGCCGTCAATATCGCCCATCGCCTGGGGCTTGACAAGGTCAAGCTGGTCAACGCTTCCTTCGATTCGATCGTCGCCGGTCAGAACAAGGATTTCGACATTGCGCTTGCGCTGATTTCCGTGACGGAGCCCCGCAAGAAAGTCGTCGACTTCTCGGTTCCCTACGCCACGTCCGACTACGGTCTGGCTGCAAAAGCCGGTTCGACCCTGAATGAAGAGACGATCAAGGCCGCGCATCTCGGCACCCAGGCCGGTACGACGATGATCCCCTTCATCCAGGAGACGCTGAAGGTCGAAAATCTCGACGTTTTCGATGATACCGCCTCAATGTTTACCGCTGCTGCGGCCGGCAAGGTCGATGCCGTCATGACGGATCTCGGCATCGTCCTCGGCCAGGTGGCCAATTCCGGCGGCAAGCTCGTTGCCATCGGCAAATACTCGACCGGCGGCCAGACGGCGGGCATCTACCCGAAGGGCTCGGCCAGTGGTCCTGTCATCGACAAGCTCATCGAGACGATGAAGACCGACGGCACGCTGAAGCAGCTTGAGAAAGCCTATCTGCTGGAATCCTTTGGTGGCGTATCGCCGGACGACGTTCCTGCCTGGAAGCCGTGAGCGGGGAAGCCTTATGACCATCTCGGCTCCTGAAGCCAGGGGAGAGCGCGCCAGCAACTGGCGCGCTCGCAACCAGGTCCGCGCCCATGCCGGGCGCTCGCTGTTTGCCTTCCTTTTTGCCTTCGCTACCCTCCTTGCGGTTGCCTTTACCGCCCACTCCATCTGGTCCTACGTGATTGCACACGGGTGGGACACTCTGCCCTCGAGCATCGGCGCGCTGGTTGCGACTGTTCTGCCGCTGTTTGCCGTCGCCATCGCCAGCTATGCTTTGCTTCAATCGCTAAAGTCATCAAAAGAAAAGGATATTTACCTCGGGCGGGCCTTCGGCGCGAAGGCCTCGGATGCTTCCTGGAAGGCCATATCCTATTCCGCAGCGCTTCTGATCATTTGCGTTTTCGCCTGGTTTCTGGTGGTCAATGACGCCGCCGTTAGCCGTACCTTTTTCGACGTGGCGCTGATTGCTAAATCGTCCGCCACGGTTTTGAAGGCCTTCGGCACGAATATCTTCATCTTCGTCGTGTCGGTGATCCTGATCCTCATCTGGGCACTGGTCGTCGCCATTGCCCGAACCTTGCCGGGGGATGCCGGGCGTCCGATCCGCATGATCGCGATCATCTACGGTGATCTTTTCCGCGGGCTTCCGGCCATCATCACCATCTATCTGATCGGCTTCGGTCTTCCCCTGACCGGACTGCCGATCCTGAAAGACCTGTCGTCCAACGCCTATGCGATCATCGCGCTGACGCTGACCTACGGCGCCTATACGTCCGAGGTCTACCGTGCCGGTATCGAGAGCGTGCATCCAAGCCAGATCGCGGCGGCCCGATCCCTTGGGCTCTCCTATTTCAGGACGATGCGCTACGTCGTAGTCCCACAGGCCGTGCGGGGCATTGTTCCGTCGCTGATGAACAACTGCATCAGTCTGCAGAAGGACACTGCCCTGGTCGCCATCATCGGTACGATCGACGCCTTCAACCAGTCGAAGATCATTGCCAGCAACTACTTCAACCTCTCCGCCGTGACCACGGTCGCGATCATTTTCATCCTGATCACCATCCCGCAGGCCCGCTTCGTTGATCGGCTGATCGAGCGTGACCGGCGCAAGATGCGATCGGGAATGTGACCCCGCGGCTAAGGAATTTCATCAATGGCACTCGTCGAAATCGACAAGGCGTATAAACGCTACGGAACGCTGGAAGTCCTGTCCGGTATCACCCTGGATATCGAGGAACATGAGGTTGTCTGCCTCATCGGCCCGTCCGGCTGCGGAAAATCCACGTTGCTTCGCTGCATCAACCGGTTGGAAACGATCAGCGAAGGCGAAATCCGGCTGCATGGGGACCGTGTGACCGGCCCAGGCGTCGATCTTGATGCGCTCCGGCGCGAAATCGGCATCGTCTTCCAGGGGTTTAATCTCTTTCCGCACATGACCGTGATGGAAAACGTCACGTTGGCCCCGATCAAGGTGCTGGGGATGCACAAAACAGCGGCGATTGAGAAGGGGAGGGGGCTTCTTGCCCGTATCGGTCTCGATCACAAGTCCAATGAATATCCGGACCGCCTTTCGGGCGGCCAGCAACAGCGGGTGGCGATCGTACGCGCGCTTATGATGGACCCGACGCTTTTGCTTCTGGACGAGATCACCTCGGCGCTCGATCCGGAGCTTGTCTCGGAAGTGCTGGACATCGTGCGTGATCTTGCCAAAAAGGGCATGACCATGGTGCTTGCCACCCATGAAATGGGCTTTGCGCGGGAGGTTGCCGACAAGGTGTGCTTCCTGCAGAGCGGGGTGGTCTACGAACAGGGGCCACCATCGCAGATCTTCGGCAATCCTGAGGGCGAGCGCACACGCGCTTTCCTCAAGCGGATCATCGAGGCGGGGCGGATGTAAAGTTCATCAGGGAAAAATGGAAGCCAGCTGTTCCAGAACAATCAAACGAAAACAAAAGAGTATCTAGGATGTCTGGTTCAATCTGAAGCAGACATCCTCGCGGCTTGGGAGGGATGAATGTCATGTCTATGGCGGCGCGGAAGTTTGGACTTGGCTGCGGCATTCTGCCGACCGGCGCGAAGAATGCGATTACCGACGTGCCGGGCGTGCGTGTCGGGCATTGCACGCTGAAAGATGGTGACGTCAACACGGGCGTGACCGCTATCCTTCCCCATGGCGGAAACATGTTTCGCAGCAAGGTTCTTGCGGCGTGTGATGTCATCAACGGTTTTGGCAAGTCGGTTGGCCTGGTGCAGGTGAAGGAGCTCGGCACGCTGGAAACGCCGATTGTTCTGACCAACACGCTCTCGGTCGGGACCTGCGCAACGGCGCTGATCCGTGACGCTGTTGCCGCCAACCCTGACATCGGCCGGGAGACATCCACCGTCAATCCCGTGGTGGGGGAGTGTAATGATGGCCCCCTCAACGACATCCAGGCGCTTTCCATTGCCGAGGAACACGTTCGTATCGCGCTGGCCAACGCCACAGACGGGGACGTCTCCGAGGGCAATGTCGGGGCCGGAACCGGCATGAGCTGCTTCGGCTTCAAGGGCGGTATTGGCACGTCCTCTCGCCTGTTGCGGCTCGACAAACGCGAATTCCATCTGGGTGTTCTGGTTCTTTCCAACTTTGGTCGCGCGGGCGATCTCGTCCTGCCGGATGGACGAAGGGCTGACCCGCGGGGTGGCAAGGAGCCGGAAAAGGGCTCGATCATGATCGTCCTCGCGACGGATGTGCCGATGGAACAGCGCCAGCTCGGGCGGGTAACACGCCGCTGCGGCGCCGGGATCGCCCGGCTCGGTGCCTTCTGGGGCCATGGAAGCGGCGATATCGCAATCGGCTTCAGCACGGCTATCCGTATTGATCACGACGAAAATCGCGATTTCATTCCCCAGACGGCGCTTAATGAAGACCGGATCGACCTGCTTTTCCGTGCAGCAACCGAGGCCACGCAGGAAGCGATCCTCAATTCGCTTTGCTCCGCAGAAACAATGACCGGCCGCTCCGGCCGCACACGTCGCTCGCTTGCCGACTGGTTGGCAGACGAAATGCGCTGAGACTGGCCCTCGACAAGTTCGGTCGCTGCGTTCCAGTGCTTAACTTTTTTAACGCCTCGTTCGCTAGGATCGTCAGGTGAAACCCGCTCGGCCGGATTGAATGCCGGATGCCGAACGAGGTGGGAGGGCTTTGAGCGTCAAAACGGCCGTTCCGTTTAAGATTGCGGCAGTGCCTTGCCAGCTCACGAAACCCTGGTTTTGTGGGCGTTCTTGCACCGAAACCCGAGACAGGACAGCGAGAAAACGTGCTATATGACGCCGCAGAGCGCAGGAGGCTATGGTTTTCCGCATTCTGCTCGACGAGAGAGCCAATTTTTCGCCTTCCGAGGATGACGAATGATAAGCCAAGTTTATCGGTCATTACTGAATTGAAACGGGCGGTGCGGTTTTCTGTTCTCTGATAGACAAAACTGCACAGACGATATACTTATTTCTATAGACCGGCTTGCCGTCGTGTGGCTTGCGTCTTCTGGAGAACGGGAAGTCTGGAGCTATTTGGCGCGCGCGCTTAAATGCCTGACCCGTCGAACTGCTGAGCGTCGCTGCCTTCCCAAGGGGAGGGCGTCGAGAGGCGATTGAGGTCGGCCGAGGGCATCGGCATCCAGCATTTCAATTCCGGCTCCGCATATTCAAAGATCTGTCCAGGCGAGGAATCAGCGGCGCGCCAGCCTTCTCCTCCAAACTGATCACCGTTTGACCAGTACGCGAGATCGACTTCTGCCGGCCCCTGTTCGGAGGAGCGGATTGTGACTAAGATCCGGCTACCGTCTTTCGGTGCCTTTGCCATGGAACGCCAACTGCCTGTCTCGTTCATTGATTTTTCTCCTGCATTTCTGCTCGGTACAACTGTCGTCCTGCCGTCGACGGTGGTCAACCCAATCTTTGCAGGACATGATCTATCGATTGATCAACGAACGCTGTGGTTGCGCAGATATTCGTGTTTAGGCACACCTGATAGTGAAAGCGACCGCTCCAAGAAGTCGACGGTGAATGCAACCAATCAAGAAGGTGAATTCAAATGCATATACTCGTCGTTGGCGCTGCAGGCATGATCGGCGGCAAGCTTTTGGACCGGATCGCCGGACAACTGGATGTTCTCGGCGAACCAATCGAAGCGCTTACCATTGTAGACGTGATCGAACCTATTCCGCCAGCTGCGCTTTCCGACATCGCAAACTGCGGGCAGGTTGATCTTGTTGTTCCCGGCGCGGCCGAAACGCTGATCGCCGCCCGACCGGATGTGATCTTTCATCTTGCAGCGGTGGTGTCTGGCGAAGCGGAGTCGGATTTTGACAAGGGATATCGGGTCAATATGGATGGAACGAGGGCCCTCTTCGAGGCGATCCGTAAAGAAGGGCAGAAGGCACCCTATGTACCGCGTCTTGTCTTTGCATCCTCGGTTGCCGTCTTCGGAGCGCCGTTCCCCGAACGGATCGGCGACGAGTTCTTCACGACACCGCTCACCAGCTACGGTACGCAAAAGGCAATCGCGGAGCTGCTTCTTGCCGACTATTCCCGGCGCGGCATTTTTGACGGTATCGGTATCCGTCTACCGACCATCTGCATTCGGCCGGGTGCACCCAACAAAGCCGCTTCGAGTTTCTTCTCGAATATTCTGCGGGAGCCACTGGTCGGCAAGGAGGCCATCCTTCCCGTCGATGTAAATGTGCGGCACTGGTTTGCCAGCCCGCGGTCGGCCGTCGGCTTCTTCGTTCACGCCGCCAGACTGGACCTCTCGCTGTTGGGCACGCGGCGAAACCTAATGATGCCTGGTCTGTGTGCAATGGTGGGTGAGCAGCTCGCCGCACTCGAGAGGGTTGCTGGTGCCAGAGCCACGGCCCTAATCCGCCGGCAGCCGGATCCTGTTGTTCAGAAGATCGTCTCTGGCTGGCCTTCTGATTTTGATACGGAACGCGCCAGGGCGCTCGGGTTCGCAGCGGAAACCAGCTTCGACGATATCATCCGCATTCATATCGAAGACGAGCTGGATGGAATGTTCGGCGGTTGAAGCAAGGACATCCGTGAAGTTCCGTTTGCGCTATTGTCTGATCTTTGCCTGGCGCGGGTGGGGTGGCTATAGGCGACAACATATAAGCGCGCTACAAAGACGTGCGAAACGTCCCTTCCTGTGTGCTATAGTTTGTCAGGAAAAATGGGAACCGGTTTTCCCGAAAAGACAAACGGACGCAAAAGAATCTAGAGGATGTCTGGTTCAGTCTGAACCAGACATCTCTATAGGCTCACCTCAAGGCCTTCCGCCTATATGGATAATTTCTTACATTCGAAGACCGTCCATTTCCGCCCACTTTGAAACCGAGGTGGAATTTGCTCTATCTCGCGTCCGAAAAGGCGGACAACGGCCACGATACAGTTAACGATTTGCTGGACTGCGGCCATAGAGCAGCAGCATGGCGATGATGACGACGCCGTAGATGATCTGTCGCCCGGCTTCTGGCATTTGCATGACGGACAGGATCGATTGCAGGAGGGTGATGAGGATCACGCCTGCGACTGTCCCGAGATAGGAGCCCTTGCCGCCAAGGATCGATGTACCTCCCAGGACGACTGCGGCGATCGAGGGCAGCAGGTAGGTGTCTCCCATTGATTGCGCGGCCTTCGAGGCGTAGCCGGCTAGCAGAGTGCCGCCGAAAGCGCTGAGTGCTCCGGAGACAACAAAGGCGATCAGGACGATCCTGCGGGTGTTGATGCCAGAGAGATAGGCTGCTCTCTCCCGGTTGCCGATACCGTAGACGCAACGGCCGAAGGTCGTACGTGTCAGCACGAAGACCGCCGCCGCACCGACGACTACCCAAATCAGTACGGCGTTGGGTACGCCCGGCAAGAGAAAACCGGTCGCCAGATAGCGCATAGCCGATGTAGCGGAATCCTGCGGCGAGAAGCCGCCGGTATAGACCACCATCAGCCCTTGCGCGACAGCGTTGGTCGCCAGCGTGATGATCATCGACGGGATGCGCAGATAGGCGACCCCAATGCCGTTGGCGAGCCCGATCACCATGCCACAGAGAATGCCGAAGGGAATGGCGAGGATTTCCCCTGTGGGGCCATAGGCTGCGGCCGCGCATGCCATCATTCCGCCGACGGCCACAGCCCACGGAACCGAGAGGTCGATCTGGCCGAGCAGGATGACGATCATCATTCCCGTGGCGATAACGCCGAGGAAGGACGCGACCTTCAACTGCTGCAGCAGATATTCCGGCGACAGGAAGCTCGTCGAATAGAAGCTGCCAATCGCCAGGAGAAGGATGATACACGCGAACGCGGTCGATATGGCCGGATCGAGACGCCGCAGGAATTTCGGAGGGGTCATCGGCGGTTCTCGCGTTGCGTCGCTCATCCAAACCACTCCAGACGGTTGCGGACGCGAAACAATCCGAACGCGCCGAGACTGACGGCAACCAACAATACCACACCCTGGAACAGCGGCTGCCAGAGCGGATCAAAATCGAAGACAAAAAGCAGATCGCCGATGGTGCGAAAGGCGAGCGCGCCGAAGATCGCTCCGATGGCGCTTCCCCTGCCGCCGAACAACGAGACGCCGCCCAGCACCACTGAGGCGATCGAGAACAGCGTATAGGCGTTGCCACTGGCGAGCGCTGCCTCGCCGGTATAGGTGAAGAAGGTGAGAAACAGACCGCCAATCGATGCGAGCAGGCCTGACAGCATGTAAGCCGTGAATTTTGCGCGACGAATGGGGACGCCGGACATATAGGCGGCGACCTCCGACGAGCCAGAGGCGTAGGCAGCCCTTCCGATAGTGGATCGCCTAAACGGCACCCACACCACGGCGACGACAATAACAAGGGCGACGAGGCTAGACGGCACCACGCCGAGCACCCGTCCGGTCATCATGTCGGCAAGGTCTTCATTGACCGAACCGCCGGGATAGGGTCTGAGCAGCAGGGCGATGCCGAAGAACACGGCGCCGGTGGCAATGGTGGCGACGATCGGCTGCAGGCGACCATAGATGACAATCAACCCGTTCACCGCTCCGCAGGCAAGGCCGGTTGCAAGAACGGCAACGACGCCCAAGCTGGTCTCAAGCGGCGTACCGACCACCAGCCATGAGGCCAGCGCGTTAGTCAGGATGAATACCATGCCAACTGAAAGGTCGATTCCGGCGGTAATCACCACCAGCGTCTGCGCCATAGCGACGAAGGCCAGCAATACGCCTTTGTTAGCGGCCGTCTGAACCACATTGGCTGTTAATCCCGCCGGATGGTTGGAAACGTAGATAATGAACATAACCAGGAAAATGCCGACCGCCATCAGCACGCCGCGGTGTTCGTTCAGCCAGTAACGCCACTCGCTCACGCGGCAGTCTCCATCTTCTTGTCCTCGACGTTGTGGGCGCTAGCGATCAGCGCATGTTGGGTGATGCCGTCGCCTGTCAGCTCGCGTGCGATGCCACCGCCATAAAGAACCAGCACGCGGTCGCAACAACCGATGAGCTCGTCATAATCCGTAGAATAAAACAGGATGGCGGCACCCGCTTCCGCAAGGCGGCGCAGCAGCTGATAGATTTCATGCTTCGTGCCTACGTCGATACCGCGTGTTGGGTCGTTGAGAAGGATGATCCGAGGCTTGCGCATCAGCCATTTGGCGATGACCACCTTCTGCTGGTTGCCGCCGGAAAGCGCCCCGACAGGGATATCCAGGCCATCGGTCTTGATGGCAAGCACCTTTACCATTTCGTCAATCAGCAATGCTTCCCTATTGCGGTCTATGATCCCGCAGTTGGATATCTTGTCGAGCACAGAAAAAGAGAGGTTTTCCCGCACCGTCATCGGCAGCATCAGACCTTCAGTCTTGCGGTCTTCAGGGATCAGCGCCATGCCGACCTCGTGGGCGCTCGCCGCTTCGGGGCTTTCTAGGCTAGCGGGTTTTCCATCAACGAGGATGGAGCCTGTCGTGCCGCGCAGGACGCCGAACAAAGCAAGCAGCAGTTCGCGCTGTCCCTGTCCATCGAGACCGCCAAGGCCGACGACCTCGCCTTTGCCGACGGTGAACGAGATATCGCGCAGACTATCGGTCCAGCCGAGGTTACGGCATTCGAGCGCAGGTGGCGCTCCGTCTTTCGGTAGGCTTGGCTTGGGCGGAAAGGCGCTGCTGTATTCACGGCCAATCATCATCTCGACGATCTCGCCGTCGCTGCGTGTGCCGGCCGCGAAACTCAATACGTTGCGGCCGTTGCGGAACACGGTACACTGGTCAGCGAGTTCGGTGATCTCGTGCATCCGATGGGAGATGTAGAGAAGAGCCAAGCCTTCCGAACGTAGCCGTTTCAGCACGGAAAATACCTTGGTGACGTCGGTGGCGGTGAGGGCGGACGTGCCCTCATCGAGAATCAGGATCCGCGGCTTCCAGGCCAGCGCCTTTGCGATCTCGACCAGTTGCCGCCGCGATAGCGGCAGATCCTTGACCAGTGCGCGGGGGTGAACGTCCTCGGCGCCCGCGCGGGCGAGGGCTTCTTCAGCGACGACACGCTGTCTCCGGCGATCGATCAGGCCAAAGCGACGCGGTGGATCGGAGATGCTGATATTGTCGGCGACGCTCAGATCGGGGATCAGCGACAGTTCCTGGAACACGCACGTAACACCGGCGGCCGAAGCCTCGGCCGGTGATCGGAAACGGATAGGTCGTCCCTCCAGCAGCATGCGGCCTTCATCCGGAGCCACGACACCGGCCATAATCTTGATCAATGTCGATTTACCCGCTCCATTTTCACCCAGGATGGCGTGGATACGACCGGCCTCCACCGTCAGTTCGGCATTTTCGAGAGCGCGTACGCCGCCATACCGTTTCGACACCTCGTTCATCTGGAAAAGCGGCGACGTCGCCGGTATGTCTGGTGCGGTCATGAAAATCCTCGAGTCCGTTTTTCGCGCGCCGCGGACTCTGCCCGCGACACGCAGTCAGGATTCCGTCCCGATTTATTTGTCAGCCTGCGTCTGCCCCATGATCTCCTGTGCCGTAAAGTTGATGCCGCAGGTGGGGAAGGCGTTGCCGACGAAGAAGTTGTCAGACTGGTCGGGATAGAAATCTTGACCTTCCTTGAAATTCGGGTCTTCGACGATCGCCAGCGGTAGCTTGATTGACTGCGGAACGACCTCGCCTTCGAGCGCCGCAATGGCCGTCTTGATGGCGACGGCCACCTGGGCAGGACCTGTTCCGGCCGACGAGCATTTCAGACCCTCGGCAGCATGCTTGGAGCAGAATTTGCGGAACCCATTCTCGGTCTCACCGCCGAAGGGTACGAAGGCGTGGCCTGCATCGATCATCGCTTGCACGACGCCGGTGTCGCCACCCTGCGCGGTGATACCGTCGAATTTCTTGTGTACGGCGATGGCGTCGGCGGTCGCCTTCTGCGCAGTGGGATCGTCCCACTTGCCAAGCACCTCAACGACCTCCCATTTCTTGCCGGTTGCATCAAGGGTTTCGTGGATACCATTGTGACGATCCGTATCGACAGAGGTTCCGGCAACACCGCGCACTTCGAGGATTTTGCCACCATCAGGCAGATGACCTGCCAGCCAGTTTGCCCAGAGCACGCCGAGGCCTTTCTGGTCGACATTCACGTTGATCGCATCCTGCGTGTCGAGAATGTTGTCGAAGGCGACGAGGATGACGCCGGCTTCCTTGGCCCGCTTGATGACCGGCCCGAATGCCGTCGGGTTCTGGGCATTGACGACGATGGCATCATAGCCTGAATCGATGAAGTTGTTGATCGCGGAAATCTGCGCCGGAACGTCTTCTCCCGTGGAGACGACCTTGAATTCCTTCAGCTTGGCGGCCACGTCAGGCTGTGCGGCATAGGCCTTTGCTGTCTGGATCATCTGGATGCGCCAGGTATTGGCGATATAGCCGTTGGCGAGTGCGATCCGGAACGGGCCATCTTTTTTTGGAAACTTGAAGAACTTGGTGTCGGCCGCCCAAGGGGCGAAACAGTCCGGCTGAGCGGCGGGACCGCTGACCGTTTCCGGGTCGGCCATCGCAGTCGCACCTGAAAGCGTAAGCGCTGCGGCCGCAAGAATGCCGCCGACGAATGTCTTGAACATCGAATTCCTCCCACTTGTTGCCATTTCTGGACTGGCAGCGAAAGGCATTGAGAACGTCGACGACCCTTTTTGCAGATGCAAAACTGCATTCGGTTGCCGGTCCGGCAAGCATCTCGATGCGCGAGTCAGATGACGTCAGACGGGCTCCTCCCCGCGCGCCATATCGGGGATGGTAGCGCTACCAATCGAGATTGTAAAGCTATGATATAAGGTGTTGCTTTGTTAGCGATTCAGAATATTGGACCGCGTCGTACTTTCCCGGATTTTTAGCTCGAAGCCGAGATCGACAATCGCATTCGCAGGCCTTTCGCCTGCCAGCGCAGCCTGTACCATCGCAATTGCCTGTCGTCCGATCTCGAAGCGGGGTGTGCGGATACTGGTGATCGATGGAAAGGCCACAGCCATCATTTCGAGATCGTTGAACCCGGCAAGGCTGATGCGGGCCGGAACAGGCAGGCTGGCGCGTTGACAGGCGAACAGAACGCCCATTGCCAAATCGTCATTGTTGCAGACCAGGGCATCGATATTCGGTGTCTTGGCATACGCCATTCGAAAGAGATCGCCGCCTATCGACACGCTGGAGGGTAACGTCGTCGTCGTGATGAACGCGGGATCGAAGCAACCGGCAGCTTCCATGACGGCCTTATATCCGGAAAGACGCCGATGGGAGCGGGGGTCCATGCGCGCGCCGAGAAAGCCGATTCGCCGGCAACCGGCGTCAACAAGATGCTGGGTAACGGTCCTGCCTCCCTCGAAATGGGAAAAACCGACCATCATGTCCACCGGGTCTGGACCGATCTCCATGATCTGGACAACAGGGCAGCCTGCCTTTTCGAGCAAAGTTCTCGTCGCCGGCGTCTGATCGATGCCTGAGACTATCAGGCCGGAAGGATGCTGACTGAGGAACACCCGCAACAGCCGTTCCTCCTCGACGTCGGAATAGTGGGTGTTGGCGAATTGTATCTGCAGACGGCTATCTCGCAGGCCATCGTGAATGCCCCTCAGCACCTCTGCAAAAACATTGTTGGTCAGCGATGGTACCAGCACTCCGATGACAGCCGCACGGGCCGAGGCAAGAGCACTTGCATTTGGGTTGAGTACATATCCGAGATCGTCGATGGCAGTGAAAATCCGGTCACGACGCTCTACGGAAACCCTTTTGGGATCGCGCAAAGCCCGGGAAACAGTGATGGTGCCAACGCCGGCGCGTCTCGCGACGTCTGCAAGCGTCGGACGTCCGCTGCTGCGCCGCGCTCTGTTTTTTGCGTCTGAGGTCTCAACCATGAAATTCGGCCGGATGCCTTCCTGAGTGTATTAAAGCTCCTCGTACAGCGGGTTCCGTTGCCAACCGCAGTTGATCGAAGCGCCGTGACCAACGAAACAAAGATTGGCTCCGTTGTCGGTGGGTAACTCGCCAAAAATACTATGCTGGCGCAAACGAAGGTGCGACCTTCGATGTTTTCAACAACGATCGCGCCCATTTTTGAGAGGCGAGTGCGACACTTTACAGGCAGTTGGATGAGGCCGAAAGACGTTAATCACTGGAAAGCCTGTGATCCCAGAAAAGGAGCGGGGGTCGCCCATGGGATCGGCGTGAGCCGGTTCCTCTTTGATCAGGTTCTCGGTGCGAAGATCTGCCACCACCGTGCGACCTCGAAAGCCGACGGCAAAGGCGATCATCAGGACCGAATGGCGGACATAGACCAGGCTGTTGTCCGCTCAGGCCGAAGGCACATATGCTATGAGGTCGTTTTCGACGTTCTGAGCGGAAAGGAGTTCGGTGAGAGTCTCGCGCCGGTCCATCGGCGGAACGGACAAGCATGCTGCCGACTAAACCGAAGGTCGGGTGAGTTTTCCGATATTCGTATCTCTGGCCTTGGCAGCATCTCTAAAGTCGTGAGGAGGGTGACAAAGATCGCCCGGGGCTCGTGTTGGCGCTCGTCGCAACCTTGGAGGATGGAACCCCTGCCGTGTGGGTTCTGCCCATCACGCGGTCGCCACCCTCTGATCCAGGAGATGCGATCGAGATTCCACCCGCGACGAAACGTCGTCTCGGACTGGACGACGAGCGATCCTGGATTGTTTTGACAGAGAGCAACCGATTTATTTGTCTGGCCTGGGCCAGATGTACGGTCGGTCGATACCGAGAGCGGCTACTATGGCCCCCTGCCGCCGGCACTGTTCGATGAGGTCAAACGCCGCTTCGTCGAACTCGCGCGCGGACAACGTCATAGGGCAACCGCACGCAATCACTAACATTATATTATGATTGCTATTCTTTTCCTGGCGAAACCCTCAAGAAAGGGTGCGAAAATTCGCTTCTGGGCTTTATAGGTCTTGATCTGAACCCACTGGACCATTTTTGGTTAGAGTTTGCCAGGTAGCCTATTCACCCAGTAACTATACCAGCGACGACCGGGCTCGTTCGAGATAGTCGCCTGATCCTTTGGATGCGACCAGGGTCTCGCCATCGGTCACCGTTTTTCCGCGCACAAGCACCCGTACCGGCCAGCCCGTCACTTCCAGCCCCTCATAGGGCGTGTAGTCGGCGCCGTGGTGCAGGATGTCGTTTGTGATGGTCACGGATTTCTTCGGGTCCCAGAGGGCGATGTCGGCATCCGAACCGATCGCGATCGTGCCCTTCTGCGGATAGAGACCGTAGAGCTTAGCGTGATTGGTCGATGACAGCGCGACAAACCGGTTGAGATCGATCCGGCCTTTCCCGACGCCTTCGGAAAACAGAATCGGCAGCCGGGTCTCGACGCCCGGAATTCCGTTCGGAATCCAGCGGAAATTTTTCTTTCCCTTTTCGTTGAGCTTGCCTTGAGCATCCTCATAGCGAAACGGGCAATGGTCGGAGGAGAAAAGGTCGAACGTGCCGTTCTGCAGCCCTTCCCAGCAGGCAATCTGGCTTTCCTCGTCGCGGGGCGGCGGCGAGCAAACGAATTTTGCGCCTTCCAGTTCGGTGGCGTCGAGGTCGTCGGCCGTCAGCATTAGGTATTGCGGGCAGGTTTCACCGGCTACCTTGCTGCCCCGCCCGCGCGCCCGCTGGATTTCCTCCATTGCCTCGCGGTTCGAGACATGGACGATGACGATCGGCGTGTCGACGATTTCGGCCAGCGACAGCGCGCGGTGGGTCGCCTCGCGTTCGGCGGCGACCGGGCGGCTGGTGGCGTGGTATTTCGGAGCCAGTTCGCCATTCGCCTCATGACGGCCGATCAGGTAACGGATCGCATCCTCGTTCTCGCAATGGACCATGACCAGCGCGCCGGATGAACGGGCGCTGTCGAGCGTTGCAAGTATCTCGTCGTCGCGCAAACGTAGATTGTCGTAGGTCATGAAGACCTTGATCGAGGTATAGCCGTCTTCGACCAGCGCTGGCAGTTCCTGGCCCAGCACGTAGCCGGTGGGATCTGTGACAACCAGATGGAAGCTGACGTCGACATAACATTCGCCCTCGGCCTTGGCATGGTAGACCTTCAGCGATTCCCTCAGCGTCGTGCCTTTTTCCTGCATGCAGAACGGCATGACCGTAGTGTTGCCACCGAAGGCAGCCGACAGCGTGCCACTGGCGAAATCATCGGCCATGACGATCCCGTCACCGGACGGTTGAGCCAAATGCACATGGCTGTCGATACCGCCCGGCATGACGTAAAGGCCGCTGGCATCGATGATCTCTGCCGCATCGCCAAGGCTGTCCGCGAGTGCCGTGATCCGGCCATCGCGGATGCCGACGTCGCAGCGGAGCGTATCGCTGGCGGTGACGACGGTGCCGTTGCGGATGATCGTGTCGAATTGCATGCGGTCTGCTCCTGCCGTCAGGCTGTGGTGGTAACGGTGCCGGTAAGGATGGTGTCCAGTGCCTCGGTCATCCGGTCGATTTCCTCGATCGTGTTGTAGTGAACCATCGACACGCGAACCATGCCATTGTTTTCGGTGAGCTCAAGATACTCCGCCAGCCGGCGCGAATGAAAATCGCCGAAGCGAATCGCGATTCTGTGGGCATCCATGGCCCTGCAGATTTCAGCCGCATCACGGCCATCGAAGACGAAGCTGATGGTTGGAATACGGTTGCCATCTGCGTTCGAGCTGCGCCCAATGATCCGGCAGTCGTTGCGGCTCCTGAGGTAGCCGAGGAGCCGATCGACGAGGGCATTTTCCTGCGTCGTGATCGCGCCATAGGCGGCCACGATCTTTTCGCGAGTTGAACCGGTCTCCCCGGCCTTTTCGCCCAGCTCGCACAAGTAATCGACAATGCCGCAGGTGGAATAGGCGAGTTCATAGTTCGGGTTTCCGGGCTCCAGTTTGCCCGGCACTTTGTCCTTGCCGTAGAAATAATGGTAGAGCGTATCCAGCTCCAGCAGGTGATCGTATCTGCCGTACATCAGCGCGTAATGCGGACCATAGGTCTTGTAGAGGCTGAAGACATAATAATCGACATCGAGAGCCTGAACGTCAACCGCGCGGTGCGGCGCATAGGCGACGGCATCGACGCAGATGCGAGCGCCCTTGGCGTGCACGAAATTGGCGATCTCGCGCACCGGGTTGATCGAGCCCAGAATGTTGGACACATGGGTGATGCAGACGAGCCGGGTGCGATCCGACATCAACGGCTCGAGATCGGCAAGATCGAGCGCGTAGGTATCCTTGTTCAGCGGCCAGACCTTGATCACAATACCGGCGTCCCGCAGCTTGTCCCACGGGCCGATATTGGATTCGTGGTCCGCGATGGTGACGATGATCTCGTCTCCTGGCGTCAGCTGGCTCGTCATCGCACGAGCGAGATTCTGCAAGAGCGCCGTGGTGGAGCTGCCGAAAACGATTTCCTCGGGGCGTGACGCGTTGACGAGATGCATTGCCGCAGTCCGGGCCTCATAGAGTGCCTTTGCGGCCTGCTGCGAGACGTCGTAGGTGCCGCCGATCTGGACGTTCTTGTCATAGAGGAAGGTGTTGATCCGCTCGACGGCCCGTTTCAGGATCTGCGATCCGCCGGCATTGTCGAAAAAGGTCCAGCCATGGGAAAGACCGGGAAACTGGTTGCGGACGAAATCGATGTCCAGCTTGTCTTGGTTCGGCATGTGGTCCTCCAGACCGTCTTTTGTTTTTCTCAGTGGTTAAGAACGGCGCGCAGGAAGCTGCGTGTCCGTTCCTCCTTGGGGTTGTCGAAGATGTCGGCGGGCGTGCCCTCTTCGATGATACGACCGCCATCCATGAAGATGACGCGATCGGCCACCTGCCGGGCAAAACCCATTTCATGGGTTACGACCACCATCGTCACGCCGGTGCCGGCAAGCTTCTTCATCACGTCCAGCACCTCGCCGACCATTTCCGGATCGAGCGATGACGTCGGTTCGTCGAACAACATCACCTTCGGCTCCATGGCGAGAGCACGGGCGATCGCCACGCGCTGCTGCTGGCCGCCGGAGAGCTTGCCGGGATATTTTTCCGCCTGTTCGGAAATACCGACACGGGCGAGCAGTTCGAGAGCCTTGTATTCAGCATCAGCCGGCTTCGTGCCGCGCACCCGCATCGGCGCGAGCATGACGTTTTTGAGCACCGTGAGATGCGGAAAGAGGTTGAACGACTGGAACACCATGCCGACTTCGGCGCGCACCTTTGCCAGCGCCTTGCCAGGTCCGACGGTGACGCCATCGACCACGATGCTGCTGTCGTTGGAAAAGGCTTCCAGCCGATTGATGCAGCGGATAAGCGTGGACTTCCCGGAACCGGATGGCCCGATAACGCAGACCACCTCGCCCTCGGCAATATCGAGGTCGATGCCGTGCAGGACGGTGAAAATGCCATAGGCCTTTTTCAGATTGGTGATCTTGATGAGCGGGCTCATGGGCGCTTCTCCCCGCCGAAGTGTTTTTCGAGCCGCGCAACGATGCTGACCAGTGGCCAGAGGAGGGCGACGTAGATGAGCGCCGCACCGATCAACGGCGTCGGATTGGCGGACAATGCCTGTGCCTGCGTCGCCTGTTTCAACAGATCCGGCATGGCGACGACGGAGGCGAGCGCCGTATCCTTCAGCACGTTGATGCAATTGTTGGTGAGCGGGGGGATGACGATCTTGATAGCCTGCGGCAGGATCACATCGACCATCATATGGCGGCCCGAAAGGCCCAACGCCTGGGAAGCTTCGAACTGGCCGTGCGGAATGGCCTCGATGCCGGCGCGGAAAATCTCCGCCGTGTAGGCCGAGGACACCAGCGTAAGGGCCACGACGGCCGAGACGAAGGGCGAGAACCGGATACCGACGAAGGGCAGGGCGTAGTAAACAACGATCAGCAGCACCAGCAACGGGATCGATCGGAAGATGTCGATATAGATCTTGGCGAAAAACGGAACCGGGCCGGGTCCGTAAAGTCGGACGAGCGCCAGGAACAATCCGCCGACGAGGCCGGCGAGGATGCTGGTAATGCCGATTTCCAGCGTGACCAGCAGTCCCGACAGCAGAAGCGGGAAGGTGTTGATCAGGATCGGTATGTTGAAGAAGGTATTGAGCAGGTTCATGAGGTCACCGGCTGTCACTGTGGAGGTGATGGCGGCGCCGTAGCGTCGCCATCACGAGGGAGTACGGTTTACTTGGCAGCCGGCATGTCCATGACCATCACGGTCGAGGTCGTGTCCTCTGCCTTAGCGCCGAACCAGGTCTCGTGCAGCTTGGCGACGAAACCTTCCTTCTTCAGCGTCGAGATGACTTCGTTGACCTCGGTCGCCAGTGGATCGCCCTTGTTGAACATCACAGAGTATTTCTCGCCCGTTGTGATACGCTCGACGACCTTCAGTTCCGGCTTGTCCTTGACGTAGTAGAGCAGTGCTGGAATGTCGCTGATGTAGCCGTCGACGCGGCCGGCAACAAGGTCGAGCATAGCTGGCGACAGTCCCTCGAACTTGCGGATTTCGCCGAGCTTGTACTTTGCCGTGTTGGTCGTCGCCCACATGTCTCCGGTCGAACCGGTATCGACGCCGACGACCTTGCCTTCCATGCCCGAAAGCCCGGTTATACCGCTGGCAGCAGTCACTGTCAGCGACTGGTCGCTGTCGTAATAGGGCTGCGCGAAAGTCACGGATTCCAGCCGTTTCTCGGTAATGGTGATCGAGGAGACCGCCATGTTGATGCGGCCAGACTGCACGGCGGAGAACAGGCCGCTGAACGGAATGTTGACGAACTCGATCGACTTGCCCAGCCGCTTGCCGATTTCGGTCACGAGATCGACTTCGAAGCCGACGGTTTTGCCTGAGGCATCCTGGAATTCCCACGGCACGTTGCCAATGTTGGCACCGACGGTCAGGTCGGCGGCAACGGTTGACGAGACGAAGCTCGCTGCGGCAAGAACGCCGGACAGCAGGGCGGATTTGATGAGTATAAGCGCTTTCATGAGGTTCCCCTTGATTTTTTGGCCTTAACACGTTTACGCTTGGTCTAACTGGTCAGACCAGTAGGACCAGACAAGCACGCTTGTTTGGCAATTGCAAGACACGGTGTCGATAAAATAGACTTGGCGCAAAAATAGGCTATGGCGCTTGTCGCGCAGAGCCGCGCCGACGGGACAGATGGAAAACACATGCGATGCTGAACAAGACCCTGGTACCCCAATCCGTCGCCCGCGAGATCCAGAGTATGATCCAGAACGGCAGCCTGAAGCTGGGCGAGAAGATCCCGTCGCAACGGGAATTCTCGCAGAAATTCGGCATCAGCCGGGCATCGCTTCGGGAAGCGTTGCTAACCTTGGAAACACTGGGCTTGCTGAAGACAGAGGCGGGGCGGGGCACATTCGTTTCCGGCGGCCCATCCTCCGCATCGAACCATATGGCGCCATGGCGTTATTCCGACAGCTATTCGGTGTTCGACGTGTTCCAGACCCGCATCATGTTGGAGGGACAAATCGCCAGTCTTTCGGCCGGGCGGTTGACCGCAATCCAACTCGACCAGATGGAGCGCCTCACGCGACAGATGGAAGAATGCTGGGCAAAACAAGACCTCTTGGCCAATGTCGAGGCGGACCTGGAATTCCATGCGATTGTCGCATCCGCCTGCAGCAACGTTATGTTGCGTGCCCTATACCAGAACGTGCGCGAGCAGCTGACGGAAACCCAGCGCCAACCGATCCCGATCACCGATCCCTCACGGATGAACGCCTCGATCGCGGAACACCGGCGTATTATCGTTGCCCTGCGCGCCAACGACCCGGCGGTCGCTCGCCTGGAAATGGAGACACACATCCGCAACACAGCGCGGTGTGCTGGGCTAGATCCTTGATGGTTAGTAAACCTTCGTCGGAATTGGGAGGCGTATAGTGTTCATAAACATGCCTATCGCCACAATCGATGTAACGGATTGATTATAAAAAGACGTCGGAATTATAGTGATTTCCGAATGGGTTCGGTGCAATTCCTTCAAGGCGTTGGCATACGTTTGACGGCATATTGCTTGCGTCCAAACTCCACGCAATTAACGCTCAGCCACCGTCCAATGTTTTCACCTGCGTGAGAGCAGGAAACAGGCGTATCCACAGAAGCACAACGATAATTGTACCAACGCCGCCCACCACACCGGTGAGCACTGGGCCGAGTAACGCGGCCATCATACCGGACTCGAATTCACCCAGTTGATTGGATGTTCCAATGAACAGGGAGTTGACCGCGTTGACACGTCCGCGCATTTCATCGGGGGTGAGCAGCTGTACAAGAGAGCTGCGTACCACGACACTAACGGTGTCGGAGGCTCCAACAACGAACAAAGCTGCGGCCGACAATGCAATGCTCGTGGACAGAGCAAAGACAATGGTTGCAAGGCCGAAAATGGCAACTGCCCAGAACATTTTTCTGCCCGCCCCGGTCTTTAGCGGATAACGTGCCAAGACGATGGACATGGTCAGTGCGCCGATTGCCGGGCTTGCTCGCAGAAGACCGAGCCCCCACGGCCCCGCGTGCAGAATGTCGCGGGCAAACATCGGTAGGAGCGCCGTTGCGCCGCCCAGCAGCACGGCGAACAGATCGAGCGAGATGGTGCCGAGCATAATCGGCTTGCTGCGAATAAACGACACGCCTGCAAACACCGAGGCGAGGGTTATTGGCTGGCGCGGGGCCGTTCGCCGCTCCATGCGGATGGAAATCACATTGATGCTGGCGATGAGAAACAGCACGAAGGACACGGCAAACGGAGCGACGGCATCCAGGCCGTACAGCAAGCCGCCGAGTGATGGGCCAACAATCAAGGCCGTCTGCATCATCGATGTTGTGGTTGCAATTGATCTTTGAAGAAGCGTGATCGGAACGATGTTCGGCAGAAGTGCAGCCATCGTCGGCCGCTCAAAGGCCTGCGCCGCACCGAGAATGGCAACGGCTATCAGGATACCCGTAGCGTTCAAGGACTGGTGCCAAACGGCAAATGCAAGCACCAAAACGGTCGATGCCTCGACCAGTTGACACACCAGGCCGATCCTTCGCCTGTCGAAACGGTCCGCGATCTGTCCGACAACGAAGGTCAGCACTACCATGGGCAGGAACTGGCAGAGTCCGACAAGTCCAAGGGCAAAAGCACTATGCGTTTGGTCGTAGATCATCCAGCCCACGGCGACGGCCACCGACTGGAAGCCAAGAGAGGAAAAAACACGGGAGGCTGCGAAGTTGAGGTAACCCGGATGCAGCAGGACACTGTCCCGGACGGGTTGAATGCTATCCATATTGATTTTCCGACAACGACTGATGAATTGGCCCCGCGCTGTTGAGGCCCATGGCGACTGCCGGCCGCTTGTTCAAATTCGAAGCTAAAGCATTGGCCGGCCCGTGTGGCACGAGTATTATCGTGCGTGCTTCATTGCAACATCTATCACGCCCAAGAAATGTTCAGACTAAGAGTACCCGCCAACGCTCACATATTTGATGACTGGCGTCCCTGGACAATGGCCGAAGGCAAGATTGCGCCGATACCGTTGAAAAAGTCGGCGTTGCTGTCGGTGCGAAGTTCTGTTTCACTCCTTCTAGGGATTTAGGAGGATGTGCCGATGATGGGCGAGCGGACGATAGCGCAGGAAGCGCTGTTTTACGGGTTCAGCATCGAGCGTCACGTCCCGGCGAACCATCTTCTTCGGTCTATCGACCGCTTCGTCGATCTGTCTGGTCTTCGGTCTCACTTGCGCCCTTTCTACAGATCGGGCGCCCCTCGATTGATCCGGACCTGATGATCCGCATGCTGATCGTTAGTTACTGCCTCGGCATCCGTTCGGAGCGTCGGCTGTGTGAAGAGGTGCATCTGAACCTTGCTTATCGCTGGTTCTGCAGGCTCGGCCTTGAAGGTGATGTCCCGGATCATTCGACTTTCGCCAAGAGCCGGCATGGTCGTTTCCGGGATAGCGATCTGCTGCGCGAACTGTTCGGCACGACAGTAAGGCGTTGCATCGAAGAGGGCCTTGTCGGCGGCGAAGGCTTCGCCGTCGATGCGAGCCCGATCAAGGTGGATGCGAACAGGCAGCGCTCAGCGGACGGATCGGAAACGGTCGACTGCAAAGCTAAGGCCGAGACCCGCCGCTCGGTTCAGGAATATCTCGACACGCTGGATGACGCAGCATGGGGTGACGCCAGCGAAGCAAAGCCGAAGTTCGTATCGAGGTCGGACCCGGCAGCTCAATGGACCGGAGCGATGAAAGGCCACGCCTTCTTCGCTTATGCTACCAACTATCTGATCGATTTGGATAATGCCGTCATCGTTGATGTCGAGGCGAGCCGTGCGATCCGGCAGGCGGAGCTCGGCGCGGCACGCACCATGATTGACCGTACTTAGGATAGCTTCGGTCTCTTTCCGGAACGGTTGGCCGCCGACAGCGCCTATGGTTCGGCAGAGATGTTGGGCTGGCTGGTCCACGAACGCGGGATAGAGCTGCATATTCCAGTCTTCGACAAGTCCGAACGGCGTGATGGCACATTCGAGCGTGCCGACTTTGCTTACGACCACAGGCGCGATCTCTATACCTGCCCTGGTGGCAAGGAGTTACGCTCTCGACAAATCACCTACAAAAACGAACGTCCACTCGTGGATGAAGATGGCATGGTACGCTATCGGGCCAGCAAACTCGACTGCGATGCCTGCGCCCTGAAACCTCGATGCTGCCCGAACGCCCGGGCGCGAAAGATACCACGCTCCATCCATGAGGGCGCTCGCGACTTGGCGCGCGATATCGCCAAGACCGAAGCCTATGTTACGTCGAGGCATCAGAGGAAAAAGGTCGAGATGCTTTTTGCCCACCTCAAACGCATCCTCAAACTGGATCGCCTGCGATTACGAGGGCCGAACGGAGCGCGTGATGAGTTCCACCCCGCCGCCGCCGCCCAAAACCTCCGGAAACTCGCAAAGCTAATCCCCCCAATGCCAAAACCGGCGTGAAGGGAAATACATCTCGGCACGTCCCTACGACGGAAACGTCGGAGCAAGATCAACACACGCCTTTTTCAACGGTATCGGCCGACAGGCGACAAAAGCTCGGCCGCTGCGCCGTCAATTGCAGTTTTTGTGGCACAAGGGCTATAGTGGCGCTCGCGCCAAGCCGGTGGCTAACGCCGCCCAGGGTTCACCGGGTGATTTCGGAGGATGACCAATGACCGATGCGTCCGTTAACGTCCGCTACATGGTCAATGACGTTGAGGCATCTATCGCCTGGTATACCGGCCACCTTAACTTCGCGCTAATTTCGAACCACGCCCCCGCTTTTGCAGATGTAAGGCGCGGTGCGTTGAGGCTCCTACTCAGCGGGCCGAAGAGTTCGGCGGGGCGGCCGATGCCAGACGGAGAGCAGCCAGGTCCCGGAGGCTGGAACCGCATTCACATTATTGTCGATGACTTGCCGGCCGAGGTGACGCGGTTGCGGATGGCTGGCGTACGGTTCCGGAATGAAACTGTCACCGGACCGGGTGGGATGCAGATATTGTTGATTGATCCTTCTGGGAACCTAGTCGAGCTGTTCCAGCCAGCTCGTGGGTGAAGATTCAAATACGACCAAATTGCTGACACGCGTGCCAAGCCGAATCCCGACCACCGACGAACGCCCGTGGTCGCCCATGCGCCAATAGGAGACGTTGTGGTGTGCGACCTAACGCATTCCCGGTCGATACCGGAAAGCATCGACGAACGCCGAGAAGGCTGGCGAGGGATTTCGACGGCTTGATAGTATAGGCGACCTGGAAGGTCGGGCATCACTCCATATTCACGATCCGCTCTACGTCTTGTCGGCGATACTCGTATGTGGCGTCGGTGCCTGGCTGGCGTCGAATCTTTTTCACAAAGTGGGTTCCAGGCGCGATCTCGTCAAGAAAGCGGCGTTTCTCTACTGGCAGGCATGGTCGCCGGGTCAACAATTGCACGACGCATTTCGTCGCGATGCTTGGCGTCGAGTTCCCTTTCCCCCATACCTACAGCTTTGACAAAACCCTGCTCTAACTTTGCGCCGTCGTCCTGTCTTCTGCGGGATTTCTGATTCGGGGCATCGGCGAGTTTCCATTTGCCCATGTCGTCGGCGGCGCAGTTATTGGCGGCGGCATTGAAATTATGCATTTTGTTGGCCTGTCCGCACTCATCTTCGATGGCGTCAGGTTGCGCGCGCAACTGAACCTAGCCCAGTTCGGTAAATAACTGTTCGGTGCGAGCCTCCGGCATACATGTTGAGTGCAGGCAACGCCGAGTCGGTCAGCTTCAATCATTTCGGGAGATTGAAGCGATGCGCTTGAAGCCACGGCTTGTGCCGCTGTTGTCGGCCAGGTTGGGCGTTTACCGCCAACGCTCGGAACGACGACGCGCGGACGTGGATCGTTAGCAATTGGGCTTGGACATAGGCCATTCGTCACTTGGAGAGAGTGTCGAACCAGTTCTTCCACAGGGGCACCGCCGTGGCGAAGGTGCCGCGATGTGTCGTGCTTCCCGTTGATATCGCTTCCACGCTTTGATTGCCGGCTCCGATCGCGTGCTGATAGGTCATCGCAAGCTGTCCCAGGCCGACGCTAACGGCCTCGTCACTTCCCCCGTAGTAGTTTCGGACCGGCGTCTTGATGACCCAGCGGTATGCTTGGGCCTCTTGCAGGAGCCGTCCATAGGCCGAAGCCGCGAAAAACTGCGGATCAAAATACTCGGCACGAACCAGCTTATGTACGTCCGTCGGGACATCGGCGGGGTTGAAGGGCTGTCTTTCGTATGCCTTTCGCGAAACTTCGTAGTACTCGTCGTTGATGACAGAGCGTGCGAGACCCGGCACGCGGTAGTAGTTCTCAAAGGAGAAGGACGACAGTATGACGATCGTTGTCAGCCAGGGCGCATCATTCTTGCGGGGAAAGTTCAGCACGCCGTTCAATGCCACAAAGATATCGATCGGCGCGCTAGCTGTTGCGGTTGCTTGCACCGGTACGCCTGAACTCTCAAGTCTTTCCAGTGCCGCCATTGTTACGAAACCGCCTTGCGACCATCCCGCCAGGAATAGTTGGTTGCCGCGAAGATCGAGGTGATCGAGAACAGATTGACTTGCAGTTAGCATATCGACCGTAGCCTGTTGATGACTGCCTTTCACCAGGTAGCTATCGGGCTGATCGGATGAGCCCAGTCCGAAGTAGTCCGGACCGATGAGGATGTAACCCTGCCCAGCGAACTGCGCGATCATCAGCTCAGTCTCAGGTGATTGCTCAGGGAAGGACGGCACCTCCTTCTTCCCGTAAACGGTGCCATGCTGGTACGAGACGATGGGAAATTCCTTGTCCGCGGTCTCCGGAATGGCGATCAGACCAGTCGCCACAATCGGCGTGTTGCCATGCTCTGGGATAACCGAGAGATACGTCACGCGATAAAGCCGCACTGCATTGCTCGCTGGACTGTACGATACGGGAATTCCAGCAAACTTTGGCGTATCGACTTTCAGTATCTGATTCAGCCGATCGACATCCCAACGCTCCAGAAACTGATACTCAATCCCGGAGGTTACCTGAATTGGCGGATTGTCCTGTGCCACCGCAGGCGAGGAAACAATAGAAAACCCGCACAGCACTAAAATCGCTGCAAGCGTTGGAATAAGGCGCAGCATTGTTGCCTCCATTGGTTCAACAGTTCTCGTAACAACGTACGGCTATCGAAAGTCGCTTCCAGCAGGTCTACAACTTACTACTAGTTTGGGAGGGATTGCAGCCATGCAAAAAAAGATTCCTTAGACGAAGCTTCCCCGTTCCGCTTTCGGCCCTTTCAGTAGGGTGCAAAAAGAGCGAAGCAGAAGGACAGACCGGAGTTTCAAGTACTGATCCGTCAAGGCAACGATTGGATAGAAGTCTACAGCGTCAATCGTCGTCCTAAGGTCTCTGGCGTCGCTTATGGATTGCCCGGAAGCCGATAATTCGTTCTCATATAAATCTGCTTGAATCCGGTGGCGATGAGATTGGCGTGAGAGATAGTCGGCTCATGAGCCAAGGGCTGGGCCGTTTCGACGACAAATTTGCTCTGGCTGGCGCCTTGGTTCAGACGCGCCGTAATGAGGGCCTTCTGTGCCCCTCGATTGCGAAACTCGGGAACTGTCGCGCCTCCACCAAGTCACGCAAAGCCGCCTACCGCGTACATCGCCGGTCGCAATCAGCGTGCCTTCCAATTCCGCGAAAAAGCAGCTCCAGCCATCCATCCCAACGATCGCTGACCACAGCGGAGCAAGGTTCGCCGGAAAATTAAATCCAACGCACATCATCGAACCGAAGATGTCAGCTTCAGTGACTTTGACCTGCCGGGTACAAACCTCTCCAGATTGGATGAGTGGCGTAGAAGGCGCTGCTCGCCGTAGCTTTGCCCATCCGTTGCCTTGGGGAACAAAGCCCCGTTTCCTTATCCAATCGTGTGTCTGTTGAGGAGCGGTGGCAGCGTTCACTTGCAAGTAGCGGCGGCCTGCCTTTTTACTCATCCACTCATAGGCCGTGTCGAGGTCTTCAAGAGCTACAATGCCAAGTATCCGATTGAGACCGATGGCGGGCGCGCTGGGCAGCGATATTGCAAAGCCAGCGCCCAATTGCAGGCAGCTAAACTGGGCTTGATCCACCAGCGTTTGGGGCGCGACCATAAACAGATCGATAAAGGCTCTCGCCTCAATGATGTCTTCTTCGGGTACCGCATGGCGCGATGCTAACGGGTAATCATCCATGGAGGTGTCTTTGAAACAGTCGATAAGGCAGCGGCGGGAAAGGCAGACCGCTTGTGCGAACGCAGCTAAGTCAGAAAGTCCACAATTGCGGCGGCGATCTCAGACGAATGCGTCTCCAGGGCAAAATGACCTGTATCCAGAAAACGAACCTCTGCATTCGGGAGATCGCGTTTAAAGGCCTCCGCACCGACGCGCAGGAAGAATGGGTCCTTGTCGCCCCATATGGCCAGGAGCCTGGGCTGATATTGGCGGAAATACGCCTGAAACTTCGGATACATGGCGACGTTGTTCGCGTAATCGAGCGCGATGTCGAGCTGGATTTCTTCCGCATCTGGGCGTGTCATGTAGAAGGCATCAAGTGAATAGCCATCGGGAGACACCTTCGATAAGTCCGAAACACCATGTTCGTACTGCCAACGGATGGCGGGAGATTTCATGATCTCGCGCAAGGCATCGCGGTTGGCGGTTGTTGGATCAGACCAGTACCGCCTGATGGGGTTCCAGACGTCGCTCAACCCTCCTTCGTAGGCATTGCCATTTTGGGAAATGATTGCCTTCACGCGGTCCGGATACTTCATCGCAATACGGAAGCCGATTGGTGCTCCGATGTCGAAGACGTAGAGGGCAAACTGCTCGATTCCAAGGACCTCAATGAACCTCTGGATGAGGCCGGCAAGATTGTCGAACGTGTAGGCGAAGTTTCCGCGGGAGGGCGCTTCCGATTGGCCGAAGCCTGGTATGTCGGGTGCGACAAGGTGGAATCGATCGGCGAGCAACGGAATGAGATCGCGAAACATGTGGCTGGCAGACGGAAACCCGTGCAGCAACAACAAGGTCGGTTTTGTCGGCTCTCCCGCTTCGCGGTAGAACATTTCGTGGCCAGCGATGTCGATGCGGTGATAGGTTGGGTGCCTCATCTTGTCCTCGCCTTAAAAGCCAAAATCACTGAGACCGGGATGGTTATCCGGCCGGCGGCCAAGCGGCCAATGAAACTGGCGATCCTGGCTTTGTATCGGCGCGTCGTTGATCGAGGCGAAGCGTTTTCGCATCAGGCCATCGGCCCCAAACTCCCAGTTTTCGTTCCCGTAGGAGCGAAACCAGTTGCCGCTATCGTCGTGCCATTCATAGGCAAACCGAACGGCGATGCGATTATCACTTAAGGCCCAAAGCTCCTTGATCAGCCTGTATTCGAGTTCGCGCTGCCATTTCCGGGTCAGAAAGCCGAGAATTGCTTCGCGGCCAGTCACAAACTCGGAACGGTTGCGCCACTGGCTGTCCGGGGTATAGGCCAGTGCCACCTTTTCGGGGTTGCGGCTATTCCAGCCATCCTCGGCAAGTCGAACTTTTTCTGTTGCGGAAGCCACCGAAAATGGCGGCAAGGGCGGTCTTGTGATCTCCATGATTACTCTCCAGGGGCCTTGAGCCGCGCCCGCAGCTCCGCATTTTCCGCCTCCAGTTGGGTCAGCCGCTCGCGCAACGGTCTTTCCGCCTTCTCGACTTCAAGTTCGGTGTAGCGCGGGATGATATGCTGAGGGCAGTTCCAGTCGAAGGCTTCCAGCCGCAACCGGAAAATCCGCTCTGCCTTTGCCCGGTAACCGGCGTCGAAAACAAAGTCGGTCAGCGTGGGGTCGGCATCAAGCGCCAGCCTCTCGACATGCATGTAAATCTTGAGGCGTGCTCGTCGCGGGTAGTCCACCAGAAAGAGACAGGCTCGGTCATTTGCGGCAAAGTTTCCGGTGCTGATGTATTGGCGGTTGCCCCTGTAGTCGGCAAAAGCCAGCGTTTTCCTGTCGACGATTTTGAGAAAGCCTTGTGGACCACCACGATGCTGAACATACGGCCAGCCGGTTTCCGATACCGATGCGATGTAGAAGCTGTCCCGTGCGGCGATAAAGGCTATCTCGTTCTCGGTGAAGCTATCGGACTCTCGGTGGTGGTCGCCCAACCAGATCTGGTCGGCCCCCATCTCGGCCTGCGCGTCCCGAACGCTGGCTGTCACTGCGACTTCAAGGAAATGGTAGGGCATGATCGATCTTCCTGAACGTGGTTGCCAGGCTCGCTGTCGGGAGACGGTGCGAGCCTGGTTTCGTCTGCCGTTGCACGCTGCAAGTTCAGTCTGTCGCAATCTCGCGATCAAGAAAATCGTTGATCAGCGGAGCAACGACATCCAGCTTTTCTTCGAGCAGGAAATGACCTGAATTCAGGATATGAATTTCGGCATCCGGAAGATCCTTGAGATAGGGATGAGCACCGGCTTCAGGAAAGATATAGTCGTTCTTGCCCCAGACGATCAGTGTGGGTGGCTTGCGTTCGCGAAAAAAGCTTTGGAAATCGGGATAGAGCGGCACGTTGGTCCGGTAGTCGTACAACATATCGAGCTGGATATCGCTATTACCCGGCCGGTCCAGGAGCGCCTGATCATGCACCCAATTGTCCGGGCTGATGCGTGACACATCTTCCATGCCATCGGTATACTGAAATTTGGTGGTTTCAAGCGTAACGAGGCCGGAGAGCGCCTCGCGGCTCTTCTTTGATCCGTCTGCCCAATAGGTCTTGATCGGATCCCAGAACTGCTTCAGTCCCTCGTCATAGGCATTGCCGTTCTGGATGATCAGGGCGCTCACCCGTTCCGGGTGCTTCAGGGCCAGCCGATAGCCAACGGGCGCGCCGTAATCCATGACGTACATCGCATAGCTCTTGGCCGCGACATGATCCATCAACTTGTCGACGATATCGGCGGCTCCAGCGAACGTATAGGCATATTTGCTGCGATCGGGGGACGCGCTTTGCCCATAACCGGGATAGTCCGGCGCGATCACATGGTAACGGTCTGCAAGGAGCGGAATCAGATTCCGGAACATGTGGGAGGACGTCGGAAACCCATGGAGCAGCAGCACGACCGGAGCGTCAGCCGGACCGGCTTCCCGGTAGAAAATATCGAGGCCGTCGATTTTCGCGGTACGGTAGTGGATGGGAACGGGAGTTGCACGAACCTCCGTTGTGGCCTGCGCAGGCAGGACACTTACCACTGTTGCCGTAGTCATGCTTGCGGTCGCCAACATGAAGCACACAATGAAACTACGCATGATAGTCTCCCCATAGGTCGAGATGGAACAAATTGGTTTCGAATGAAGGCTGCTTGGGGCCGTTCAGACCGAGCAAACGCCGTCGCGATAAACAATGTCACCGGAGGCTGTTGCCTCAGGTCAGGAAACGGCAGGGATGTAGTATTTCAGCGCACGTAAATGTTCGATTGGAACGCGACGACGGACCAGACGACATCGCCTTTCAAAAGCCTGTGTGTGTAGGAGTAAGCGGTTTTTTAATCGCTCTCAATTGCGATCTAGGTCACATGCAACTAGACGATGGCATTGCAGCCCTAGACCTTCGTATATCGATTTGTCCTTACGCAACTCGCGGAAATCCCGTAACAATTTCCAGCGGACGATCGGCCACCCTTCTCTATTTCCTGACATGGAGTGGGAAATTCAGGGTTTCTGAACGTCTCATACTGTGAACGGAGAGTGCGGTGGAACAAGAGCCGGAAACCGATCCCATTATTGATCTGATCCCCGCGATGGTGTGGTCCGCAACGTCGGAAGGTATGCTGGATTTCGCTAACCAGCACTTTCTCGACTTCATCGGGGCGCCGCTTGAAGAAATCTCTGGAGAAAGGTTCTATCGGATATTCCATCCCGACGACACGTCACACCTTGCTTCGGAATGGCACGAGATCATGGCCTCGAAAAATGCGAGGGAGGTCGAGGGCAGGCTCAGGCGGGCGGACGGCCAATATCGTTGCTGCACGCTTCGGCAGAAGCCGCGGCTCGATGCCGAAGGAAATGTCTTGAAATGGTATGGTGTGGTCCTCGATATCGAAGACCGCAAACAGGCCGAAAACGCGTTAAAGGAAACCAAGACTGCACTTGCGGCCAGCGAGGAGAACCTCAGCCTCATAATCAATTCGCTGCCTGTTCTCGTATGGTCCGCGCGACCGGATGGCAGCGCCGATTTTGTCAATAAAAGCTGGTTGGACTATGCGGGCCTTCCTGCTGACCAGATTCTCGACTGGGGCTTCCTGGAGCTTTATCACCCAGACGATATTCCCGGCATGGTGGACATCTGGAAGAAAGACCTCGAGCATTCCGACCACACTATTTTGAAAGGGCGCATTCGCGGAGCAGACGGCAGATATCGTTGGTTTTACTTCTCAGGGCGCAAGCTGGTCGATGCCAACGGCGTCGTTCGTTGGTTCGGTGTCAACATCGATATCGAAGACCTGCAACGTGCGGAGAATGCTCTTCGGGAAAGCGAAGCGGCACTCAGAGAAAGTGAACACAAGCTCAATCTTATCATCAACACGATCCCCGCCATGGCCTAGTCCTGCACCTCGGATGGCCGGCTTGAATATTTCAATCGAAACCTGATCGATTATGTCGGTCTGCCTTTTGAAGAGCTCGTCGGCTTCGGTTTTTATCGCATGTTTCATCCCGATGATGTCGAGCCAATGCGCACGGCCTGGGACGAGATCGTGGCTTCAAAAAAAAGTCGCCCAGTAGATGCCCGCATCAGACGCGCCGATGGCGAATATCGCTGGTTTAACCTTCGACAATGCCCCCTTCTGGATTCAGAGAGAAATGTTGTGAGATGGTACGGCGTCGTCGTGGATATCGAGGATCGCAAACGAGCGGAAGAGTCCCTGCGGCAAAGCCAGAGTGACCTCGCGCACGTGACCCGGATGACGGCGACAGGTGAACTTGCCGTTTCGATTGCCCATGAAGTCAACCAGCCGCTTATGGCAATCGTCACGAATGCCGGCACATGCCTGCGCTGGCTACAGCCGGGTCACACGGACTTGGAGCAGGCGCGCCTAGCCGCCGAACGGATCGTTAGGGACGGACACCGCGCGGGTGACATTATCACCAGTATCCGGGCAATGGCTCAGAAACTGCCTGCAAAAATTGAGCAAACTGACTTCAAACCTGCCGTAAGTGAGGTGCTGAATCTGTTGACCGGCGAACTTCAAAGGCGCGGGATAGAGGTTGGTCTTGATATGGCCGACATGCCTATCGAAGTCTTAGGAGATCGGACACAACTGCAGCAAGTCGTTTTAAACCTGGTCATGAATAGCGCCGAGGCGATGGCAGCTTCTTCCGGGGTAAGACGCATCGATATCCGATGTACGGCAGAAGAGCAGCTTGTGATAGTAAGTGTTTCAGACACGGGCCGCGGGGTACCTATCCACGAGCTGGAGCGCGTTTTCGAAGCATTCTACAGCACGAAGACAGACGGTATTGGAATGCGACTATCGATATGTCGTTCAATCGTCGAAGCGCATGGCGGCCGTATTTGGGCTTCATCGGGACAGAATGGGAGCGGTGGCATGTTCACGTTCACCTTGCCAATGGCAGAGGGCCTTGTTCATGATCGATGATCGCACGAGAGGTCGGCCAACTGTCATTGTCATTGATGACGACGAAAGCGTGCGGGAAGCGTTGAGAGGGTTGTTCGAGTCTGTCGGACTTGTCGCTGAAACCCATTGCTCCGTGGCTGAGTTCCTTGCCGCGGATGATCCTGATCGTACAGGCTGCATTGTCCTGGATATTCGCTTGCCCGGCCAGAGCGGCCTGGAGTTTCAAGAGGCGCTCGCAAACGGCCAGAACCCAAGGTCTGTGGTCCTGATCAGCGCGCATGTCGACGTCGCGATGGCTGTCCGCGCCATGAAAGCCGGCGCTATCGATGTCCTTACCAAGCCAGTGCGTGAGCAGGACCTGCTTGAGGCGGTGAACCGCGCTTTGGCAAGTGATAGCGCTCGACGCGAAGAGGCAAATCAAACGGCTGCATTGCGCCTGACGTATTCCAAACTTACCGAGCGCGAGCGGCAGATTATGACATTGGTTGTCGCCGGCAAGCTGAACAAACAAATTGCGGCTGAGGTTCAGCTCGCCGAGGCCACGGTAAAACTTCATCGTGGGCACATGATGCGGAAAATGCACGCTTCGTCAGTTGCAGATTTGGTGAGGGTCGCGGGCATTCTGGAGGCCTGAAATCTGCGATTTGAAGGAGATGTGGTTCGCTCCCTTGCAAGAACCAACACCTCTACATCGGCATTGCTAGGGGCCTTTGCCTGTGTGTCATTATTCAGACCTGAAAATTTCGCGCTTCGGCCTGAACGTCATGTATTCGGCGAAGGATACCAAGAGCTGCTAGTCCACAGACTTCCCGTAACCGCCAGCAGCAGATAACAGAAACAATTTCCGCAATGCGCCGCCATTTCCGCCGTCCAACGCTTGGCGCGCTTTCCCGAAAGCAGACGTTCTTCTTCTCTGCCATTCGTCTCAGGAATTGCCGTCTGGGCATGTCCTATCTATTGCCCTTATCCTGGGTTCAAAACTTCCCGCACCAAAAGGGCAAGCTTCTCCGTCGCGAACGGTTTTGTCATGACCAGCATGCCCGCACCAAGGTCACCATCGTTGAGGACGGTCTTCTCTGCGTAGCCGGTAATGAAGATGACCGGAAGCCCCGGTTTCGCCTGCACTACCGCATCAGCCAACTGCCTGCCATTCATGCCGTTGGGAAGACCAACGTCCGTGAGGAGCAGGTCAATTTTTCCGACGTCGTTTACCAGTTTCAACGCCTGGAGGGCGTCGCCAGCTTCGACGATCGTATAGCCCAATTCCTCCAACTCTTCGGCAAGGACCATCCGCACGAGTGCCTCGTCGTCCACCAAAAGGATCGTCTTCTTCGTGGTGATTGCCTCAACGGGGATCTCGCTATCGTCTTCGGTTTTGCCCGGCATTTTCCCGGTGTACCGGGGTAGATGGATTGTCACCGTCGTGCCTTTCCCAACTTCAGACCTGATGTTGACCGCACCCCCGGATTGCGCGGCGAACCCGTAGACCATCGACAGTCCTAGGCCTGTCCCTTGGCCCGTTGGTTTAGTCGTGAAGAAGGGCTCGGTGGCACGCTCCATGATAGCTTTCGGCATGCCCACGCCGTCGTCTTTCACGCACAAGCGAACGTACTGGCCGGGTTCGAGCGACAATGCCCGAGCGTTAACCTCATCGATTTCCGTATTTTCAGTCGTGATCGTGACAGTGCCGCCGTTTGGCATCGCGTCGCGCGCGTTGATGCAAAGATTGAGCAGGGCATTTTCGACCTGGCCAACGTCGGCAAAAGTGTTCCAGATCCCGGAGGAGTTTGTCGTCTCGACGCGGATCTGCGGCCCAACGCTCCGGCTAATAAGGTCCAGCATGTCGAGCACCAGATCATCCAGTTTGGACGGCTTCGGGACGAGGGTCTGTCGGCGGGAGAAGGCGAGAAGTCTGTTTGTAAGATTGGCGGCGCGCTTGGTCGCTCCCTGTGCCGCGACGACATACCGATCAACATCGCTCAGCCGGCCTTGTGACAGGCGTTTGGAGATCAGTTCCAAGCTTCCACCGATACCCGCAAGGATGTTGTTGAAGTCGTGAGCAAGGCCGCCAGTTAATTGCCCCACCGCTTCCATCTTCTGGCTTTGTCGCAGCGCCTCTTGAGCTTGTTCCAGCTCCGCCTCGCGCGCCTTCACGTGACTGAGGTCGCGCCCCACGGCAATGAAGTTCACGCCATCCAGCTCCGGAGCGACAGTCCACTCAATGTGCTTCCAGCCGCCTTGTTTAGTGCTGATGCGGTTCTCGAAACGGGTCGGCCGACCAGTATGCGCCATGCGGCTGATCGCCTCGAGCGTTGGAGGTTCGTCATCGGGGTGCATGAACGTGGCGTAGCCGCGCGTAAGCAACTCGCGCTCGGTCCAACCCAGCACCTGGGTCCAGGCAGGACTGACCGCCGACATCATGCCGCTATAGTCGGCCCGCGCCAGCATGTCCTGAGAGAGGTTCCACAATCGATCCCGTTCTGCCGAGCGCGCCTCCACCTGGGTCTCCAGCGTTTCGTTCAGTTCGCGAAGCCGCGTCTCGCTATCGCGTAAGGCGTGCTCACCGCGGGCCCGCGCGACAGCTATGCTTGTCCGCTCAGCGAACTCTTTGATGAGACCAAGATCGCCGCTGTTCCATTTTTTTATCTCGCCTTGATTGACGAAGAAGACAGCAACAAGTTTTCCCTGTTCAAGCACCGGTGCATTGACAAAGGAACGCGTGCTCTTTCCTTCCAGTGCGACAGCGGCTGGGCCGGTCGTTCGGGGATCCTCGCGAACATCGTTGATAACAATGAACTCGCCTTGCTTGAGGCTGTCGATGAAAGAGCCATAGCTTCGCAGCGGTAATACGCCAGCGAGCGTTTCCACTCCAGGCGCGGTCCAATCACGGTCGGTGTGGAGGGTCTCGTAGATCGGATCTATTTCGGAATAACCAACCCGGCTGGCACCAAGTGTTCGGCCGAGCACTTCTGCGGCGGAGAAGGCGATCTCCGTAGTGTCCTGCAAGTCCCGAATGGCCTGAGTCAGCTCGATCAGCGCATTGCGGCGAATCTCTGCAGTCTTGCGGGCTGTAATTTCAAGCGCAGTGCCTGTGACCCGAACACATCGTCCCGCACTGTCGAACACGCCACGGCCTTTTGCCGCTACCCACCGTTCGACACCATCTTCCTTGCCTATCGTCCGGTATTCCACATCGTAGACAGCGCGCTGCAAAGGATCGGCTGCAGCCAGGTACGCCGCAATCGTCCCTTCGCGATCATCCGAATGGAGCCCCTGATAGAAATTTTCCATGGTCACCGGGACGTCGGCCGAAATGCCGAACATGGCCTTTGTGCGAGGCGGCCAGGTCAACCGACCCTCGATGACATCGACGTCCCAAAAGCCGATATCGGCATTGTTGACTGCAAGACGCAGACGCTCCTCGCTCATTTCCAGCGCAGTTTGCTCTTCCTGGAGACGCTGCTCAAGCAAGACACGACCGGTCGTCTCGGGCGTAATGTTGAGAACCGCTGCGACGCTGCCGTCTTCGTCGCGAAGTGCCGACAGCGAATAGTTAAACCATGCGGTCTCTGAGCCTCCCCCTTCTAACCGCGCCATGACGAAAGGTGCATCCTCGAAATGGATTGGATCGTCGCCCGCCCGCACACTGTCGAACTGAGGTTGCAGCTCTTCCCAAATCTCCGCCCAAACACTGGATCCGGGCTGCCCGAGTGCCGAGGGGTGCTTCGCACCCAGGATGCGCCGATACGGATCGTTATAGATGAGCGCGTATTGCGGACCTGACCAAAGACAGATCGGAAAAGGCGAGTCGAAGATCGACCGCGCCATTGTTCGCAACGCTGGCGACCAGCTCGATGACGATCCCAACGGGGTCGCGGACCAATCGAAATCCCGTGCAATTGCACGGACCTCGCCGGCGCCGGCAAACAGTGCCGTGGCATCGGCATGGGCTTCGCTGTTCAAATTTGATGCGTTCTCGCTTGCCACTTCCACCCTGCGTCACACTCCCGCTCAACGACCACGATAAGTAGTCGCTCGTAACGGAAAGCCATCACAACGACTTCAACGGGTGCATATAGCTAACGGTAAACGAGCTGCCACCCCTTCGGCCGACAATAATCGAATCACGACCTATCGCGTCGACACTGTTGATGTATGTCGGCCTGGCAACAACGCGACTATACCCAATCCGCAGAGGCCTGTGCAAAGTGAGAACAGGGACCAGTATCCAAACCCGTTTGCCCACACACCTGTGCCGAGCCCCGAAAGTAGGAAGCCAACGCTGATCGTGTTGCCGAATAGCGCCGAGGCGATCCCAGCTCGCCCGGCAAGAGGTCCTGCACGACGGCCATCCCGACGATGCTGATGATTCCGATCCCGGCCGCTCTCGGAATTTGGCCGAGATAGAGCGATGTCAACGTTGGCCAAAGGAGCGCCATCAGGAAATACGCGGCGAAGAGAGCAAATCCTACAAACAGAAGCCCCTGAAACGCGGCCAGCGCAATGATTGCTGACGCGGTCCGGTGCAACTTCGAGACCCAACTTAGGCCTCTCCTCTGAAACTGTCGCAACGGCGCGTACGTGGGTAATGACCACGATTGCCAGTGACAAGGCTGCGAGGGAGCCGGCCCCAGGAACACTCCGGGGAATCCCGTCTTCGAAACGAGGACCGCACCCTGGGGCTTGCCCGATCGTCCAACTCAGGGATGTGACGAGTCGAAGGATCGCCATGCCGCGAGTTACCGTCGATCCGCCTACCTGATCCAATCGATCTTTCGCCAACGCAGACAGGATAAGGAACGATGCTGCACCCACCCCGAAAAAAATGCCCGCGACGGCCGACGGCCGTCGCCAATCAGCCAATCGTTAGAGAGACCTTGCTAGATTTTCCTTGTGAAGTTTGCGTGTTGTATTAGAAATCTATAATACTGGCGTCGGTCAATTCGACGCTGGTGCTTGTGCGCTTGTAGATGAGCAAAACAAGCGAGCCAGTGGCTACCCCAACGCTGCTGGCTCGACTAAGGAACCAATTGTTTCAGTGAACGTTTTGACACGTTGAAATTGAGAGGAACTCGTCATGAACCGATTGATCTATATTGTTGGACTCGTCGTAATAGTCATTGCTGTACTGTCGTTTTTTGGCCTGCGCTAATACGAGCGAGATGCTAGTTCGTCGGTGAAACCTGGTGTATCAGTCACCCCGGTCCTCGAATAAGATTCAATCTTAAATCCGGTCAGGTAAGGCGGGCGTTACTTGCAGGATATTCTGACTGTTTCTATAGGCCGTTGTTTTTACGGGAGAAGGCGGCGTTTCAAGTGAAATGAACGCATTCGATTGGTCCCAGAACCCAATGGGGATGCCGGACGCCTGGCCTCCGACGCTGAAATTCGCCGTGAATCTTATCCTCAACTCTCCGGAGTCGAAGTACGTTCTCCGGGGACCTGAGCTCTAATTCTTTTCCAATGACTATCGGCCGATCATGGGGCCGAGGGCAATACGTGCCATCGGCACGACGCTTCCCGACCTATGGCCGGACGTCATGTATGCCCTCAGCCCCATCATCGAAAAGGCCTTCAATGGGGAGGCCAGCCGCTTCGACCACCTGCCATGGCGCGGTATGGCGAACCAGAAGAGACAACATTGACGTTTTCCTTCACTTCTCTCCGCGACGAGACCGCGACCGTAAAAGGGCTGGTCTGCATTACCAATGAAACGACACAATCTTGCGCGCAGAACAGGGGGCCTCGCTCGACCGTGAGCGCATGCCGCAGATGTTTCAACAAGCTCCCAGTTTCATGGCGATGCTGGGAGGTCCTAACCATGTCTTCGAGGGCGCGCAATAAGTTATGTGCGGCAGGGAGGAACCCATGAATTCGACATTCTATCCACCGCTTGCCCGCAGCGATTTCGACCCGGATCCATCCGGAGGTAAGCAGAGCAGCGGTCTCAAACAACTCGGCCCCAGTCTGATAACCGGAGCCGCCGACGACGATCCGAGCGGCATCGCTATCAGCGCCCGGATATGGCACGTCACCGCTTATGGTCCAGCGACCAATATGGCCAAGGCCCCTTGTCGTCGTACGCGATCAGCAGGTAGAAAACGATGAGGGCGGTCGCGGCCGACAACTCACGCCATATCGAGAGCTGATGGGGCCGGCAAGACAGAGGTGTGTCCTCGCCTAACACGAAATAGCCCCTGCGAAACAACAGGGGCTATTTTTGCCGAGGCGTAGCACCAGGGGGCTACACCAACATGCGCACGTTCGGTTCACGATCCCAATACCGCTTGGCAGCAGCCTCGATGAACCTGTTGGTCAATGAAACCACACCGTCATCTGGTTCGATGCCTGCCTTGTCGAGAAGGGGCTTGGACGTCTCGACAAAGCCGATTGCCTTCAGATGACCGAAGGCATCCATCACCCACTGTATTGCGGCTCCTTCCTTGAGAAGCATCTTGCAGCCTTCCTCTGACAGTAGGACGGCAACAGCGTCGAAGATAGGCGAGGGTGAGCCGGCCAACTGACCATCAGCCTTGATTGGCTCACCACCAGAGAGTGCAACCTTGCCCACCTTTGGCGCGACAATGAAGGGCGTCGCGCCCGCCTTCTTGATCGCGTCGACAAGGCTCTTCAGGACTTTTGCATGGGTCCCGTCGGCGATAAGGATGCCGATTTTTCGACCCTCGACGGTATCGATCATATTCTTCTGGATCGAGAGTGCCGGTGAGGGGGCCATATCAACGGGTTCCCGTGCAGCTTGCGATTTCTTCGGCAAGTCGATGCCGAGACCATCTGCAACGCGCTTGGCGAGCGCCTCATCGACGTTCCGCAAATTGGCGACCATCCGCGGGGGTACCTGATCCAGGCCGACCTTCGACAGTTCGAAGACGAAGGAGGAGGCAATATGGGCCTGCTCGGAGGTCGTCTGCGATGTCCAAAACAGACGCGCCTGACTGAAGTGATCCGCAAAAAGTTCGGCACGGACACGCAGCTTGTCGCCCTGCTCCTGCTTCTGGGCCTGGCCCTCAAAGGTACGGAACCCGGTGACGGGACACTCTCTTGGACCGCCCATCTCGCCATGGGCGGCAAGGCTGTTCGGCTCGTAATTCGCCCGCCCCTTCGGCACAGTCATCTGCATCTGCCCGTCCCGCTGAAAATTCATGACGGGACACTTGGGCGCATTGATCGGCAGTTGGTGGAAATTGGCGGTCCCGAGCCGGGACTTCTGCGTGTCGAGATAGCTGAACAGGCGACCCTGCAACAAAGGATCGTTGCTGAAGTCGATGCCGGGAACGATGTTGGCAGGACAGTAGGCGACCTGCTCGGTTTCGGCGAAGAAATTGTCTGGATTGCGATCCAGCACCAGCCGGCCGACCTTGCGCAACGGTAGCACTTCTTCGGGGATGATCTTTGTCGGGTCGAGAACATCATAGTCAAGACTTTTGGCAAACGCTTCGTCGAAAAGTTGGACGCCGAGTTCCCATTCCGGAAAATTCCCGGCGGCAATGGATTCGAACAGGTCGCGGCGATGAAAGTCGTTATCGGCGGCCTGCAGCTTCAGCGCCTCTTCCCAGACCGTGGACTGGATGCCAAGTTTCGGCCTCCAGTGAAATTTCACGAAGGTGGATTTTCCGTCGGCATCGACGAAGCGGAAGGTGTGGATGCCGAAACCCTGCATGGTCCGAAGCGATCGAGGGATCGTGCGGTCTGACATCGCCCACATTAGCATGTGGGTGGTTTCGGGCATGAGCGATGCCCAGTCCCAGAACGTATCATGGGCGCTACCTGCCTGCGGGTAAGCGCGGTCGGATTCCATTTTCACTGCATGCACAAGGTCCGGAAACTTCATCGCATCTTGGATGAAGAAGACTGGAATGTTGTTGCCAACGAGGTCCCAATTGCCTTCTTTAGTATAGAATTTCACGGCAAAGCCGCGTACGTCTCTCGGGGTATCAACCGATCCCGCGCCGCCTGCTACGGTGGAGAAACGGACGAAGACAGGCGTCTTCTCGCCGGCGCGCTGGAACAGATCGGCCTTGGTGACATCGGAAAGATTGTCGGTGACCTCGAAATATCCGTGAGCCCCTGAGCCGCGGGCATGAACGATGCGCTCCGGAATCCGCTCATGGTCGAAATGAAAGATTTTCTCCCGCAGGACAAAGTCTTCGAGAAGCGTCGGACCACGCGCGCCCGATTTCAGGCTGTTCTGATTGTCCGAAATCGCGATGCCCTGATTGGTTGTCAGCGTTTCATCGCGATCCTGCGAGCTTTTCTCTGGACACTGCTGATGAGTCTCGCCACCAGATCCACGGATTTCATTGAATGGTGCGCCATCAGACATGTGTGATCCCCTTCATGTTGCACTGGTTCGCAAACGGAAGCACCGGGGGATTGTTCCGGCGAAGGCTACGCTTTGATAAATAAACAGCCGACAAACAGACCGAGTGAAATGGCCTGCAGAATCCACATGGGCCATTCCGATGCCATAATGTGCTCCTTCTACTGTCTGGAAAGTGATTTTCGCGCTTACTGCTTCAGGATCGGCGTCTGCTGCGAGGGCATAATCTCGCGATGGTGACCGAATGGACAGACCATCGGCTCGGTCACGGGGATCTCATTGCGCTGGGAGCGGAAAGCAGAGGAGCGCTCATAGGCAAGCTTTCGAAGGCGCATGGTCGAGCCCAGCGGCTGGTGCGCCGTAATGCCATTCCAGGGGCTGAAATGCATGCCGTCATCGACAGCCTCGGCGCGGCTCTCGCTCCAGGCTGACTGGGGAGCCGCCGTGATGTGGGCGACGGTCACGAACGGGCTTTTCGCCTCGTCCCAGGCGTCAATGCCTTCGACAGGCATGGCGTCGAGATTGGTGCAGAGCTGGACTTGCAAATGCCAGACGGCGGTTTCGGTCTCGAAGAAATCCTGAACGGCGTGGCGGATGGCATCCGCATCATCGGATGTATCAAGGGTGGTGCCGGTCAACGCCTTGAGATTGTCCGAGGCGGGCACGACCGCGTATTTAGCGATATGGTTTCCGTAGCGCAACGGCAGCTGCGCAAAAAAGCTGTCTCCGAGAATGTGGGTCTCCGGGTTTCCGCCGAGCGTCTTGAGCGTCGCACTTTCCGTGCCGAAGGTTTCGAGCGCCCCTTCGACTTTCTTGAAGACGCTGGCAATGAACTCCTTCGTGCCCTCCATGCGGTCGGTCGTTGCCGCCAGAAGCTTGCGGTTCTTCACGAAGGCCTCGCCGCTCGGCGAGTTGAACTCCTTGCCGTTGACCATGACGAAATCCTGGCTTGCGGAATTCTCAGAGCCGGGCAGGCGGGGGCCTTCGACGTCCATGATTTTCAGCTCTAACCCGCGGGGTGTCGAGACGCTGTCGTGCAGCAGATCGCCCGGTGTTGTTGAAAGGCGGATGATCGCATCGTCGCTGCGCGGTTCCGCAAAGATCCCTTGCGCAAGTTCGGGCGGCAGACCGTCAACAACGTCGACACGGGCTTCCAATAGGCCATGGCTCTTGGCATGCACTGAGCGGATGCCGTGGCCGCTGTCGGCATAGGTCTTTTCGGCAATCGACAGCATGGTCTTTGCCAGTTCGCGCGCCGTTGCCGGCTCGTCCGGTTGTATGATCTCGACATCCGGCGAGAATGGGACCGGCTTGAAGGGTAATAGGCTGTTCATTGTTGTGCCTCGGCTGTGAGAATTTTGTCCAGTGTGATGGGGAAACTGCGGATGCGTTTTCCCGTGGCGTGGAAGATGGCGTTGGACACGGCGGCCGCCACGCCGACGATGCCGATTTCACCCAGGCCCTTGACGCCGATCGGGCTTGCCTTGTCATCGTCCTCATCGACGAAGATGACGTCGATATCCTCGACATCGGCATGGGCGGGGACATGATACTCGGCGATATTGGGGTTCATGATCCGGCCGGTGCGATGATCGATCATGCCTTCTTCATGCAACGCCGCTCCGAGCCCCACGACCACGCCGCCGAGAATCTGGCTGCGGGCCGTCTTCGGGTTTAGGATACGCCCCGCAGCAATGGCGCTGACGACGCGGGTGACCCGCGCAACACCAAGCTCGTCATCGACGCGGACTTCGACGAAGACCACGGAATGCGTGTAGGCCGCAAACTTCCGCATGGTCATCATATCGGGGCCGACTTTGGCGTGTTCCTCGATGTTGGAAAGGCCTGCCCGTTCCATGATCTCCGAAACGCTCATGCCGACCTGATGATTGGCTTCCAGCACAAAAGCGCCCATCGATGATCTCCACCTGATCGGCTTCAACCTTGGCCAGAGGCGAATTTTCCAGCCTGCTGGCATGTTTCAGAAGGGTCGCGATCACGGCCCTTGACGCGGCCTGAACGGCCGATCCGGTCGATGCCGCCGTCCATGAACCGCCCTGAACGCCGGTTTTCGGCAGGGTGGAGTCCGCGATCTGCACGGTCACGTCATCCAGAGGCACACCAAACGCATCAGCGCCCAGCTGGCCGAGGATCGTATAGGTGCCGGTGCCGATATCGGAGGCCGCGGCAGAGACGGTAACTTTGCCATCGACGGAATACCGAACCTTGGCTTCCGCCGGCGACATCATCGCTTCCCAGATGCCGGTCGCCATGCCCCAGCCGATCAGCTCATGACCCTCGCGCATGGAGCGCGGTTCATGGGACCGCTTCGACCAGCCGAAACGGGCAGCGCCCTCCCGATAGCAGGCATGCAGGGCCTTGGAGGTGAACTGCTTGTCTTGCATCTGGTCGCGATGGGCGAAGTTACGGATGCGCAGGTCGAGCGGATCAATGCCGACGGCATAGGCGAGTTCATCCATCGCCGCTTCCAGTGCAGTGACGCCGGTGGCGGCACCCAGAGCGCGCATGTCGCCAGGCGTCGAAACGTCGAGCTTGCCAACCTCATAGGCGATCTTGACGTTGTCGCAGGTGTAAGCCAACGCTGACCAGTTGGCGACGTTCTCCTGATAGTCCTCGTAGCGGGATGTCGCATGCACGGCGTTGCGCGTGACCGCCGTCAGATGCCCTTCCGTGTTCGCTGCCAGCGATGCCGTCTGGAAGCTGGAGGGACGCTATGTGAGATAGAACATCTCGCGCCGGCTCATCTCGACCTTCATCGACCGCTTCAGGTCAAGGCTGGCCATGACGGCGAGGAAGAGCTGGTATTTCGGCCTCAGAGCCTGGCCGAACGCACCGCCGCCGAAGGCATTCTTGACGACGACCTTCTCCGGATCAAGACCGAAGACGTTGCAGACGTACTCGTGGCTGTTCTGCGACCCTTGCGTCTTGTCATGGATCGTCAGCTCGCCGTCTTTTTCCCAGAGCACGGCAGATGCGAAAACCTCCATCGGATTGTGATATTCGCCGCCCATCTCGTAATGGGACGCATCGAAACAATGTGGAACAGACCGTTCGCGCCAGCTTCGGCGGCAGCGTCGGGCATCCACTAATCCTGCCCGCAACCTTTTTTCCTGGTATTGAACAACTGACGGGCGACACGGGTGAGCGCGCGTTACTACAAGGTGTACCCACTACGCTGGTTGAGGTGGGAGAGGCCGCTTGCCTTGACGTCGACACGGTCATCGACGTCTTCTTGCCGGCGGATTGATCGGGTGATAAGGCAGCTGTGACCATGGCTCGCAGTGGGTCGTTCTGTTTTCGGGAACCATCCACGCCTGCGGCAGTTTTGACGTTCACCGTCTGTCAGTGAATGGAGTAACGTGTATGCGTAGGCAACTGTCAGAGCGAGAACGCTCACCGCAAGGTTGATAAATCCAATAGTCAGCGGTTCGATGTCGCGATCCATAAGTTCGCTTCTTTGCTCCTATGAACATTCAGCCAGGATCTAAGTTCCGTGGCTCCGGAGTGATCGGATATCAAGGATTTTCCGGCGACGCGCGGACGTCCCCCATAGTTTGAGGATGACTTTGGCTTTGCCGGGGCGGAGGGTCTAAGGAGCTTGCTTCCCTAACGTGTCGGCAACCTGGGCACCCCGAGAGCCCATCGGCAACGGCAGGCCCGTTGTGGTGTCCTTGCTCGTCTGATGCTCAAGCTCAGCATTAAGTTCACCCCCCATTATCAAGATCGCAACCGACAGCCAGATCCACACGAGAAAACCGACGAGACCACCCAACGTCCCGTATGTTGCGTTGTAGTCAGCAACCGTGTCGAGATACCATGAAAATCCCCATGTCATCGCCGTCCAGCCAACTGTTGCGAGAACCGCGCCCCACGTAAGCCATCGGAGTTTCGCCGGCTGCCTGCTGGGACCAAAACGATAAACGGCGGTCGACGCGACAAAGACCGCCATAAGAAGGACCGGCCACCTTAAGAGCAGGGCCAGTTGTTCCTCCCACTCGGCCAGCCAAATGTAGGACATGACGACCGGCATCACCGCAAACAATCCAACCAGGATAGTCGCTGCGATCATCGCACAGACGGTGAAGCACAGCGCTACAAGGTTTCTTCGGACGAAAGAGCGCTTTTCATCCTCCTCGTAGGCGACATTCATGGCGTCAAATACCGCGAGTGTCCCGTTGTGCGTGCTCCAAAGAGCGATTCCGAGGCCGACGAGGAAGGTAATACCCAGCGTGGCGTCCTGGCGTCGTACGACGGATTCGATCTGCTCGGAAAATACCTCGAATGTGCCGGTCGGCAGAACGCTGGCCAAGTCGCGGAGGTGCTCGGAGATCGTCACGGGGTCGGCCATAAGCCCGTAGAGGGAGACCAGTGCGGCCACACCTGGGAACAAGGCGAGTAGAAGATAAAAGGTCACTCCTCCCGCGATCAGTGTGACGCGGTCCTCGGAGACCTCGTGGAAAACACGCCACAGCACGTCGCGAAGTCCGCGTCCGGGGATATCCTCGGGGACGTCCGCGAAGCGCCCGTGCTCATCGACCGATGCTTTGTCTTTGTCCTTACCGCTCGAAAGGATACGCGCGGAGATCGAACGGTTCGTCACTCTGCTATTGGCGACCTCGATTATGACGACAGCCGCAATTGCGGCGACCGCAAGCGTCGCTATCGTTCCGACCTGCTTCCGCTCGAACAATTGCGTGCTCCATACTCGTTCAGAGCTCAACGCGCGAGGCTGCGAATAGATGCGTGTGCAAAAAGATCGCCGTATGCTGAAGGGAGCAGCTTTATTCCCTCTGGGCGCGTCGATTGCGACTCCGCCGCCGCACTCATTCGAGCCGCACTCGCCGGGCTCGGCGCGGCCTAACTTCTTCGATGCTTGGTCGCTAGAGAACTGGACGACGGCACGCTCGCCAGCAGACAGTCTGCCATCGGCCCCTTACTGCTCTTACGCATTTTTTTACCGTCCTATATTGGTCAAAGGAGAACCAGCGGCCTGTTCAAGCATCAGGCGACGCTTACATTGTCCTTTCCGCTTTTTCACAAGATCCATATTGTAATATGCTAATATTATGAGATGCTTCCTCAGGTTGTCTCCGGAGGGTGCCATGTTCCCATTTCTAGCCATCGCGCTGCAGCTCTTTCCGAAGCTCGTAGCCTCGCTGACGGACGCAAAAACCGTGAGCAATGCGAACGACATCAAACAGTTCATCGATTCCGCCGTTAAATCGATATCGGGGGCGACCACGCCGGACAAGGCACGCGAAGTCCTGACGGCCGATCCTTCGAAGATGAACGATCTGAAGATCAGGCTGGCGGAGATTTCACTCGAGGCTCAGAAGCTGGATGTCGCCGAGATCCAGGAATACAATCGCGCCGCAAACGAAAGCACTGTCGACGCCCGAGAAAATCTGTTGGCCATGCTGAGCAAGCCGGACTCGATGTGGATCAGCATGACGCCCGCGATCATTTCCTACATCGTGGTCATCGGCTTCGTCGTACTCATCGGCCTGCTGCTCTTCACGGACCCGCCGGTGAAGGCTGATACAACCGTTCTCCAAATCATCAACATCTGCATCGGCGCAGTCGCAGCCGGCTTTGCGACCGTCTTGAACTTCTGGCTGGGCTCCTCGCTCGGCTCGAGGCGTAAGGACACCGCCTCATCGTTGTCTTCGACGATCAACCAGGTGAGGGACCTGACGACGCCCAATCAGGCTTCTGCAAGCGTAAAGACGCCGGATACCGATACCGAGATCAGTACGTCCGACGGCGGCGTTTCCGTGACCGTGAACGACGCCGGAAACGACGCAAATTCAGCCGAAATCGCAACTCCGCGAGACATCCAGACGACACCGTTGCCGGCCAGTCTTGTGGGGATCGGCAGATCCACTGATCCGTCGACGGTCAACGTTCGCATGGACATTCCACAGGGGGCCGACCGCATCCCGGCAAGCATTCGCTACCACAATCCAGGGGCACAATATCCCAGCCGGGAGGCCGCGCAGTTCGGACAGCTCGGCTATGGCATTATCGGAGGGGGGCACAAGATCGCGACCTTCCCGTCGCCGGTGAACGGGGCCGCCTCCAACTTCGATCTGCTTTTCCGACGCTACACCGGCATGAGCATCGGTGCGGCCGGGACTAAATGGACGGGCGCGAACGGTTTCGGCGTGCCCGGATACGATTCGAACCTGCTGATTGGCAAGGGCATGATTGAACAGCCCGACCAGGCGATCGCGCTGTTGAAGGCGATCGCCGGCCGCGAATCGGGCAAGGACGACGCCCTGACCCCCGAACAGTGGTCCCATGCGCACGCGATGTTTCGCGCGGGAAGCGCCGACCGCTACCTGGCTCAGTTTCAAGGGCAGATGTTGCCGCTGCGCGAGGCCATCCGACCCGACGACCCTCCGGACGAACAGATCGAGATCCTGATCGTCGAAGCGCTTAAACGGCTCGGATACGTCATCGATACTAATCCCGACGAGGTGAACATTGTCTATGTGGAAGGCATGAACGAAGACGGCTCCGTGAACAACGACGAAGCGAACAAGTTTAACGACCTGCGGTGCGTCATCGGGTTTCGAAACGGCGTTCCGGCCATGCTTGGAAAGTGGCAGGCCACGACGGAGCCGGGCTTCTACTACGGTCGAGATCATCCGATAAATCGTCTCGGAGCGGCGCGGATCAAGTTCGGTCAGTATAGCGCCTGGAAAGTGGGCATACATCGGAACACGCAAGAGGCGCTTGTTCAGGTCAAGGACGTCACCGTCTGCCGCGACCTGAACCGCGATATGGAACGCAAGGGCGATACGGAAGACACCGGGCTTTTTGGAATAAACCAGCATGGAGGCTACGATCAGCCCTCGGACGACATCGGCAAGGCGAGCGCAGGTTGTCTCGTCGGACGGCTGATGAGTGGCCATCGCGCCTTCATGGAGACGGTCAAGGGCGATCCACGCTACCTGGCCGACCAGGACTTCGTCTTTCGGACGGCAATCTTGCAGGCATCGGACGTGGCGTAATAGAGGCGGACGTGTCGGCTCAACATTCTTTTTCAGTCGGGTCTTCGAAAACGACCACCGAAATGCTTCGACCTTGGGATTGGACCTCATCCAGATCAACGTTCGCACCGAACTTTTGGCGAAACGCTACGGGTTCTGATCGGAAATCAAGCTTTCACGTCCGATTGCGCTGTTATTTAAATTTGAAGCGGACAGTCGGTTGCCGGCCCCTCAACATTGCACCCATCCACGAGCCTTGGCGGCTGTCGTTGAGGAGGCGGTAGGATGGCGCCGCGGTATTGCCGACTGGCAGGGGAGGGTTCACCGTCAGAGCGTGTCGATCAGACCTCCGTCCACGCGCATGGAAGCCCCTGTCGTCGCGGATGCTAAAGGCGAGGCCAAATAGGTTACGAGGTTGGCGATTTCCTCGACGCTTGCCGCGCGTTGAATAATCGAACTGCCACGATGTTTCTTGACGAAGTCCGCCGCGACCTCCTCGATCGGCTTGCCCGTCTTTTCACGCTCTTCAGCTAGCATCGCCTCGACGCCTTCAGACAGTGTTGGGCCGGGGAGAACCGAGTTCACGGTGACGCCCGTGCCCGCCATGCGCTTGGCCAGCCCGCGGGCAACCGCGATATCGGCGGTCTTGCTAACGCCATAGTGAATCATCTCCACCGGAATGTTGAAACCGGATTCCGATGCGATGAAGATGACGCGACCCCAGTCGAGGTTCTGCATGCCCGGAAGGTAGGCACGCGAAAGCCTGACGGCCGACATCACGTTGACCTGCCAATGACGATCCCAGACCTCGTCGCTCGCCTCGAAGAAATCGAGCGGCTGGAAGATGCCCGCATTGTTGATCAGGATATCGACCTGAGGAACCTTCGCGATGAGAGCCTCACACCCTTCGGCGGTAGCGACATCGGCTGCGACGGCGGCTACGGTGCCCACGGCGCCTTCACCTTCCAGGCGCTCGGCGGCCTTAGCGGTCTTTTCTTCAGACCGTCCATTGATCACCACGTCCGCGCCAGCTCGCGAGAGTTGGCGGGCGATTGCGTAGCCGATGCCTTCGGTGGATCCGGTAATCAGAGCGGTCTTACCTGCGAGGTCGATCTGCATCTGCAGCTCCTTCTGAGGTTGAACGGAGAACGTATGAACTGGCGGTCGGTCTTGCAACAGCCCACGACGTCGAGAATTTTTTCGGATAGCCGATACGTTTCCCGTCTTGCATCTCGTTGAGTCCTAATCACGTGATCGGTCTGATCAAGCGGTGGATAGTTCCAGTATCGCCTTGACGACTTTGCCCGCAATCTGGTCCTCGACCGCCTGATTGATTTTGTCAAAAGGATAGAATTGCAACAGTTTGTCGAAGGGAAACCGTCCAAGACGGTAAAGCTCGATCATTTGGGGTATGAACACTTCTGGTATGGAATTACCTTCGACAAAACCACTGACAGACTGACCTTGGAGTAACGTTGGGAACCAAGGCAACTCAATTGTCCGGTCAACCGTTGGCGGAACGGCGACCAAAGCCAGGGTGCCGAGCTTGCCGAGGCCACCGATGGCTGGACCTATTAGTCCCGGTGCACCAGCGGCATCGAGGATGTAGTCGGCGCCAGCAGGCAGTCGTGCACGAATAGCAGCGGCTAGATCGGTCTCTTCGTTGGTGTTGATGGTATCCGAAGCACCGAGGGTCTTGGCCAATTCGAGCCGATCCGGAGTTCTGCTGACGGCTATGATGTCGCTACATCCGCAGATCAGGGCGCCCATGATTGCCGAAAGGCCGACCGCTCCGGTGCCCAGGACAACCATTGTTGATCCGGCGTGCGGCCTCAGGCCATTCATGACAGTGCCCGCTCCGGTCTGTACCCCGCACCCCAATGGACCGAGGATTTTAAGAGGCACGTCCTTTGTGACTTTAATGGCATTGCGATCGCTTGCCAAAGCATATCCTGCAAACGACGACTGCCCGAAATATTTAAGATAGGTGCGTCCCCCGTTGAGCACGGATGCGCGCGGCCCTTCGGGATTAGTCTGGAAGTTCAGCTCTGGATATTGGTCGCAATACATCGGAAAACCTCGTTGACAGTGACGGCAGGTTCCGTCCGAATCCGGTGAGAGAACCACGTGGTCACCGGGTTCCAGTTTGGTCACCTGGCTACCGGTCTTCTCAACTACGCCTGACCCCTCATGGCCGAAGATCGAAGGAAAGGGCGCTCCCAAAAGGCCGTCACGACTCGCAAGATCCGTGTGGCAAATCCCGACACCGACAATCCGAATAAGAACCTCGCGAGGCCCTGGATCGGGCAATTCGATTTCAACAAGTTCGAACGGCGCTTTCGCGTTTTTCACAACGGCAGCGATGGTTTTCAACATTCGGGGACATCTCCGGGTATGATTGAGATTCAGTGGCCTTCGACTGAAAACAGGATTTCAGCAAAGCCTGCGACGGTCTTGTCGCGGTTCCAGTCGCGCTGCAGTTCGCAAATCAACTGAACCCAGGACACAGGTTTGCCACCGGCTTGAACAAGCCTTTGGAGGCCTGCCAAATGCGCTTCGAGCGACGTACCGCCCACACAATCGACGACAGGGTAGACTTCAAAACCCTCCTCAAGGGCGTCTAGAGCCGGATGGACAAGACAGACTTCTGTCCAAAGCGCGGCCATGATGAGCTTGTTGCGTTCCGTCGCCTTCACGGCGCGATTGAAATCCTCATCCTCCCATGCGTTGATCGAAGTGCGGTCGATCGGTTGCACGTCGATGAGGACATCGGTGATATGGTGGATGGTCGGTTGGTTGCGACCCGTCTTCACGTTCACGGTCGAGAGCACGACTGGCATGTCGTAGAACTTTGCGATCCGGGCAAGCGCTGTGATATTGGAGACCAGCTCGCGCTTTGGACGGGAGGCGATCGAAGATACCTGGACGGGCTGGAAGTCTATGATGACTACGGCGGCGTTCTGCGGCGTCAACAGGTGGTCGCAGGCCGGGTCTCGGCGATTGGCAAACGATGTCATGTTTCACTCCTGTTACTGGCCCGAAGGGGCGTCGGCCGCGTCGACGTATTGGGTGTCCGTCGGACCCTCGCCAGTGATGTAGATTACGGTCGGCTGATTCCTCGTGAAAGCGAAGTGCGCCGAGTTCGCTGGCTCGGTGTAGAACCCGCCCGGTCCAAGCACTAAGGTCGCGGCGTCACTCGCCTTTGGCCCGTAGCCGAAATGCCATTCGCCGGAGACAACGAGTGCAGTGCGGTTATCGCGATGGGTATGGGAGGCAATGCGCGTGTGGGCCGGCACCCGGAGTTCGATTGCGTATGGCCCTGGCTCCAGCGGGTTGCCGGAAAGCACGATCATGCCCACGCCCTTGAGTTGAGAAGTCCCAGCACCGGCGCGATCATGGCTCAAGGCGGCGACTTCATCGGCGTTCAGCCGGGTCGGCTTCAGCAACACCGGGTTCGTGTTGCCGAGGAAGGCCCGGATCGTGGCGACCGTCGCGTCCGGCTGCTCCTCCATAAGCCAATGTCCTGAATTGACGATGACGACCTGATGCACGTTATCGGCGGCGAAGCGCATAATATGGGCCATCGTGCTTCCAAGCGAATGGTCGCCGCCGATCGCCAGGACAGGCATTTGCAATCGCCCCCGTGCGATTGAGGCGCGGTTGTCGATCACGTCTTGGTCGAAGGCGGCGAACTGAAGGAAGCCCGCGTGCATCCGGCCCGGTTTTGCGTAGAGGTCCGCGTAGTGGCGGCGCGTCGCTTCAGGAAAACTCGTCGGGTTGGCGGCGAATTCATTCCAAAACCGGTCAAGATAGATGCGCTCGCGGCCAGCAACCAGACGCTCCATGTCGGGGCCGCCGAACCGGAAATGCCAAAGCAGCGGACTTTTTAGGATATCATCCCAAGGCCCGACGCCGGGAAGAGGCGCGTCCATCATGATGAGGCGCGTGGTGCGATCGGGGTGCGCCTCAGCGAAGGCAAAGGCCACCATGTTGCCGATGTCGTGGCCCACGACGTCGGCCTGCCGAACTTTCAGCGTATCAAGGACACCCGCGAGGTCCTCGGCCTGGTTGATTTTGGTAAACCCGTCCGTTGCGACGGCTGAGAGACCTATACCTCTCAAGTCGGGCGCGATTACGGTGTGATCTGCCATAAGTTCCGCGGCGAGTGGTGCCCACATGTCCCCTGTGTCGCCGTATCCATGGACCAGCAGCACCGCAGGTCCTTTGCCGCCAACCCTCACGTGGATCGTGGTCCCGTTTGTCTTGATCTCCTCAGTCCGAAATGAACTAGGAAAGACGAAAGCCTCCGCCCGCGCCTCGCCACCAAGAACGAGGAGCGCCGCCATCGCAAACAGCATTTGTTTCACCGAGAATACCCTCCATTTCTCGGTGTTACTTATTCAGAAGGGGCATCGAAAACCTTGTGGAATATTACCCTTTTTCGTTCAAAATGCGCGGCGTGAGCTTACGAACTCAGTAGGGATGTTTTGCTCTCGCCACTTCACTTTCCGACAAAAAAACTCAAAATATTCAAGACCTCCACGACACATCAGATTAGTGTGACAGCGGGACACGATTGAAATCGAAGACCGCACACAGCGAGGGCGATGCGTGCAATCCGATCTTGCCTACCGTCAGAATTTCGTCAGTCCCTTCAGGGCCGACTCCGTGTCGCAACTCTCCGTGGCCGGCCCGAGGAAATCGCGCCTGCTCGTGTCCCGCCTGCGCAGAGATACGCCAGGACATGGACTGGTCATGGCACCCCAGCAAGAAGGGGGCGCGGTCTTTTCTGTTCTCCTGCAACTTCGCGAGCAGACCAGTCGAGAGCTTTTCATTGACGATAAATGTATTCATCGCGGCTCGTACGCGGCTCGCACGACCAGTATCGTAAACCATCTCGAAAAACCGCTTGCAAACCTGCTGAGCCCTTTCGACAATCTTATGTTCACCGTGCCCAAGATTGCACTCGACGAGATCGCTGATGAACGCGGAGTAGCAAGGATCAATCAGCTCTACTGCAGGCCTGGCGGCGTTTTCGACAAGACGGTATGGCATCTGGGAAATGCATTGCTTCCGGCCTTGGAGCGGCCTCAGGAGATTGGGGCGCTGTATGCCCAACAAGTCATGCTCGCCATCAATACCTATTTCGCGCAGACCTTTGGTGGTTTGCGGGCCGCGAGGGATGACTCTGGAACCCTTGCTCCCTGGCAGTTTAGACGTGCGACCGAGGCAATGACGTCGCTTTCGGATGATTGTCTCTCGCTCAAGGAGCTCGCGGCTCACTGCGGCCTCTCCGTGAGCTACTTCGTGCGCGCCTTCAAGGTGACGACAGGCGATTCCCCGCATCGCTGGATTCTGCGCCATCGCATCGAGTCTTCGAAATCGATGCTCGCGCATGGCAACGCGACCTTGGTGGAAATCGCCCTGAGCTGCGGCTTCGCCGACCAAAGCCACTTTACCCGAATGTTCAAATCGTTCGTCGGCGTCACGCCGGCTACCTGGCGACGGGCGATCAAATCCTAAGCCGGGTGGCAGGTGTGGCGTCTCGCCAGCAAATGGGCGGACCCGACATTTTGAACTTATGTCAGCTATAGACGGCTCAGTTCATAAAGCCGCAAGTCTTCTCCCGGCCCCAAAATCAGTCATCTCTCCAACCAGTCCGAGTGTCTCCTATGGCGGGGCGAAGCGGAAATAATCTCCGCTTCGCCCCGTCTGTACTCGATTTCTGATAGTTTCCCAGGAACGAGGACTGGAAGTGTTTCCATGAAGCACCACCAACCCGCGTTAGTCAGAAGGAAACGCTGGTTGATCTCGAAGGCTGCTCGCATGCACGAAGTTCTTTCGTAAGCGAGTTTCCCCACACTTACTGTGATTGAGTGATGAAAGTAGGTCCGAAACTTGTCGTGCGGCTCGTTGGTCGGAACGGACGACGTCGGTTCGATCCGGCAACGAAAGACCGTCTTATTGCGGCCTGCCTTGAACTTGGCGCGTCAGCATCGAACTTGCGCTCGAACACGGAAGATCGAGGTATCCGGGATCGCCGCCAGGCATTCGCGCGCGACGTCGTCGATCACGTTGAGCACGCGGAACCGCTGGTCAGGTTTTACCCGTGGGTATATATTCTTCACGCGTCCAGGTTACGGCCCCATGGTCCCATTGTTCGTGCGGGTGTCCGTTCTGATCATTGTTGTGGCGGCGAAATCTGGGGGAGTTGTCATGGAACATTTTCACGTGATCGCGGGTGGCAACGAAAAAGCAGCCTACCCGAACGTGCGGCGCATCGGTGCGGCCGATGTCTTTGCTGCCCTCCGTCAAGGGCTGGATGATTTCTGGGCCAAGCCGTCTCACAACGTCTTTCTTTGCCTGATCTACCCCGTGGCCGGCATTGTCATCGCGCGATGGACATCCGGCGCTAATGCGCTGCCGCTGCTGTTTCCGTTAATGTCAGGCTTTGCCCTCCTCGGTCCGTTCGCGGCGCTGGGTCTCTACGAAATCAGCCGCAGGCGAGAGCTCGGTCTCGATACCTCCTGGCAGCACGCGCTCGAGGTCAGGCATTCCCCGGCCGTTCCGGCAATTTTTGCCCTCGGCTTCATGCTGGTGGCGATCTTCGTGGTGTGGCTCTTGACGGCGCAGACCCTCTACGTCAGCCTCTTTGGGCCTGAGCGGCCGGAATCGTTGATGGCCTTCGTCAATGAGGTTGTGACCACCGCTGCCGGCTGGCAGCTCATCCTCTATGGCAATGCCATCGGTTTCCTCTTTGCGCTTGCGGTGCTGTGCACCACTGTTATCGCCTTTCCCCTTCTGCTTGATCGCGATACCGGCGTCGCTGTAGCAATCCACACGTCGATCAAGGCCGTGGCCGTCAATCCTGTCGAAATGGTGCTCTGGGGTCTGTTGGTCGCGGTGCTTCTGGCCGCCGGGTTCGCATTGTTGTTCGTCGGTCTTGCCATTGTGATCCCTGTGCTCGGACATGCGACCTGGCATCTTTATCGCAAGATCGTGGAGCCCGAACGCGTTCGCGCCACGGGGGCGCCCGCCGATGGTCAATCCGCTTGATGGCTGCGGTGCTGCGCGCCGTCTCCGGACGATGGGGGCTACGGCGCGGCGCCGAAGAAGGCGAGCCGGGTTAAGATGGTATAGTTCGATTCCGATACCATCAGCGCCACAAAAATCAGCACGAGCAGCGGTGGCAGCAGGATGGCGTAGACGAGCGCCAGCCGTTCCCAGGCCATGTGCATGAAGACGGCAACGATCAGCCCCGCCTTCAACATCATGAACAAAAGGATCAGTGACCACCGCAGATAGCCCTGAATCCCGAGATAATCGACCATGTAGGAAAAGGCGCTGAGCACGAAGAGCAGGCCCCAGACGACAAGGTAGAGCCGAATCGGATGATGCTGGCCGCTTGGTGTTTGTGCAGTTGTCTCGCTCCTGGCCATATTTCTCACCACAGATAGAAGAATGCAAAGATGAAGACCCAAACCAGATCGACGAAGTGCCAGTAGAGGCCCATGATCTCGACGGCCTCGTAGCGGCCCTTCCGGCTGGTGAAAAAGCCGCGCCGCCCCGTCTCGAAATCACCGCGCCAGACCTTGCGGGCGACGACGAGTAGGAAGATGACGCCGATCGTGACATGGGTGCCGTGAAAGCCGGTGATCATGAAGAAGGCCGAGCCGAATTGGGCAGCACCCCACGGGTTTTCCCAAGGGCGCACGCCTTCCGATATCAACTTCGTCCATTCAAAGGCCTGCATGCCGACGAAGGCCGCGCCGAGAAGGGCGGTCAAGAGCATCAGCGCGGCCGTCTTGCCGCGTTCGCGGCGATAGCCGAAATTGACCGCCATCGCCATGGTGCCGCTGCTTGAGATGAGGACGAAGGTCATGATCGCGATCAGGATCAGCGGAACGTCCTGCCCGCCGATATGGAGCGCGAAGACCTCGCTCGGATTGGGCCAGGCGACCGGTGTCGATATGCGGGCGGTCATGTAGGCCAACAGGAAACATCCAAAGATGAAGGTGTCGCTGAGGAGAAAGACCCACATCATCGCCTTGCCCCAGGAGGCGGTCTTGAAGGCGCGCTGATCCGAGCCGAAATCGGCGGCGACACCCCGCAGGCCGGCCGGCCGAAGGTCGGGATCGCTGTGTGTCTGGACAGACTGTGTCATCTGGAAATCTCCTAGCTGAGCAGTTGGCGGCAGAGATCGACGAAATCGTTCGCCCAGCCGGCAAAGAGCGCAAACAGTACGAGCCAGACGGCGAGCATGAAATGGGAGTAGGTGGCGCAAAGATCGACGCTGAGGCGAAGCCGCGCTGGTGGGATATCGGCTGCGAATGCCCTGACGGTCGTGCGGCCGGTAACGGCAAGGCCGCCGAGAATGTGCAGGCCGTGCAGGCCGGTTAGCATGTAGAAGAAACTGTTGGCGGGATTGTCGGCAAGCACATAGCCGGCTGCGTTCAGTTCCCGCCAGGCCTCTACCTGTCCTGCGAGAAAGAGAGCCGCAAGAAGGAGGCCGGCCACAAGTGCAAGCCTCAGTTTCTCCATTCGGCCGTGGCGCGCCTCGTTTTTTGCCCATTGCAGCGCGGCGCTGCTGGCAGCGAGCAGCGCTGTGTTTACCCAGAGCAGCCTAGGCACCGGCATTCCCCACCAGTCCGAAGAAGCCATGCGCATAAAATAGGCGCTTATGAAAAGGCTGAAGACGGCGCCGACGACGCCGAGGAAAACATAGAGGCCGATTTTTATCGCCGGATCCGGCGGGTCTTCCAGTCGGGGTGCCGTTTGCACCGGGCTCGATTCAAGCCAGGGTTTCGAGGTCAGCCGCTGTCCCGACATCCACCAGGCGATGATGGCGCCGATTGCGGCGAGGAAGAGCAGCGTGACGTTCATGTCATGAGCTCCCGCGTTACGCCGTCGGTTGCAGGTTGCGTCTGCGGAATGAAATCTTCAGGCGCTCCCGGTACACTGTAGTCATAGGCCCAGCGGTAGACGATCGGCAGGTCCCTGCCCCAGTTGCCATGGGCGGGCGGCGTCTGCGGCGTCTGCCATTCCAGCGTCGTCGCGCGCCACGGATTGCCGCCGGCCTCTTTGCCCCGGAAAAGGCTCCAGATTAGATTGAACAGGAAGACCACCTGAGCGGCCCCGACGACAAGCGCCATGACGGTGATGAAGATATTCAGCGCATGGGCCGAAGGCGGAACGAAACTCGTCTCTCCCATCTCGTAGTAGCGGCGCGGCACGCCGAGCAGGCCGAGATAATGCATTGGAAAGAAGATCGCATAGGCGCCGAGAAAGGTGATCCAGTAGTGGATATGACCTAGCACGCCGTTCAGCATGCGGCCGGTCACCTTCGGGTACCAGTGATGGATCGCCCCGAAGATGACGAGGATCGGTGCTACGCCCATGACCATGTGGAAATGGGCGACGACAAACATCGTGTCGGATAGCGGAACGTCGACGACGACGTTGCCCAGAAACAGGCCGGTTAGCCCGCCATTGACGAAGGTGACGATGAAGGCTAGCGCAAAGAGCATGGGCAGTGTCAGGTGAATATCGCCGCGCCACAACGTCAGCACCCAGTTATAAACCTTGATCGCCGTCGGGACGGCGATTATCAGCGTCGTGGTGGCGAAGAAGAAGCCGAAGGCGGGGTTCATGCCGCTCACATACATGTGGTGCGCCCAGACGACGAAACTCAAGGCTGCGATGATGACGATCGCCCAGACCATCATGCGATAGCCGAAGATGTTCTTGCGCGCATGCGTGCTGATGAGGTCCGAGACGATCCCAAAGGCAGGCAGCGCGACGATATAGACCTCCGGATGCCCGAAGAACCAGAACAGGTGCTGGAACAGGATCGGGCTGCCGCCGCCATGCTGCAATTGCGTCCCCATCTCGACAATCGCGGGCATGAAGAAGCTGGTGCCGAGCAGGCGGTCGAACAGCATCATCACGCAGGCGACAAAAAGGGCGGGGAAGGCCAAAAGCGCCATCACCGTGGCGGTAAAGATGCCCCAGACGGTCAAGGGCATGCGCATCAGCGTCATGCCGCGCGTACGGCCTTGCAAAACGGTGACGACATAGTTCAGCCCACCCATGGTAAAACCGATGATGAAGACGATCAGCGAGGAGAGCATCAGGAGGATGCCCCAGTCCTGGCCGCCCGGCGTGCCGGACAGAACGGCCTGCGGCGGATAGAGCGTCCAGCCGGCTCCTGTCGGTCCGCCGGGGGCGAAAAAACCCGTGACAAGGATCAGCACCGCGAGCAGATATATCCAGTAGCTCAGCATGTTCGCATAGGGGAACACCATGTCGCGCGCGCCCACCATCAGGGGGATGAGGTAATTGCCGAAACCGCCGAGAAACAGGGCGGTCAGCAGATAGACCACCATGATCATGCCGTGCATGGTGATGAATTGATAATAGTGATCTGCGTCGATGAAGCCGAAAGTGCCGGGAAAGGCAAGCTGCAGACGCATCAGCCAGGAAAGCACGAGCGCCACAAGGCCGATCGAGATGGCCGTGATCGAGTATTGCACGGCGATGATCTTGGCATCCTGGCTGAAGACATATTTCGTCCACCAGCTTTTTGGATGGTAGAGTTCCATATCTTCGACTTCGGCGGCCGGGACGGTGTTTGTGCTGCCGGCTGGGATCTCGACCATGATCTTTCCTCGCTTTCGCTCCGATGCCTTCCTGCCGGGTTCAGTTTGTCGGCTGCGGCTCTCCCGATGCCAGAAGCTGGGTGAACGTCTGTTGCTGCTCCAGCCATGCCTGATAGTCCGCCGCTTCCTCGACCACGACTGTCCCGCGCATTTGCGAATGACCGACACCGCAAAGTTCGGCACAGAGAATATCGAAGGTTCCAGTCCGCGTCGGCGTGAACCAGAAATAGGTTATCATGCCGGGGATCATGTCCATCTTGGCGCGGAATTCCGGTACGTAGAAATCGTGCAGGACGTCGATGGAGCGCAACAGTATGTGGACCGGCTTGCCGACCGGCAGATGTAACTCGCCACCCTCGATGATGACGTCGTCAAGGCCGGCAGTATCGTTCTTGTTCACGCCAAGCGGATTTTCCGGGCTGATGTCCCGCGTCTCCGCGCGGCCGAGCTTTCCGTCGACGCCCGGCAGGCGAAAGCTCCACAACCACTGCTGGCTGACAACCTCGACCGGTGCGGCATCTTTGGGCACGGTAATGAACTGGTTCCATACGAAAAGGCCGGGCACAAGCATGGCGGCGACACCGATGGCCGTTCCGGATGCCAGCAGCAATTCCAGCTTTCGGTTTTCAGGCTCGTAGGCTGCCCGGTTGCCGGGCTTGTGCCGGAAGCGCCAAACACAATAGGCAACGAAGGAGACCACCGCGACGAATACGACACCGGTGATCCAGAAGGTGATGATCAGTGTGCTGTCGATATAGGTCCAATTGGATGCGATCGGTGTCCACCACCACGGGCTCAGCACGTGGAACAACACAGAGCCCACTAACAGCAAGGCGAGGATCAGCACGACAGCCATTTCCGACCCTCCCTGAGCCGACCCGACCGTGAATATGAAGCTGCATCCACAAAGTACCGTTTTAGTTTCCTGCAAGCGAAAAATGCAGCAATTAAAGCAGTTTACGGATATGCCACCCGGCCGTCACGCAACCTGTCACTTGGAGTATTGCTTCAGGTATGCCATGAGATCGGTTATATCGTGATCGTCCTTCAGGCCGACGAAGGCCATCTTCGTGCCCTTCACCTTTACTTTCGGATTGTGCAGATAGTCGCGGAGCGTCGTCTCGTCCCAAATGAGGCCACCGTCGCCAGCCGCCTTCATCCCCGCCGAATAAGCAAAATCCGGATGCGTTCCGGCCTTTCTGCCGAACAGCCCGTTCAGCGACGGCCCGACCTTGTTCTTATCGGTATCAACGATATGACATATAGCGCATTTCTTGAAAATGGTGGCGCCAGCCGTCGCGTCGCCCTCCTCGGCCCGGGCGTGAAACGGGGAAAGGGCGATGACGGATGCGCCGATCAGCAGAACGACACGGTAACCCATGGCAAACCTCATCCTCCTCAAGGTTGCCTAGCCACTTGCACCATCCGCCACCATTCTCGCGCGGAAGGTGTTTGCGATCGCCGAAATCTTAACGTTTCGCGGTAGTAAGTCAATCGGTTCCACAATTTGACCGGAGCCGGAAAGTCGGGTTAACGCGGCTTTGCCGTTGACGAAAGTCTGTCCCATTCCCTGGAATAATTCGGGAGAAGCGCAATGGCGAATATGGGATTGGATTTGGTCGTGGGGTTTGAGACGTGCGTCTGAAGTCGCTGCTTGATCATCTTGGCGCGATCGAGGACGTCCGTGAGCCGTGGCGGGTCGTCCATCCTTTGCGGAAGGTGTTGCTCCTTGGTGGTTTGCGACACGATCTGCAACTGCAAAGAATATAATTTTATTTCGGAATGGGCGAGTAACATCTTGCGTTTCTGGGGAGCTATCTGCCCCGTCATCACGGTGTGCCAGGCGGATGCTGGCTGACGATCCTGATGAACAGGGTCCAACCTTCGGACTTTTCGCAGGTCTTCCCCGACTAACTCCGCGCCAAGTGACCCGACAAACCCGCCTTCGTTGCCATCGATGGCAAGACCTCGCGCCGCGGCCATGACCACAGCGCGGGCAAGGCGGCGCTGCATCTGGTATCGGCGTATGCAGTGACACTCGCTTGAATTACCAAGTCTCTGTGGTTTCGGGACCCACCAACCACTTGCTGCGCGAGAACGCGCCATCAGGCCGAACTCGTCAGCGCGTGCCCGTTGAAGCCGTTCAAAAGCCAGGCGTCACGCGATCGAAGAAATGATGATGAGGATCATCGGTTGGAGCGCGAAAGGCTTAAGCATCTCGAAGGCTGCGTAGCGATCTGCGGCCAGAGAGTGACGTGGGCTTGCTTTCCCACGCTCCTGTCACATGTGGATGGATACCGCTTTTTTTGGAGATCGTCATGATACTTAAGCTCAACATTATAATCGGCAGCACCAGACCTGGACGTGGCGGACCGGCTGTTGCCAAATGGGTTTACGAGGCGTGCGCGACGTATCCGGGGTTTGAGGTCGAACTTGTCGATCTCGCCGATTTCTATCTACCGCTGCTCGATGAACCCAGTCATCCACGCATGCGTAAGTATCAACATGAGCATACCAAGAAATGGAGTGCGGCGATTGAGCCCGCAGACGCATTCGTCTTTGTCTGCCCGGAATACGATTACTTTCCGAACGCCGCGCTTATCAACGCCCTGCAAGTTCTATCACTCGAATGGCAGTATAAAGCCGCGGCAATCGTAAGCTACGGCGGCGTCTCCGGCGGCCTTCGCGCGGCACAGGAGTTGCGGCTGTTGCTCGGGAACCTGGCTGTGATGGCGATCCCGCAGACCGTTCCAATTCCTTTTTTTCAAAAGCAGATAAGCGAGGATAGGGTCTTCACCCCGACAGACCCTGTAATCGACGGATTGAAGGTTACCTTGGGCGAGTTGTTGAAGTGGGCGGCTGCGCTGAAGCCGATGCGTTCCGCCTGACGCACCTGACCTGTAATCGCAACACAAGTTCATTTTGGATTCTGCGTGATCTGGGGTCAACAATGAGGTCTCGCTTGTCCGCCTCCGTGCTGAATGCCCCAGCGGCGGACTGCCCGCTGTTGAACCCGCTTGCCGTCAATACGCCGCGGCTGCTTCGCGCGTTCCCGGAAACGGTCAGTCTGCTATTCGAGTGGTCACGTCCGGTGGTGCGGGCGCGCAATTTCCGATAGTCAAACTCTTCAGGAATGCGGCCTCTCTGCCATCTTCCTCAAGAAGTTCCGCAGTTTCGAGAGAAACATCTCGGGCTCATCGAGGTGATCGCTTTGATGGGCAACAACATCAGTGCGCCGCATTTCGAGCCCGCGTCGAGCCAGTATTTCCAGGCTCTTCACCAGCTCCGGTTTCGCAGCGATCGCAGCGCTCACAGCCTTCCTGTCCAATCGGTAGGATGTGAGGGGGGTGAGAGCTGTTGCCGTTGCAGCATAGGGCGTCCCGGTAATCATGCCGATTGCACCAAGGCTTCCGCCTGGCCCCAATCGGTAGATCACCTTGTCTGTTCCAGCACCGATGTCGGTGATTTCGACCGTGCCGGATGCAATGATGAACAAGGCATGTGGATCGTCCCCCTGCTTGATGAGAGTGTCACCCGCCGCATACCACACTTCCTCAAGATGCTCCGCCAAGACGTCGCGGTCCTCGGAGGCAAGAATTCCAAACCAATCGGACTCTTGAAGAAGGACTGCCGACGTCGGCACATCAAGACCTGTGACGCTCTGGACACCCGCCACGGCCAGCGAAATTCCGGCGTGGCGCAGGTGGTTTTGAACATGACCGAGCAACTCCGTCCGGGCATCGACGAAAGCCTCGATGCTCGGAATGGAAAAGCTGATGTCGTAGGCGACCCCGTCACCATGCAGTTCGCTTCGGGCAACACTTGGGATCGGTTTCTCCGCCAATAGCATACATGTCTTTACCGCGGCGGTGAGCACCGACATGCAGCGGTCCGGCCGCTCATTGGCCGCGAGGCGAACAGTTATGGAAACGCCGCGGATGGTCGTCGGCATGCTATGATTGACCAGCCGGGCCTTGGCCATGACGTTGTTCGGGACGATGGCGACGTCCCTGTTCAGGGTGGCAATGTGTGTCGATCGCCAATTTACCTGGATGACGCGACCTTCGATCCCGCCTTCGACCAAGATAAGATCGCCGACGCCATAGGGGCGCTCAATACCGACCGCGATCCCGGAAAAGACGTCCGAAAGACTGCTTTGAAGCGCGAGACCAAGAACGATGGCGATGACACCCGACGTCGCCAGCAGTCCACCGATCGGCACAGAGAAGACGAGGTCGATAATGGCGAAGAGTGCTACGAGATAGATCACGGCAGCCAGGAGATCGGACACGATCCGGGTTTCCCGCGGTTTGGTCTCGAAGACGACGAACAGGCGTGTGAGCCCAATTGCACATTGCGCCGTGACCACCCACCACCCGAACTCAACGGCCTGCTGCCAGGCCTGCACACCTGGCTGCTGCAGATCAAACTGAGGGGCGAATGGAGACCCAAGCGCCTTCTGAACGAAAAAGGTCAGGACGACGAACGCGGCCACGCGCCAAGCCGCCCGTGCCCACAGCGCCCAGCGCGATATCAGCAGCGGGATGATAGCAGTTGAAAACAACAATAACGTCGCGCCAATGAGGGCGGCTTCCGTGGTCATACTCATGCGTGCCCGCTGCTGTTGGCTCGCGGCGTCTCCCCCGCGAATGCGTCGCTATCACTTTCGTGCGACCATATCGATGCCGATCGCGTTCGTCCTCAGCAATCCGCATGGATCAGGCCATAAGCGGTCCACCTGTTTTAATCTCGGTGCGACAGACCTCGATGAACGCTCGTAGTGGCGTCGACGTGAAGCGACTTGGATAATAAAGCCTCGGTCCTTCCTGCTCTACCACCAGTCGGGCAGTACTGGAACGAGGGTTCCGGCGCGGAAATCATCTTCAAGCCAGTTGCGAAAAGTTCCGATGATGCCCAGTCCCGACCTTGCATAGCTCAACCTGGTGTTCAAGGCGTTGACGCTCAAAACCAGCCGCGTGACGGGCTTGACGAGGACAACCTCGCCGCCGTTCTGCAAGTTCCAGGGGAGCAGTAGCCCGCCAGGCAATCTATACCGGATCGCTTGATGGGCTTCGAGCTCAACAGGATCCCGAGGCGGTCCATGCTCCTTCAAATAGGAGGCCGACGCGACGAGGGCGATCTGTTGGACCTGCTGCCCCACCGGGATGGAAATCATGTCCTTTTCGATCGACGCGCCATGACGGATGCCCGCATCACATCCCGCTGCGATGATATCGACGAGAGTGTTCTCCACCACGATCTCGACTTCGACTTCCGGAAGCCTGCGCTGAAATTCCACCACAAGGGGCGGAAGGATGTCCGGCATGACAGCACCGGGCACGTTGAGCTTCAATCGGCCCTGTACGCGATCCGTCGAACGGGCTGTTTCCAGGCAAGCCGCGTCCATTTCCGTCAGCAGCGGCTGGATGCGCTCGGCGAGCGCTTGACCTTGTTCAGTTGCCCGAATGCTTCGAGTTGTGCGCAAGAGAAGTGACACGACGAGCTGGGCCTCTATGCGCGAGACCGACGCTCGATGAGATAACGCGCAAGGCAGGCAAGCGATGACCGTCGTCGGCGTCTGGGCAACCAAAACTTCTCGTCCTGCATTGACGCTGGCAACATTAACTAGCCCAGGAGCGCAATTCGGCTTCTTACCTGCGGACGATGCCGCTATGATCGGGTCATGGATACCCGTGATTGCAACGATATCGCCGCGTGGTTGGCCGAGGCCGGCCTGCTGGGGATTCGAGACGAGGCCTCGCTGACGCAGGCATTCTGCGAACGATGCGTCGAGGCCGGCCTGCCGCTAGGAAAAGTCTTCGTGATGATCGACACGCTTCATCCGATGTATGAGGCGCGCGCGTTTTTTTGGGACGAGGATCCCGAAAACCATTTCCGCGAAGAAGAACATGTCGCCAGTCGTGATCCGGAAGGTGCGGGTCAGTGGTCGCGTAGCCCTTTCCTGCAAATGCTGCGTCGGCGCGAGACCTCGCTGCGCTGCCGGCTGGAGCACGGCGAGACCCACGGCTATCCAGCGATCCAGGAATTGTGTGACGCTGGTCAGACTGACTATCTGGCATTCGTCTACCGCACGCGGCAGGCAGTGCGAGTCGAAGATGTCGATGCATTCTATGCGCGATTCACCACGGCTCGGCCGGGCGGATTCAGCGACGCTGATGTGGCCTGCCTGGCGCAACTTACGCCTCACCTCGGCCTCGCCATCAGGTCCGCTGCACAAACCCGGCTGACGAAGACGCTCGCCGAAGCATATCTCGGTCGCGATGCCGGCCGGCGTGTGCTCAGCGGCGCGATTCGACATGATGCTGTGAGGCGTATCCGGGCCGTGCTCTGGTATTCCGACATCACCGGCTACACCCATCTCTCCGAGTCCGTGCAGGTCGATCAGTTGATCCCTCTGATCAACGACTATGCGGAGGCGGTGATTGGGGCGGTCAGGTCGGCCGGCGGTGATGTCCTGAAGCTGATTGGAGACGGTGTGCTGGCGATGTTTACGAGTTCCCGGCCGGAATATGCGTGCCGAGCGGCCGTTGACGCGGAGCACGATGTACGGCTGCGGCTCGGCCAGCTTGCACGCCGCCGCAAAACAGAGGGCCTGCCTGTCGCCGACATCCATCTCGGTCTGCATGCGGGCGATGTATTCTACGGCAACATCGGCACACCCGACCGGCTCGATTTCACTGTGGTTGGCCAAGCAGTCAATGAAGTAAGCCGCATCAGCGACATGTGCCAATCCACAGGGCGAAACATGCTCTGCTCCTCGGAGTTCGCCGACCTCCTGCTGGGGGCGGAACGAGACAAGCTCGTTTCTGTCGGGCGATTTGCGTTGAAAGGCGTTGGAAAAGCCAAGGAATTGTTCACGCTCGATCCAAGCCTTGCAGCCGCGGATACGACACCGAAAATGAGGGCCTCTCGCCGGCGGGCATCTGCGGCGAGGCATTGATAGGACAAGACCTGTCGCTGCGTCTGGCCGCCTTTATGAATACCCTTCCGCTTAGGCAGGGCATGCGCGTATTGGAGATCGGATGCGGCTGCAGCCCGCGACTCGTGGCGAGCCTTGAACGTCCGCTTGATAAGAACCGAGACCATAAACTGACAGTCCGCACACGTGAAGAGTTTCGGGCGCCGTGAGGCGTACGAAAGTCCCCGAGGAAGGAACCCGCGGACCCAGTCGAAGGCTATGGAGATTTCAATCTTCGGCTCATGTGCGCGGTACCAGGATCGCCGTGAGGGAGTGGGATGATGGATGACGGGCAGGTCGCTTCTTTGCGCGCCTGCGCGGATTTCCGGCCCCGGCCCCGGCCCCGGCTGCCGCGACCGTGTCGGCGGCAATGATCGCCACGGTCGCATGCGGGTCGGTTGCCGGAGGCGTGACGCCTGCGACTGAAGTCTTGACCATGCCAATGCCGGGTCATGAGGCAGTCTCCCGGTTCGGTGAGGTTTTGTTCGGCGGTCCACGCGGCTGTCTTCACCGTTCGAACATCTCGATGATAATCATGCGTCCGTCGCAGCATGGGCATGGCGGGCGGAAGTTGTCCGGTTCGTCTGGGGTATCGTCATCAGGTGGCGCGGCGACGTTCAGCAGTTCGCGCGCGAGCGCGAGGCTGGCCTTGCGGGCGGAGCCGGCGAGCAGGCCGTAGTGCCGAATGCGGTGGAAGCCACGCGGCAGGACATGGATGAGGAAGCGGCGGATGAACTCGTCGGTTGCGAGCGTCATCACCTGCTGACGGTCAGCGCTGTCGCGGCGATAGTCCTTGTAGCGGAAGGTGATGCTGTCCTTGTCGAAGCGGATGAGGCGGCTGTTGGAGATCGCGACCCGATGGGTGTAGCGCGACAGATAGGCAAGAACCGCCTCAGGACCCGCGAACGGCGCCTTCGCATAGACCACCCAGCGTTTCTTTCGGACCGGCGACAGATGCCGCAAGAATGCCCGCCGCTCGGCGAGGTGAGCAAGTGCGCCAAAAAAGCTGAGCCGCGCGGCGTCGTGCAGAGCGACCAGCCGAGTGAGGAATAGTCGTCGAAACAGTTTGCTGAGTACGCGTACTGGAAGCAGGAAGGCCGGGCGCGATGATATCCATCGACTTCCGTCTGGCGTGATGCCGCCGCCAGGCACGATCATGTGCACATGCGGATGGTGCGTCATCGCCGATCCCCATGTGTGGAGCACGGCGGTGATGCCGATGTGCTTGCGATCGGCCGCGATGGTCAGCATCGTCTCCGACGCCGCCTTGAACAGCAGGTCATAGACAAACGCCTTGTTCTGGAACGCTATGCCGGCGGCCTCGGCCGGCAGCGTGAACACGCCGTGGAAGTAGCCGACTGGAAGCAGATCAGCTTCGCGTTCGGCAAGCCATGTCCGTGCCGCTGCACCCACTTCAGACAGTGCCGATTGCGGCAGGAGTTGTAGGCGATCTGCCGCTGGCCGCAGTCCTCGCAAGCCTCGACATGACCGCCGAGGGCAGCAGTGCGGCAGTTCTCGACCGCCGACATCACCTTCAGTTGCGGCAGGCTCAGATGTCCTGCATGCGCGCGCCGGTACGCCGCCCCGGCAGGACAGAGGATGTCGGCGACCTCGATCGAGGCACGCAAAGCTCAACCGTCGGGGGAGGCTTCTCCCGGCTTGAACAGGCCGAGCTTGTCGAGTGGACTCGTAACCGTGCGGACCGTCCTGGTCGCGACCTTGGTGTAGAGGGCGGTGTTGTTGAGTTTTGCGTGCCCGAGCAGGACCTGGATGATCCGAATATCCGTGCCGTTCTCCAGCAGGTGGGTGGCGAAGCTGTGGCGCAGCGCATGCGGCCCCACCCGCTTGGCGATGTCGGCGGCCTGGGCGGCTCAACGACGATGCGATAGAGCTGCCGCGTGCTGATCGGCTTCATGGCGTGCTGTCCGGGGAACCGCCAGCCGTCGCGGTCCATCACGCCCTGCTGCCGCCCCACCTTCCACTACTGGCGCAGCAGGGTGAGCAGGTCCTCCGAAAGCATGGCATTGCGATAGCGCCCGCCTTTGCCACGTTCGACGCGCAGCAGCATCCGCTCGCTGTCGACGTCGGCGACCTTCCATGGAGACCTCTGCAACACGTAGGCCGGCGCCATAGGCGACCGACAATGCTGCCTGGTGCTTGAGGCAGGTGGTGGCATTGAGGAACCGGGTAACCTCGTCGCGGCTCAGTACCACAGGCAGGTTCCGAGGAAGCGCCAGCCGGACGAGCCTGCGCGCCAAGTCCGGGCGGTCGAGGGTCTGGGTGAAGAAGAACCGTAGCGCCGACACGATGCTGTTCTTTGTTGGAACGGGAACGCCGTCCTCCTGCTGCTCGATCTGGAACCGGCGCAGGTCGTCGGCGGTCGCCGTGTCTGGTGAACGCCCGAGGAAGGTTGCCAGGCGACCGATGTCGCGGAGATAGTTGCGCTGCGTTTCGCGTGACAAACGCCGCATGTTCAGGTCGTCGATCAGCCGCTGGCGCAGCCGGCTGACGGGCGTGTCGAGACGGGGGTACTGCATGGTCAGGTTCCTTGGTTGAAGAAGCTTGTCATGCTCCGCCCTTGCCCGACGACGTTCAATCCAGGCGCGACTTCCAGCCAGGGCCCTCTATTTCAACCGCAGGCGCCCTCCCGCGCAGCGGGTTCGTTCACCGGCCCCCAATCAGTCATTCCGCTCCGCCAGTCCGGTCCGCCGAGTATTTCACCGTCACGCCGCGCTGCCGAAAATAGGCCTGCATCAGCTTCCTGCCAGAACGGTTGTTCTGCACAAGCTTGGTGGGATCGAATACGGCCTCTTTCAAACCCTTTCGCATCAACGCTGCCTTGAGCGCTGCGATATGCACGTCTATGTCGGCATTGTCCGCTTGAAGCGATTCATAAATCTGGTTTGTTGCGTCTGCCACGGTTGGTTCCTTCACCATTCCACTCCTTTTGCTGCTTCGCTGCCGCTTACCATACTTTTCCGTGTAGCCCTACAGGACGTGCTCTTTCCAAAAGAACGGCCTCATTGAAGATCTAAATGAGGCGATCCATCTAGGCATCATGCCAAAGCACAACAAGAACGACGTCGAACTGCTCAAGACATGGGTACTACCGCCAGCGGCGACATTGGGTTCAGCCGTCCGCATGAAGGGCATCCTTCTGGAAATTCGCGCACGGCTGTCACCTGCCACGAAGAAATCGCTCGAACTCGATGGTCCCGAACTGACCCTTATGATGTCCACAAGCGAGAAGGCGGAATTCCACGCCGCATCGGCTGTCGTCGCCAAGGCACTGGCAGACATTGAAACCTTTCCAGTAATTCCGCGGGAACTTGAGGACATCCTGACGATCAAGACGAGCGAAAGACACCGCTGGCTGGCGGACGGCCGCTTGCCAAGTGCTGGAACGCGAACGGTCAAACTGCGCGGGCGTACCAGGAAAATAACGTTTCACGTCTTCGACCCGACAATTGTCGCAGACATTCTCGACCGGGAGCCGTCGATGACTGGCTGGAGGAAGAGGCGGCCGCCACCGAAAACCGCAGACGGGGTGCCTACAAAGCGAAGTTGACGCGGTCGTTGAGAAACACCACCAAATGCGGGCCAATATCCGAAACTGAAAATCGAGACATCGCCTCCAACCTGATCGGTTGGGAAGAGTTCAGACGCGACGGGCTCCTTCGATAATCGTCAAGCGGCCACTTCGCGCCTTGAATTCGGTCGTTCGCAAAACTGCTGACGCTCCTGAAAGCAGTCTGTCTGCTACCTGAGTAGTATCGTCAGGAACGAGTTCAGGGCGAGTTACCGTACTGTGGCCTTGAATGGCTGCTTCTCTGCAGGGAGCGACTACTGCAGGTTCATCGTGCTCAGTATATCAGCGTGAGAACTCACAGTGACAGATGCAGAGACGGTAGGTCATAAAGTGTCGAGATCGGAAACCCGCTGTTACGCGGGCCTGCCAAAAAAAACGCTAGGATCACTGTACTTCTCGCGTGAAGGCCTACGTTTAACAGTAGCCCGGAACAACGGGTTCGCCGCCAATTGAATTCGGCCGGGAGACCGGGTCTCTGGCCGAAGTGGGGAGAATAATCATGAAAATGCGTAAACTTGGTTCGCAAGGTTTGGAGGTTTCTGCCCTCGGCCTCGGATGTATGGGTATGTCCGAATTTTACGAGGGACGTGACGATGCAGAATCGATAGCCACACTCGAGCATGCCATCGATAGTGGGATCGCCTTCCTCGATACCGCCGACATGTATGGTTCTGGTTCCAATGAGGAGCTGATCGGTCCAATCGTCCGCAAACATCGCGGAAAAGTCGTTATCGCGACGAAGTTCGGCAACGTGCGCGGACCTGGTGGCAGCTTCGCAGGTATCAACGGCCGACCGGACTACGTCAAGGAAGCATGCGATGCTAGCTTGAAGCGACTGGGGCTCGACGTAATCGATCTCTATTACCAGCACCGCGTCGATCCGAACGTGGCCATCGAAGAAACGGTTGGCGCAATGGCCGAACTCGTGGCGGCGGGCAAGGTGCGCTTTATCGGCTTGTCTGAAGCCGCGCCCGCGACAATCCGTCGAGCCGACGCCGTTCATCCAATTTCCGCACTTCAGACAGAGTATTCCCTCTGGAGTCGGGATCCCGAACTAGAAATTCTGCCGACATTGCGCGAGCTGGGTATCGGCTTCGTGCCCTATAGCCCGCTCGGCCGCGGCTTTCTCACCGGGCAGTTCAAAATCGCGACTGACATCCCTGAAGGCGACTATCGCAGAAACGCGCCTCGCTTCCAGGGAGATGCATTCGAAAAAAATGTCGAACTCGTCCGGGCGATAGAAGCGATGGCAGTGGACAAAGGCTGCACGCCAGCACAACTGGCGCTCGCCTGGGTACTTTCCCAAGGTGACGACATCGCGCCCATTCCCGGAACAAAGCGGCGCAAGTATCTTGATGACAATATCGGCTCGCTCGACGTGGTGCTTAACGAGGCCGACCTTGCGCGCATCAATGAGATCCTGCCCGTTGGGGCCGCGATCGGCGACCGTTATGCGTCGATGGCATCGGTAGACAGATAAGCCTTACGCAGGCCGACTCGCTCCAGCAATCCAGTATTGGAGATTGGTGGCTGAGCTGAACGACTAATCGAGCGGAGGGAGAGGGAGTAGCTCTTCCCCGCCGTTATGGCGGTACAGTCTCGAAAACCCAAAATCGAGACATCGTCTCGAACTCGATTGGCTGGAAGGAGTTCGAGATCAATGGACTTCTTCCATAATCATACAAATTTATGAGAAATTCTCCAACACAGCCAGAAACGTATGCCGATCGCCCTGTCCTTCGGTGAGGCGGACGCGACCTTCGATGTCAGCGAGATGGTGATCCATCAATTGCTGGGCCTTGGCCAAATCCTTGGCTTTTAGAGCAGCCACGATCATGCGGTGGTGGTCGGCGCCGCAGTCGTCTTTGCGCTCTTCTTCGTAGAGCGACATGACAAGGGAGAGGCGGGCGACGATCTTGGTGAGCACTTCGGTCAGCACCGGATTGCCGGCGATCTCGGCCAAGGCAATGTGGAACTTGCCGGAGAGGACCGTCTTAGACTTTTCGTCGCCGTGGTGGTGGATGTGCTCTTCCTGGTCCGTCAGTCTTTCAAGCTCATCCAGCAGTTCCGGTGTTGCCCGCAAAACAACGAGTTCCAGGAGGAGGCTTTCAATTCTTCGACGCGCTTCGAACAGGTTTTTGGACTGCTCGAGGCTCGGCTCGGCGACGAAGGTGCCGCGGTTTCTTTTCCGCTCCAGGAGGTGGTCGCTTTCCAGTACGCCAAGCGCACCGCGAACCACTGTCCGGCTGACCCCGAAATGCTCGGCGATCGCTTCTTCGAGAATCTTGGTGCCGGGCTTCAGGGCGCCTTCTCCGATGGCCGCGGCCAGCGTGGCGCGGATACGCTCGGAGACATCATCGTTGCTATCTGCAGCGTCCGCTGCGCCATTGGCTGCGGGCATCGTCTTGGCGCTTTGACGGCGCGTCCTTTTCATGGCCTTCTCCACATCGAATCCGGGGCATCGAACGGGCATCCGATCACTCCGCACCCCAGATAGCTGCATGCCATAATTATTTCCATAAGAATATTCGTGCGCAAACGACCGTTTGCGGGTCTTCAACGACTTCTTGCAGGGTGTTGGCAGTCATGTTCCGTCAACACCCCGTCGCGCGTTTTAAGCGGCTTTCTGTTTGGCGGCTGGGCAAGAAAGCACGATACTCTTCTCCTTGCAGATTGTTTCAATATGACGAGCCGAGGTCTTTATGAAGCCTATGGCTTCGTTGAAGCCGTAGGACTGGTTTTCGTAGGTCGGATAGCCGTACTGGCTCGCCTCGTATACCTCCCAGTTCGCTACTTCGCCGGATGAAACCCGCCTTGCGTAGGCATCGACCATGTCCCTGTAGGCTGCGAGTTCATCCGCGGTCAGGTCCGGATGGCCCGCGCGCCAGAGCGGGTCATCGATCTCGATGCACTGGCGCGGATTGGCCTTGCGCGGCTTGTCCTCAACCGACTGGGCCACTTCGAGCGATAGGTTGAGCTGGGGATTGGCCTCCGCGAGAATAGGCAGGATCGTGGCGAAATCGACGATGCCGTCGCCGCAGGGCCGGGTCTGGAAATCGAGGCCGCCGGGCGCACGGCCGACATAGGCATCCTTCATGTGTGTCTGGCGGATATAGGGCGCCAAGCGTTTGGCGGCGAAAACCGGATGTTCCGCCCGCTGCAATCCGTTTGCAGTATCGAAAACGACGCCGACGCAGTCAGCGCCCACCTTCTCGATCAGTCGCAGGATTTCGAACGAGGTGATTTCGTCATGGGTTTCAATGTTCATGTGGGCGCCATGGGCGCGCGTGACGGGCGCGAGCTTCCGCAGCACCTTTTCGATGCCGGCCAACTGCTCTTCCCAGGTCACGTCGGTGCGAAACCGGTCATTGGCGAGCCGCCCGCGATATTCGGATTTGAAATTGCCCGGCGCGACCCAAAGCTCGAAGCAGCCGATCGCGGCGCTCGCCTCTATCATGCGGGTGAAGCCGGCAATGATGTCGCCGCCGCCGGCCGCGCGCAGTGCCGGTTCTTCGGCGCTGCAATAGGGATTGACCTTGCCGATGCCGCTCTCGAGGTAGAGCCCCAGCTCATCAGCTTTCGCGCGGATGTCGCGCAGGGCGCCGGGGTCCAGCGTCGGGCTCATGTCGAGCACCGTGCTGAAGAAGATGCCAGCGAGCCCCAGTTCCTTGACGTGGTCCAGACTGGCCAGCGGACCGCGTTTTTTCGACTCCGGCAGTTTGATGCTGTCGATACCCAGTTTCATGGCAAAACTCCTTGGTGTTTCCTGATTGGACGCGCTTCGATGGCGTCCTTGATGTTGAGGACGCTATGCACGCCGCTTGGGTTTTCCTGCTGCGCTGCGGTTCTTGGGTTGGAGGCTTTTTTCGAGATAATGCTGGCCGATCGAGGCGACGGTGGTGATGGCGAGGTACCAAATCGAGGCGACGAACAGCAGTTCGATGACCAGGAAGTTGCGGGCGTAGATCGCCTGCGCCTGGGTCAACAGATCCTGCATGCCGATGACCGAGACGATGGCGCTGGCCTTGAGCATGCCGATGGCCTGGTTCCCGGTCGGTGGAACGATGAGGCGCGCCGCCTGCGGCAGGACGACGGTGAGGAAGGTCTGTCTCGGCTTCAGCCCAAGTGCCGTTGCTGCCTCGCGCTGCCCTTTATCGACGGCGACGAGGCCGCCGCGTATGATCTCCGCCATGTTGGCCGCTTCATGCAGGCCGAGCGCAAGGAACCCCGCAAAGGCTGGCGTCACGAGGTCGTTGATCGAGATGCTGTAGTCTCCCATCCCGACCTGCGGGATGAAGAGAGCTATGTTGAACCAGAAGAAGATCTGAACGATCAGCGGCACGCCGCGAAACCACCAGACAAAGCCTGCCGCAATCGCCTTCAGAACCACATTTTGCGAGGTTGCCATCAGGGCGAGAAGGCATCCGAGGATAATCCCGAACACCATGGCGCCAGCCGTCAGTTCCAGCGTCAGGAGAACGCCGCTCAAAATGGACGGATGGATGAGGTAATGCGGGATTTCCGCCCATTGAATGCTTTGGCTCTGCGCGACGATCATGCCGAAGAAAGCCAGCGCGAGGATCGCGCTGGCACCGGTCAAAATCTGGCCCCACCGGATCGGCCTGGCGACGGGTGGTGCAAGGGAGAGGGCAGTGGGGTGAGCCGCAAACAGAGACATGGGCTCAATCCACCGGCATGTTTGCAGCGTCGTTGACCTTGACGGTCTTCACGGCGAGCTGTCCGAGGCCCCACTTCTTCATGATGGTTTCATAGGCGCCGCTATCGACCATCTGCTGCAGGGCGGCAACGACGGTGTCGCGCAGTTCAGGGTTGTCCTTGGCGGTCAGCATGCCGAGATAGCCGACGGCAAGGCGGATATCCGGAAGCGCCTGCAGGCCCTTGCCGTTGCCGGTCTGATTGGCCGTCGTATAGACGCTGGTGGCGTAGCCATTGACGGTCGCGTCGGCGCGGCCGGTGCGAACGGCCTGAAGAACGTCGGGCATTTTCGGGATGGACATGATGTCGATCGGGGTTGCGCATTTCGCGGACGCGGCCTCGACCATCTTGCCCTGGAAGGTGCCGACCGGCACGGCGACCTTCTTGCCGCAGAGGTCTTCCATGCTTTTGATGCCGAGGGGATTGTCCTTGATCGTCATGATCGTGGTCGCGTCATACATATAGTCGATGACATCGACCTGCTTTTCCAGTTCGGGATCATCGTTGATGCCCGAGATCGATATGTCGAAACGCTTCGACAGGATCGAGGGTACGATCGCAGCACCCGCGCCGACGTCGGTCATCTGAACATCGAGGCCAAGGATGACGCCGAGGGCGGCGGCAATATCCGCATCGATCCCGACGAGCTTGCCGTCGTCGGCATGGAAGCTGATCGGTGGCGTAAGGTCGGTCGCGACCTTCAGCACCCCCGATTCCTTGATCGAGGCCGGCAGGCCATCGGCCAGCGTCTGGGTGAGCGCAATGCCCGGCAGTTTAGCCACATCGGTATCAGGCACCATTTTTACGGCGGCACTTTCGGCCGCATATACGGAGGTGGTCATCAGAGTGATGAGTGCACTTGCCAGGCCTGCCTTCAAAATTCTCTGGACGTTCATGAGATCCCCTTTGCATTTTTGCTTGTGTGAATTTCCTGGGATCAGCAATGCAATCGTCGTGCCAGTTTTGATGGCCTCTTAATAAGCCATTGAAATCGAATAAACTATTCTGAATTTACGATTTCCATACAAAGTTGCGAATTTTGTTTCGCATAATATTTCGAACAATACGTGCACAACTTTTCACCTGATGACCGCTTTTGCAGGCATATTCGGGTTTATCCCAAATTCTCTGCGTCGGTCGGGAGGCATTGAGGTGGCGTCTCGAGAGGGATTTGAGGACGTGTCTTCATGCGGTGTCGACAAGCTATCGTTCATTTTATGATCAAACCCATGCTCACAAATATGGGTTTTTGGTGAAACTTTATGCAGAGTAAAATTATCACGAGATAAGAACTTTCTTTAATTATAAAGTTACGAAACATTATAAATCAAAAATAACTATTTTATTTCAGTAATTTATAAGTTTCACAAACGGCGTTAATTCAAACTGGCACGCCGCTTGCAATTCGACTTCCATGAACACATTTGACGCAACACTCCTGACCAAGCCGCATTTTCGTCTCGCAATGGAAGGGGCAGCACCGTCAGTGACCACAACGCGGGGAAGCCAAATGCTCGATATCGCAAAGACGGCCGATCGGAAGCGGCTCAGTGTCCGGGGTGTGACCCATAGCTATGGCGGGCAGAATGCCGTCAGCGACGTCTCGTTCGATGTCGAGGCGGGCGAGATTGTCGCGCTGCTCGGCCCAAGCGGGTGCGGCAAGTCGACTGTGCTGCGTGCCATCGCGGGCCTGATCCATCCGAAGGCCGGCAACATTATCCTCGGGGATGACGATCTCGCCAATGTCTCGGCACGGGCGCGGGGCATCGGCATGGTTTTCCAGAACTACGCGCTGTTTCCGCACTTGACTGTCGCGGAAAACATCGCCTATCCGCTTGCCTGCCTGAAGGTGCCGCGCGCGGAGCGCAGGGCGCGGGTCGACGAAATGCTGTCTCTCGTCAGGCTGCAAGGATACGGAAACCGGCTGCCGCGCGAGCTATCCGGCGGCCAGCAGCAGCGTGTCGCCGTCGCGCGTGCCATTGCCGGGCGCCCGTCTTTGCTTCTTCTCGACGAGCCTTTCGGCGCGCTTGATCGCGCCCTTCGCTTCGATCTGCAGGTCGAGCTTTTGCATCTTCAGAAGACACTCGGCATCACCACGCTGATCGTGACCCACGACCAGGAGGAGGCGCAAAGCCTCGCGGGGCGCTTAGTGCTGATGAACAAGGGCAATATCGAGCAGACCGATACGCCGATGGCGGTTTACGACCGGCCGAAGACGCTCTTCGTCAACACGTTCATCGGTCAGGCCAATCTGCTGCAGGGAACGGTTGTCGGTTTCGATGCCGTCAGCACGCTGATCGGCCTTGCGAACGAAAAGAGCCTGCGGCTGCCGCGCCGCCTGAGCTTCACGGTCGGCTCGAGGGTGACGATCACCTTCCGGCCGGAAGAGGTTCGCCTGTCGACGCAGCCGATGGAAAACGCGCTTCCGGTTGATGTCACGGTCTCCGTACCGCTTGGCCCGTCGCTCGTCCACGATCTGGTTCTCGAAGATGGTACGGGCCTGCGCTCGTCCGAAGTGCGGGGGCCGTCCACGGCGATTCCCGAGCCGGGAGCGCAGCTTTTTGCAGAGATCGACACCATGAGGTGTCACGCCTTTCCGGGTGAGCCGGAAAATTCCCAATAAAGAAACGTAACAACAGAGGTGAACATCATGACCGACTTCACAATGACCCGCCGCCATTTCGGCCTGCTTGCCGCCGGTGTCGCTGCCTCCGCAGCCTTTCCTTTCTCCGTCAGGGCTGCCGCCGGCGAAACCGCCATTGCCGCCACGTTTCCGGGCAACTGGGAAGACGGCTACCGCACGGTGCTGACGCCACTCGTCAAGGAGGCCGGTTACGACCTGACGATTGCTCCCTCCATGGCGCAGGACCAGCTCGCCAAGGTCATGGCCAGCCCCGGCAACCCGCCTTACGACACGCTGCTGATGTCGCCGGGCCAGATGGCGATCGCACTTGAGAACGACCTGATCCAGAAGATCGACCCGTCCAGGCTGAAGAACTGGGGCATGCTCGACCCGGCCTTCCAGGGCGAATACGGTCCGACCGTGACGATCGAAGTCAACGGCATCGCCTACAATCCCGACATGGTGCCGAAGCCGAAGGGCTACCGCGACCTGTTCGAAAACCCGGCCTATAGCGGCAAGGTTTCCTGGACCGGCTTTGCCTCGAACACGGCCGTCATGGCCTATACCGAGATGGCGAAGATCTTTGGCTCCGGCCCGAGCGACATGGCTGCCGTCTTCAAGCTGTTCAAGGACCATCCCGAGCATCTGAAGGGCGTCGTCGACAGCACCAACCACCAGATGACGTTGTTCCAGCAGGGTGAAATCGCCGTGTTCATGTGCTCGACCGGCAATGTCGCCCGCCTGAAGTCGCTTGGCATGAACGCCGAGTTCGTCCAGCCGGAAACCGGTTCGCCGGCTGCTCCGGTCAATATCCACCTGACCAAGGGCGCCAAGAACCTCGACGCGGCCTATGCCTATATGGATGCAGCGATCTCGAAGGCCGCGCAGGACGCGCTGAAGATGCCGCCGACAGAGATGTTCCCGACCAACAAGGACGTCGCTCTCACGCCCGAGATCGAAGCCTATGTAACACGCGATCAGCTCGCAAAGATGGTTTATCCGGACTGGGCCGAGATCAACAAGAACCGGCCGGACTGGATCCGCCAGTTCGACGCGCTCGTCGCAGGCTGAGGTCGAACCCATGAAGGCGAGCGGTTTTCCATACGTTATCCCGATGCTGTTGTTGTCGGTGGCGTTCTTTGCAACGCCGCTCGCCGTCCTCGTCGGGTTCAGCTTCATCGGCTCCGAAGGGGCGACACTGGCCAATTACATCAGGTTCTTCGGGGACGCGTTCAATTTCCGCGTCCTCGTCAACACGGCAAGGCTGGGGCTGGAAACGGTTGTCGGCACGACCCTGCTGGGCGTACCGATTGCCCTTCTTTACTGGCACAGCGGCAAGACCACCCGTCAGGTCATCATCTTCCTGACGCTCATTCCGATGCTCACCAGCAACGTGGTGCGCACCTTCGCCTGGATCGTCATTCTCGGGCGTCAGGGGCCGATCAGCGAAACCCTGATGGCATTAGGTGTGACGGGAAGCCCCACCAGCCTGATGTTTACCGAGCTGGGCCTCGTCATGGCCATGTGTCAGATCGACCTTCCGCTGATCATCCTGCCGCTGATCGCCATCCTGTCGCGAACGCCCGTGCAATTTAGTGAAGCTGCTCAGGTGTCCGGTGCCGGTCCGTGGCGCATCTTCGTCACGGTGCTTCTGCCCCTGATGCTGCCCGGCTTGCTCGCCGGCTGGATCCTCGTTTTCGCCAGCACCAGCAGTTCCTTCGTGACACAAGCGGTTATCGGCGGCGCACGCAATGTCTACGTGCCGCAACTGATCTACCGGGAGGTCGGCACGCTGTTCGACTGGCCCATGGCATCGGCGATTGCCGTCGTGCTTCTGCTCTCAACCGGCTGCCTGCTGGTCGCCATGACAATGATTTCCCGTCACAGGAGGCTGGTCGGCCATGCGTGATACCGATAAAAGTCAAATTGGGGAAAATCCCATTCCCGCGTTTCTCTACAAGGCATTCGTCTTCGGCTTTGGTGGCCTGTGCGTCATCTATCTCGTCGCGCCGATCTTCATCGCCCTGACGATGTCCTTCACATCAGGCCAGTCGCTGAAATATCCACCGGAAGGCTTTTCGTTGCGCTGGTACGAGGCACTACTCGATCCGGTCCGTTCGGCGACGGAGCACGTCGCGGCCTGGAATTCGCTGAAGATCGCCGGGCTTGCGGTTCTGGGCTCGTTGCTGTTCGCTGTGCCGGCCACCATCGGCATGAGCCGGATGCGGCGTGGCACGGTCGGGGCCATCGAGCCTCTGCTTCTCGCCCCGCTGGTTCTGCCCAGCCTTGTCTATGGCCTCGCCGCGCTGATCGTTGCGAATTTCGTCGGCTTTCAGCCTTCGCTCTGGCTGACGGTGACCGGGCATATCGTCGTGTTCGGACCACTGATGTACCGCGCCGCGTCTGTCGTGGCCCAAGGCCTCAATCCCTCGCTGGCCGAGGCATCCACGGTGATGGGCGCAACATGGTTCACGACGCTCAGGCGGGTGATACTGCCACTGCTGATGCCGGGCATCCTGGCCGGGGCGTTCCTCGTGTTCATCCAGTCGCTGGACAACGTCTCGGTCTCGCTCTTCCTTGCGGATGCGCAGACGACGGTTCTTCCGCTCCGGATGTTCGCCCTGATCGAAGAATCGCTCGATGTCCGCGTCGCCGCGATCTCCGGAATTCTGATCGGACTGACGCTCATCGTCATGCTCGTCGCCCGGCGCGTGCTGGCGCCGCCGAAGCAGGCGTGACCATCCGAACAAACCAAATTTTGTGTACTTTGAAGGAATAGACCAATGAACATTCGCGCATCGAAGTCAGGTGCTTACCGCATGGGACAGTTGATGGCCGATTTCGAGCCGGATTTCGAGTTCTCTGCGCCGCTGCCGCTGCCGGTCGAGGAATTCGAGGATCGCCTGCGCCGCATCCGGCGCCAAGCCGTCGAAGCGGGTCACGATGCGATCATCGTGCACACCGGCGGCGTCGGCTGGTTCCACACGTCCAACGCTTATCTTCGCTACATCTGCGACTGGATGCGTGAAGGCGTCCTGATCATTCCGACCGACGAGGACAAAGCCATGGTGCTCCTGTCCTTCTTCACGCAATCCGTGCTGTTGCCGCCGGGTGGCGAACCAGTTCTGGTCGAAGAAATCTGGCAGATCGGTCCCATCGGCCGCGAGTACGCTGACCGCCCCGGCGATTCCATCGTCAAGACAGCCGAGAAATGCGCGGAACTCCTGAGCAATCTCGGTCTCGCCAAGGCCCAGATCGGCCGGATCGGCGACCGCACATCGCTGACCTTCTGGTCGGCGCTTGATGAGCTTCTTCCCAAAGCCAAGTTCATCGCCGACAACGGCGTTCTCGACCGCATGCAGAAAGTCCGCTCGCCGCGCGAGGTCGAGCTGTTCCGCGCGGCAGCCCAACTCGTCAGCATCGGCACCCAGGCTGCCTATCACGTCGCCAAACCCGGCGTGACCGACCATGAAATCTATTCGGCCTTCACCTATGCCCAGTTAACGCTCGGCGGCGAGACCGGCGACGGCTATCAGATCGGCATCAACGAGTTCGGCACCCATTGCGGCAAGCCCTACGGCCATGTCGTGCGTCCCGGCGATCTGATCAACCTCTATATCTCCAATGTCACCTATCGCGGCTATACCGCCCAGACCGCCCGCATGGTCGCAGTCGGCGAGATCACCAAACGCCAGGAGGAGGTACTGGCCGTCTGCACAGATGGCGTCAAGCGCGCCGAAAAGTTGATCAGGCCGGGTGCCCTGATGCGCGACATCAACAACGCCGCCTTCGAGCCGATGATCGAGCGCGGTTTCCTGACGTCGCCAGAAGCGCGTGCCATGCCCTACAACTGGTCGTCGATGCCGGACGGCAAGGCGCGGCTGATCCCGCAGCAATATGTCAAGGATATCGACTGGGAGGCGCAGGGCCGCAAGCTGATGCACGTTTACCCGGCCACCGCAGGCCCGCACAATCCGAACCTCGGTCACTCCGTCGGCATGGCCGGCGGCCAGAACAGCTTCAACATCTCGTCTCACAACTACGACCGGCTGGAGGAGGGCATGGTGTTCGTCATGCACACCCAATGGCTTGAGCCGCTATCCGCCGGCTGCAATATCGGTGACATGTATGTCGTCACCAAGGATGGCTTCGAGAACCTGAGCCGTCATACCCCGCTTGAAACCCATCGCATTGCCGTCGAGGCCTGACATGAACGAAAACATTCCCCACACGCATTTCGATTTCGCTAAGCTGACGGAGCGGGAGCGCTACAAGATCCTGATCGGCACGGTCATCCCACGGCCGATCGCGCTGGTGACCACCGTCAGCAAGGAAGGCCTGCCGAATGCCGGGCCGTTCAGCTTCTTCAACGTGCTGACCCACGACCCGGCCATCGTCGCCATCGGCGTCGAGAACTATTCCGACATGCGCTTCAAGGACACGGCTCGGAATATCCGCGAAACAGGTGAATTCACGGTGCATATCTGCGACGACGACCTCGTCGCCCAGATGGAAATCTGCGCCATCAAGTTCGGACCCGAGGTCGACGAACTTGAGGAAGCGGGCTTGGCCACCGCACCGGGCCAGATGGTCCGCAGCCCGCGCATCCTCGCCGCCCCGGCCGCCCTCGAATGCCGCCGTCACACGACGTTGCAGGTCGGTCCGGCCCGTGAAATCATTCTCGGGGAAGTCCTGGGCGTCTACGTCCGCAGCGATGCGGTCAACCCGTCGAACCTGCATATCGACCAGCAACTGATGGACCCCGTCGGCCGCATGGGCGGGCACACCTACACCCGGACGCGGGACCAGTTCGATGTAAAGACACACACCAAGGAAGAGTGGGCTCTCCCCCAAACCAGTTCCATGCATGTTGTGGCGTAAAACAATGTCATCCTCGTCGATCATCGCCACTCGCTTCGGCGTACGAAGGCCGCAATGATCTACAAGGCCACAGGCAATCTTCGCACGATCCAAATCTTGTTGGGGCACACGACGATCGGAAACACGGTCAAATACCTCGGCGTGGACATAGAGGATGCGCTGGAATTAGGTGAGCATACTGAAATTTGACAAGGCACGGCCCCGCATTAGCGGGGCCGTGCCATATGGAATATGTGTTCCCGGATTAGCAGCTCGATTGAGCAGCTACGCGCCTGCCATGCGCTCATAGGGCCACCGGCCGCCGCTTCTGCAAAGCGGACACTACCTGACCTCTCGGGATTGGGATTCTTGTCGAGAACTACGTTTCTGGAAGCTGCAGGTCCTCTCAAGAAGGTTACCTATGGATACGCAATTGACAGCACTTGGCGTCGCTTTCGTCTCGGTCGGATTGATGAACCTCGCCACGTCCTAAAACGCGTGTTGTGGCTCGCCATCATGAGACCGATTGTCGAAATCTCGCAAAGGGTTTAACTTGGCATTGCACGGTCCGGGTGGCGAGATCCACAGGAGGTGAGAACGAGATGCGCGTCAAAGATGCAATGACGACGAATGTCATCAGGATATCGCCCGACAACAGTGTCAGGCAGGCAGCCAAGGTCATGCTGGAAAATCACATCAGCGGCATGCCTGTCGTCGATGATGAGGGACATCTGCTCGGCATTATCAGCGAAGGCGACCTTATTCGAAGGACGGAGCTAGGAAGCGGAGCATTTACATCGCCGGGCGACAAAGCTTCGTCTGCCGAAGATCGGGCGAGCGCGTATGTCAAACGCAGCTCCTGGAGAGTGGGTGACGCGATGACTAGCGATCCCCTGACCATTGACGAGAATGCTCCCCTACGGCGCGTCGCACAGCTTATGCAGGATCGCGGTGTAAAGCGAATTCCCGTCATAAGAGCGGGTGAACTGGTCGGAATCATCAGCCGAGCGGATCTGCTGCAGGCAATTCTAATGGCTAAGCAGGATGAAACCGCAGCGGGCGATGAGGCCATTCAACGCAGCATTTCGATCCGCCTGGGAGAAAGCACAGGGCTGGAAGGCCTGGACGTGAAAGTGACGGTCGCCGACGGGATCGTTCATCTCTGGGGCAACGTCGAGACGCAAGAGTGCAAGAGAGCCGCACGGATCGTCGCAGAAAGTGTTCGAGGGGTCAGAGGAGTTGTCGAGCACTTTTAGCGGCATTCTCCCTATCGGAGAAGCCAAATTTGCCTGCTCAAGAATTACATGCGGGATCATGCCGCAAACTATGAAAGCCGCGGTCGTCCGTGCATTTCGGGCGCCTCTTGCAATCGACGAGGTAGAGGTTCCAACTCCCAGGGCAGGTGGGATCGTCGTCCGGTATGAAGCGACCGGCGTTTGCCATACAGACCCTCGTGCGAACCGATTTCTTTCAGATAAGGCGTCATCTCAGCGAACTCCTTCTTTCACCGCGGTTTACGACCGCTGAGTATACTGACGAAATCTGGCATGTGTGTCGGTGCGTAGTATCAAGGGGCGCAACTTAAACGTGCTCTTTGGTTCGAATTTACTTTGCCGTTCGCCCTTTTTATGCAACATTGGAGCGCCTATCTAGGTCGCGAAAATTCGCAACCTTTACCTGGTTTGCGCGGCATCCGATGCCAGCCTAGGGGCGAAAGCAGTTTCGTTCAGCGATCGGTCCGACTTCACAGGAGACTTTGATGGTTTCGCTTGCGACGGCAATGGGCAAAGAACTTGCAGCAGCGCAGACCTTGGCGAAGCCGCCCCTGTCGCCAGATGAGCTTCATCTCGTCGACGCCTATTGGCGGGCCTCCAACTATCTTTCTGTAGGGCAGATTTATCTCCTCGATAATCCGCTGCTGAAGCGGCCCTTGGCCCGGGAACACATAAAACCGCGCCTGCTTGGACACTGGGGTACGACGTCCGGGCTAAACTTTCTCTATGTTCACCTCAACCGGGTGATCAAACGAGACGATCTCAACATGATCTACGTCATCGGGCCTGGACACGGTGGTCCGGCTTTGGTTGCACACGCTTATCTCGAAGGAACCTATAGCGAGGTCTATCCAAATATCAGTCAGGACGCCGAGGGGATGCAGAGGCTGTTCAAGCAATTCAGCTTTCCTGGTGGCATCCCCAGCCATGTTGCGCCAGAAACGCCCGGCAGCCTCCATGAGGGAGGCGAACTGGGCTACGCGCTCAGCCACGCTTACGGGGCAGCATTCGACAATCCCGATATGATCGTGGCCTGCGTTGTCGGCGATGGCGAGGCAGAGACCGGGCCGTTGGCGACTGGGTGGCACAGCAACAAGTTCCTCAATCCGGCGCGCGACGGATGCGTGTTACCGATCTTGCATTTGAACGGATACAAGATCGCCAACCCGTGCTTCCTTGCCCGCATTCCCCGAGACGAGCTGCAGAAGTTCTTCGAAGGTATGGGCTACAAGCCCTATTTCGTTGAAGGCCGCGACCCGGAAAACGTGCACCAGCAGTTGGCGGCTGCGCTCGACGCAGCAGTCGCGGAAATTCACAATATCTGGGATGAGGCCCGCATAAACGGCAACCTCAAGCGTCCTGCATGGCCGATGATCGTATTCCGCACACCAAAGGGTTGGACCTGCCCGCCGGAAATAGACGGCAAGAAGTGCGAAGATTACTGGCGGGCGCACCAGGTACCCATGAGCGACATGGACAAGCCGGAGCACATTGGCGTTCTTGAACAATGGATGAAGAGCTATCGACCCGATGAACTTTTCGACGAAAGTGGTCGATTCAAACCGGAGCTGGCGGCGATGGCCCCGGTGGGGCACCGTCGAATGAGCGACAACCCGCACACCAATGGCGGGCTGGTGTTGCGCGACCTGAGGATGCCCGATTTCCGCGATTACGCTGTATCCGTTGACCGTCCAGGGGAAACGATAACGGAATCGGCACGGGTTATGGGCAAGTTTCTTCGTGACGTCATGAAGATGAATCTGGACAGCAAGAACTTTCGCTTGTTCAGCCCCGATGAGAACAACTCAAACCGCTGGCAGGATGTGCTGGAGGTGACCAACCGTTGCTACATGGCGGATATTTACCCGGAGGATGACCATCTCTCTCCGGATGGCCGGGTCATGGAGGTGCTCAGCGAACACCAATGCCAGGGATGGCTTGAGGGCTACCTATTGACGGGTCGGCACGGCTTCTTTTCCTGCTATGAAGCCTTCATTCACATCATCGACTCGATGTTCAATCAGCATGCCAAGTGGCTGAAGGTCTGCAATCACATACCGTGGCGGCGTCCGATCGCCTCGCTCAATTATTTTCTGAGCTCCCATGTGTGGCGCCAGGATCACAATGGTTTCAGCCATCAAGACCCAGGTTTCATTGACCACGTCGTCAACAAGAAGGCAGACGTTGTGCGGGTCTATCTGCCGCCGGATGCCAATACACTTCTCTCGGTGACCGATCACTGCCTGCGCAGCCGCAACTACGTCAATGTCGTCATCGCCGGCAAACAACCAGCTCCGCAATGGCTCACAATGGATCAGGCCGTAAAGCATTGCAGCGAAGGGCTCGGAATTTGGGAGTGGGCAAGCAACGACAAGGGCGTCGAACCCGATGTGGTGATGGCCTGTTGCGGTGACGTTCCAACTCTTGAAACCCTGGCTGCAGTCGAACTCATCCGCGAGCATCTCCCGGAGCTGAAAATCCGCGTTATCAACGTGGTGAACCTCATGAAGCTTCAGCCATCGGAAGAGCATCCGCACGGACTTTCGGATCGGGACTTTGATGTCCTGTTCACGAAGGACAAGCCGATCATCTTTGCATTCCATGGTTATCCGTGGCTGATCCACAGGCTCACCTACCGCCGCACGAACCACGGCAATCTGCATGTCCGTGGTTACAAGGAAGAGGGAACGACAACGACGCCATTCGATATGGTGGTCTTGAATGAAATGGACCGGTTCCATCTGGTCGAGGACGTTATCGACCGGCTGCCGCAGTTGGGCGCCCGGGCCGCGTATTTCAAGCAGGCAATTCACGAGAGGCTGATCGAACACAGGCAATATATCGAGAAGCACGGCGACGATATGCCGGCCATCAGAAGGTGGAAATGGAACTCGAAAGATGGAGGCGCAGCCCACAGAACCTCGACGGAGGGAGACAACGCCTGAGCGAAGGCGCAACCCTGCCGGTTCCCGCGGTGGTTCCATCCAGTGGGCGGGCGGACCTCCGAGGTCAAATGCAGATACGCGTCGGCTATTCATCGCGTCTATCTCGATAATGCCAAAGGGGAGGGGACAGGCGTCCAATCCGAGACGCTGGGCGATGAACCCCCTAGTGAACGAGGGGGTCCGGCTTGCCGAAGGCGGACTCACGCGCGAAATCCACGTATTGGTTGGTTAGCGATCATGCCGGAACTGTTTTCCACGGACGCCGATCTCGACCGTTTGCCAACGGACCAGGACCTCGCCCGGCTGCAATTCACGACCCTGTTATATTATCTGCACTGCACGAACCCCGACAATGGGTTGGTCCGCGATAAAACGGAGCCAAAAGCCCCGGCAAGCATCGCAGCGATCGGCATGGCCTTGGCTACGATCCCTGTCGTTGTAGAACGTGGGATCATTATCCGCGAATTCGCGGCAAAAATCACGCGAGACAGACTTAGGTTTTTAATGGCCTGTCCGCAGGGGCCTGAACCGGATTCATCCGGCTACAAAGGTTTCTTTTATCATTTTCTGGATATCGAAACCGGACGCCGCGTCTGGCAGTGCGAGTTGTCTACCATCGATTCGGCGTTTCTGTTCGCTGGCGCTCTCACCTGTGCGACCTATTTCGATGAAGCTTCAGCCGATGAGGCAGAAATCCGTCGCCTTGCAACGGCGCTCTATGAACGCGCCGATTGGAGGTGGGCATGCAATATCGGTCCCACATTGACACATGGCTGGCGGCCGGAAAGCGGGTTCATCCCCTACCGTTGGCGCGGCTACGACGAGGGCTTGCTGCTTTACATTCTGGGGCTGGGATCTCCCACCTATCCATTGCCCCGTGAAAGCTTTGCCGCCTACACCGAAACCTACGAATGGCGAAACATCTACGGCCGTGAGTTGCTCTATTCAGGGCCTCTCTTTACCCACCAGTTCTCGCACATGTGGATTGATTTTCGTGGCATTCGCGACGACTTCATGCGCCGGCACGACAGCGATTATTTCGAAAATACTCGCCATGCAACGTACGTGCAGCAGGAATACGCAATTCGCAATCCGATGGGATTTGCCGGGTATGGGGAGCATTGTTGGGGCTTCACGGCGTGCGATGGCCCCGGCTGGGGCAAGCGGACGATAGACGGTATCGAGCGGGAGTTCTTTGACTACGTCGCGCGTGGTGCTCCCTTCGGACCCGATGACGGGACCGTTGCGCCATGGGTCGTCGTGGCGTCGTTGCCGTTTGCACCGGAGATAGTGGTGCCGACAGTTCGCAATTTTGCCCGAATGGACCTGGGCATGACCCGGCTTTACGGTTTCAAGCCGTCGTTCAACTTGACGAATGCGGTGGAGGACAATTCGACCGGATGTTGGATAAGTCCTTATCACTTCGGCATTGACCAGGGGCCGGTTGTCTTGATGATCGAAAACTACAGGACCGGACTGATCTGGAATATTGTCCGGCGATGCGGACCGATCGTGGCAGGGTTGCGACGCGCGGGGTTCACCGGAGGGTGGCTGTAGGTTGGCCGACGCGTCGTTGTTTTTCGAACCTGTTATCGGCTGCAAAGGTCAAAGTCAGTTTAGGGTCCGAGTCCACCGGCCAGTCTCACCGTATTCGAGGACGGCTTGGTATCGATCGCGCGGGATATCTGTCTTTCCGATGATGACGCAGGTTATCGATAGCTCGGAGAGCAGATGCAATATCTTTTCGAGCCGTAGAGAGCCCAATGTCATTTCTCTCTCGTGTTCTTCATCTGCAGGCGTGATTTCGCTTCTTCTTCTGTCGGCCCGAGGCGGGTATTAGAGGATTATCATACTTAAACTATGCGGTATGACCCGCAAACCGAGTGCAGCCTGCGTAACCCCGAGGACCACAGCCGGTACTTGAAGAGACGTTCCGACCCACCGCAGAATAGTCTCCGCGAACATCATAGCTACCCAGTCCAGCGCCAGGATCACTGACACTATGGCGGCCACGGTGAGGCTTTCTGCATGGCTGCCCCCCGGCTAACGTCGCGAAAACGATGACGGCGGCGATACCGTATGGCGTGACAATCGTGGGAAATGCCAGCGGCGTGAGGCCAGAGCGGCGATGCCGTTTTTGCCGACAAAGCCTATGACAGCAACGCCTTTCGTTCCGTCATCGCTGCTATGGCGGCCAAGGCGGTGATCCGGCAAACCGCGCCCGCAAGATCATCATTCCGCACGATGTGCTCGACTAACAAACATCGCAACGGTATCGAGTGGTGCTTCAACCGAATGAAGCACTTCCGGCGCAACGCCCTACGACCGAAGAACCATTCATTTCTCAGGCTTCGCCTATCTCACCGCCGCAATGATCTGGATGCAGAGAATGTCGATTGGTCCTAGGCCTCTTTAGGCATAGAAAAAGAGCGGGTATTCGAACCCGCGCATCGATTTTCACATTTATCGTGCACGCAGAGACGTCTTATTGCCGACTGGCAGGGGAGGGTTCACCGTCAGAGCGTGTCGATCAGACCTCCGTCCACGCGCATGGAAGCCCCTGTCGTCGCGGATGCTAAAGGCGAGGCCAAATAGGTTACGAGGTTGGCGATTTCCTCGACGCTTGCCGCGCGTTGAATAATCGAACTGCCACGATGTTTCTTGACGAAGTCCGCCGCGACCTCCTCGATCGGCTTGCCCGTCTTTTCACGCTCTTCAGCTAGCATCGCCTCGACGCCTTCAGACAGTGTTGGGCCGGGGAGAACCGAGTTCACGGTGACGCCCGTGCCCGCCATGCGCTTGGCCAGCCCGCGGGCAACCGCGATATCGGCGGTCTTGCTAACGCCATAGTGAATCATCTCCACCGGAATGTTGAAACCGGATTCCGATGCGATGAAGATGACGCGACCCCAGTCGAGGTTCTGCATGCCCGGAAGGTAGGCACGCGAAAGCCTGACGGCCGACATCACGTTGACCTGCCAATGACGATCCCAGACCTCGTCGCTCGCCTCGAAGAAATCGAGCGGCTGGAAGATGCCCGCATTGTTGATCAGGATATCGACCTGAGGAACCTTCGCGATGAGAGCCTCACACCCTTCGGCGGTAGCGACATCGGCTGCGACGGCGGCTACGGTGCCCACGGCGCCTTCACCTTCCAGGCGCTCGGCGGCCTTAGCGGTCTTTTCTTCAGACCGTCCATTGATCACCACGTCCGCGCCAGCTCGCGAGAGTTGGCGGGCGATTGCGTAGCCGATGCCTTCGGTGGATCCGGTAATCAGAGCGGTCTTACCTGCGAGGTCGATCTGCATCTGCAGCTCCTTCTGAGGTTGAACGGAGAACGTATGAACTGGCGGTCGGTCTTGCAACAGCCCACGCAGTTCCCTGCCGGATGTGAATGATCAGGATGCCGGCGTCCCGGTAGGCTGCGATGAGCCGGTTGACCGGGGGAGGATGGCGCGACGCGGGGGGGCGTAGCCCTGCCGGGCGAAAGTCCGTGGTCTATAGGAAATCGTACTGTCGGTCGATGATGATAGGCACGGTTTTCTGCGGATCAGGCGACGATCTGCCGGCGCCCGCCATATCCCATCAGTTGGCGCGTGTAGTCCTCGGCCGGCTCCCTGGACACCTGTTCGGTCGGTCCGGCTTCGACGACGCGACCGCCGCGCATGACGATAAGGGTGTCGGAGACGTGCTGAACAACCTTGAGGTTATGGGTGACGAACAGCATTGACAGTCCGAACTCTTGCTTGAGATCGGCGAGAAGGTTGAGGATTTGCGCCTGGACGGAGATGTCGAGCGCTGAGGTCGGCTCGTCCAGGATAAGGAGTTTCGGGCGCAGCATCAGCGCCCTGGCGATGGCGACGCGCTGGGCTTGCCCGCCGGATAGTTGTCGCGCCCGCCGGGTTAGAAAATCGCCGGGGAGCCCGCACCGCTCCAGCGTGTCGGCGGAGCGCTCCTTCACCTTGCTGAGCGGAACACCTGTCTGGGCCGTTATCGGCTCGGCCAGGATTTCGGCGATCGTTAGCCGGGGACTGAGCGACAGGAAGGGGTTCTGGGAGACGACGCCGATTGCGCGGCGGTGCTCTCGCAGTTCCTTTTCCGGCAAGGCGAGCCAGTCGTTGCCATCCAGCCGGATCGTTCCGCTCTCCACTGGGATTAGACGCAGGATGGCCCGCAGCAGGCTGCTCTTGCCCGAACCGGATTCGCCCACGAGGCCGAGCGTCGTGCCAGTTGCAAGATCGAGGCTGATCGAGCCGACGGCCGGTGGCGGTGGATTTGAGAACAGGCTTGTGCGACGATAGCGCACCACCAGATCGCGTATCCGCAGCAAAGGCTCATCCATGATGGGGCTCCAGATGGCATGTCCAGCTATGGTCGATACAGCCATGCCGCGGCGGTTTCGCCTCGTGACAGATCGCCAGCGCCTTGGAACAGCGGGGCGCAAACGCGCAACCTCCTATGGCGGTGAAGGGCGGCGGAAAATGGCCTTCGATCGAAGCCAGCTTCCCGCCCTTTGCGACGGCGTCCGGCAGCGCGGCCAGCAGGGCCTGTGAATAGGGGTGGCGGGGCTTGGCCAGCAGGTCGTCCGTTGGCCCTGTCTCCACGGTATATCCAGCGTAGAGCACGGTGGCGCTGTCGCAACATTCCGCGATCACGTCCATGTCGTGTGTGATCATCAGCACCGTCAGCGCGCGTTCGCGAACAAGCCGTTGCAACAGCGCCAGCACCTGCGCGCCGACGGTCACGTCGAGCGCGGTGGTCGGCTCGTCGGCGATGATGAAGTCTGCGCCGGTGGCCAGGGCCTGCGCGATGACGACACGCTGCTGCATGCCGCCCGAAAGCTGGTGCGGATAGCTGTTCAGCACCCGTCTCGGATCGGGCAGACCGGTGGCGGCCAACAGTTCCTCGGCCTGAGCGCGACGCTGAAAGCGCGGCAAGCCGGTGTGGCTCCGCAGCACGTCATCCATTTGCCGGCCGATCCTCAGCACTGGATTTAGCGCGGCGGCGGGGTCCTGCGAGATCATGGCGATACGCCGACCACGCAGGCTTTTCGCCACATCGAGAAGGTTCAGCCCATCGAAGCTGAAGGCCTCGGCGGCGACATGGGCGCTTTGAGGCAATAAACCGAGGAGGGCCATGCCGGAAATTGTCTTGCCGCAGCCGGACTCGCCAATCAGTCCGTGGATAGTACCCCGTTCGATTGACAGATCGAGATGCCGGACCGCATGGATAGGCTGGCGGAGGCTACCGAAGCTGATCGACAGGCCCTGGACTTCAACGAGCGACATCGGCCTGCCCTCCGTCGCCGCCACGCAATGCGTCACCCAGCACCGAAAATGCCAGTGCGAGCAGGAAGATCGTCACGCCTGGGGCTGTTGCATACCACCAGCGAAGTGGGAAGAACGCGCGGCCGGCATTGACCATTTGTCCCCAGTCGGCAGTCGGCGGCAGGATGCCGAGACCGAGAAATGACAGAGCCGATGCCGTCAACAACGCCGGGCCGAAGTCGAGCGCGGCCTGAACCGCGAGCGGGCCGCTTGCGCTCGGCAAAATGTGCCGAAGGATGATCCTGGCGTGGGAAACACCCATCACCCTTGCTGCCTCGACGTAGGGTTGCCCGCGCAACACCAAAACTTCGGCGCGCGCCAGTCGCGCGTACCACGGCCACCAAGTGATGGCGACGGCGATGGTCGAGTTGACCATGCCTGCCCCCATCGCTGCCGCCATCAAAACGGCAAGTAGCAACGCGGGAAAGGCCAGGAAGACGTCCGTGACGCGCATCAGCGCATCATCGACCCAGCCGCCGAAATAGCCGGCCAGTAGGCCAACCGGCAGTCCGATCGCAAGGGAAAGCGCCACGATCAGGAAGCCGGTCGTCATTGACACCCGCGCGCCATAGATGACCCGGCTTACCATATCGCGGCCGAGATGGTCGGCGCCAAGCCAATGCTCGAACGATGGCGGCGCAAACTTGCTGGCGATGTTCGGCGCGCCCAGCCCCTGTTCCGGAAAGGGTGCGACCGCCGGTGCGAACACTGCCAGGAGGAGAACCAAACCAATGATGGCGAGACTGGCGGAGCCAGCCCAACCGAGCCGATTGAGTAATTTGCGCATCAGAGAGCCACCCTCGGATCAAAGACCGCCTGTGCCAGGTCGATCAGCAGATTCATTGCGACATAACAAATCGTCACCACCAGAGCGGCCGCCGCTATGACCGGAAAATCCTTGGACAGGATGGCTTCTGAGACGTAGCGGCCAAGGCCCGGCCAGGCGAAAATGATCTCGACAAGAACGGCTCCCGTCAGCGCATAAGCAAAGCTTAGCCCGACAACCGTGAGTGCCGGCCCCATCGCGTTTGGCAGCGCGTGTCCGAAAAGAATGCGCGGCTCGGACAATCCGAGCGCCCGAGCGGCGATGATGTGCCGCCGCTGCAGGATTTCGATCATCGCCGATCGGGTCAGCCGCATGGCGATGCCCGCCGGATAGCTGGCGAGCGTCAGAGCCGGCAGTACCAGATGCAGCAGCGCATCGACGAATGCCGCGGGGCTTCCTGCCAGCAGGGAGTCCACCAGATTGAAACCGGTAACTGAAGGGAAGGGCGCAAGGACTGCGAACTCCTTGGACAATCGTCCCGAAAGCGGCAGAACGCCCAGCCACTGAGCAAAAAACGCTTGCAGCAGCATCGCAAGAAAGAAGGTGGGCATTGCCACGGTGGCAATCGAGCCGAGCCCACCCAAGCGATCGCAAAAGCCGCCACGCCCCGCGGCGGCCAGGACGCCGGCCGGCACGCCGATGAGGAGCGCAAGCACGGTGGAAAACACCGCGAGTTCAAGTGTCGCCGGTAGGAACACCGAGAGATCGTCCGCGATCAGCCGGCGGGACTTGTAGGAGACGCCAAATTCTCCCGTAGCCATGTGGGCCGAGAAGGCGATGAACCGCTCGTAGAGCGGTGCATCCAGGGCTAGTGTCTTGCGCGCCACCTCGATCTGCGCGGCCGTCGGCCGAGGACCGGCGTAAAGCGCGGCTGGGTCGGACGGCACGACCTGCGCGACGACGAAGACCAGAAACGTGACCCCGAGTACGACGAAGACAGAAAGAACGGCCCGTCGTAACAAGTAGCGTATCAAGTGCATGCCGCCCTCCTTCTCCGCTTCAGCGGCTCATTTCGTGGACGAACGTCACATGGCCATAGGCTGGATTGTCGACATAGTTTTTGACGTCGGAGCGAATGATGTGGACATTGGGCTTGTCGACGATGAAGACCGCCGCCGCCTCATCGATCAGGATGCGCTGCGCCTTCTTGAAGGAGGCCTCGGCGCCGGGCCGATCGGTCGCCGACAGCGTGTTCGCATCATCGATCAGCGTGTCGAACGCGGGGTTCGCATAGTAGCCGAGATTGTAGTTCGGTGCCTTTTCCGAGTGGAAAAGATTGAACAGGTAGTCGTAAGGGGTCACAAATGTCGGCCACCAGTACATCAGGAAGATATCCTGCGCCGCCGTCGGATCGGCCTTCGCCAATTGCCACTGGGCCTCCCAGGCCATGGGCTGCAAAGTGAGAGTAATGCCCAATTGTTCGAGGTTCGCCTTCCACAATTCGCCGGCCACCGCCTCCAGCGCATCGCCGGTCGCATAGGTGAGAGAGAGTTCCAGCCCTTCGGCGACACCGGCTTCGGCGAGCAACGCCCGCGCCTTCTCGATATCGGTCGCGGGGACTGGTGCGTCGGGGTCGTGGCCCCAGATACCGGGAGGAATGGCGCCCTTGGCACGCGTGCCGAACCCCGCGGTTCCGGCGGCGATGACGTCGTCATAGGGGAATGCGATGGCCAATGCCTGTCGGACCTTCGGATTGTCGAGCGGCGCCCGCCGCGTGTTGAACATGCCGACAAGGGTTTCGAAAGACGGATTGACGACGACTTTCAAATCGTCCCGCGCCTTCAGGCCTTCGAGATTGTCGTAGGAAAGGCCGTATGTCCAATCCACTTCGCCATTTTCGATCTTGCTCTGGGCAAGCACGGTGTCTTCGGTAATCTCGAAAACGACCTTGTCGAAGGCACCTTCCGCCCATCCGCCCCAATAGCCATCGTGGCGCGTCAGGATCGCACGTTGGCCGGGCTCATAGCGTTCGATCTTGTAGGGACCGGTACCGGCGCTGTTGCCGGCGTTGAACCAGGCGTTGTCCTTGTCCATCGCGGCCGGGCTATAAATCCAAGCGGCAAAGCCGGCGGCTGCCGCGACGTCCATCGGCTGCGCCCCGGAAAGGCGCAGCTTCACGGTCGTCGCATCCGGTGTCTCGATCGTTTCGACAGGAGCCCAAATGAAGGAAGCGCCGCCACCGATTTTCTTGGTCCGCTCGATCGATGCCTTAACCGCTTCCGCGGTCAGTTCCGCGCCGTCGTGGAACCTCACGCCCTTGCGCAATTTGAAGGTCCAGGCGAGGCCGTCGGCCGAAGACTCCCAGCTTTCTGCCAGAAGCGGCTCGATCCTGGCATCGGCGCCGTCGAAACCGGGAACGTAGCGCGTCAGGGTCTCGTAGGCATTAGCCAGCACCGCGCCGTCGTTCGAGAATGATGTGGCCGGGTCGAGATCCGGAAAGCCGGCGGGATAGGCCAGGGTAAAGATGCGCTGGCCATCCTCGGCCAGGGCCTCGCTCCACCGCAACGGTGCTGCGAATGCCAAGGCGGTCAAGCTGGCGGTTTTAAGAAAATCTCGACGCTTCATCACTGTTCTCCCCTCGGAGCCGGCGTTCTCGCAGCTCCCTTTTCGTGGTATCAAGCTTTATTTTTGGAGGCCGTACGCTTCGACCGGACGGGCGACTGTTGGCTGCCCGCGCGGCACAAAATCGAAGTCGTAGCCGAAGGCGCGTGGTCCGACGGAAGCGAGCGCCAGCTCGGTTCGCAATAGCGACGGCGACGGAATGGCGATGACGCTGACACGCAGGCCATAACGCTGCTCCTCGGTGGAAACCGGCCGGCCGGTTTCGCTGTCCATGATACAGATCAGGTCCGGCACCATCGAGAGGATCTTTCCCTCTTCGCGAGCGACCAGGTATTCATTTTGGATATCGACCTCCAGCAAACGGCCGGAAAATGTGCCGAGACCGGCAACCGTCAGTCGCCCACGCACAAAGCCACCCTCGATCTTGCGGCCGATATCGACCACCTTGCCTTGGAGAAGCAGGGCTCCGCCTTCCTGCTCAAGCACCGCTGCGACCGGGTTCGTCTTTTTGGCCCGCGCGTTCAGGACCGTGTCGCCAAGCCGCCAGGATTGGCTGACCGTGTGCGGCACACCGAAGCGGCGCACGAAATCGCCGCTCATCGGCGCCGTGCCCATGTGCGCTGTGCAGCCCATTGCCACCGTGCCCGCGCGCATCAGCTTTTCCAGCATTTCCGGGCTGGTTGCTTGCGAGACGATAACCACGTTGCCGGACGCATCGGCGAGCGCCGTCGGCGCGGTGGACTGACCGTTGATGAAGAAAGTCGTCATCTGCACTTCGGGAAAGGCTCGCCCCATCCCGTCAGCATCCACCACGGGCAGACCGAGTTTCGCCGCGGTGATCATCGGCGCAATACCGTTTCCACCACCAATTTCATCCGCCATGACGGCATCGATCCGGCGACCGATCAGCCTTTCCATGGCATGAAGAACCCGCACGCCCTCATCGCCCTCTTCGATTTTCTCGATGCCGACCGTCGGTGCGCCAATGCCGCCAAGTGCAAGAACCATCGCGTCCGGAGCCAGATCGGCGGGACGAACCATCTTGATTTCCCGCCCCTGGAGCAATTGCGCCTTGGCCATCAGCGATGCCAGATAGGGGTTGCCGCCGCCGCCCGTTCCCAAAATACCGACCCCGAGCGCGATCCGATCGATATCGGTTTCTTTCAAGTTCCAAAACGTCACGAGTTCAGATCCCCTACCACTTTGGCCGCGATCCGCATGGCATTGCCCGGCAGATAGGAAAGCGGCGTTTCATCGATTTCAGCCAGCACGACGGTGTCTTCCGCCGCGCCCGCTTCGACCGCCCGGCGGCGCGCCTCAGCGATCACCCCTTCCACCGCCGACTGGCGCGACTGGCCTTCGAGCGAAACGATGTTGTCCACCTCGCCGGAAACCTGTGCGATCGCGGCGCCAATGGCATTGGCCGAGCCAAAATGCTCTGGACGCAAGGAAACGCTTGTTCCCTCCAAGAACCCGTCGATCAGCACGGATCCGCCACCGACGAGGATCGCCGGAATGGGGTCGGGTCCAGGTTTCATCTGGTCGACAACCGCTTCGACATCCCGCTTCATCTTGTTAAGGGCGGCCTTGACTACTGCGCGATCCAGATGTTTCAGCCGGGTCTTGTCGCCGAGATCGACCAGACCCGCGGCAACGGCAATATCCGTCGCAGTCAGTTCGTCGCCGCCGAAGCAGAGCGCCTTCTCCGGCAGGCGGAAGCCGACGGAGTCCGGGCCGATGCGCAAATCATCCCCATCGCGAACGCGGCTGCCACCGCCGAGCCCGAAGGAAAAAACGTCCGGCACGCGGAAATTGGTGCGTACGCCGGCAACGGTCGCGCCCTCGCCGCGACTGCGGGGAAAGCCACTAACAAGCATGCCAATATCCGTCGTCGTGCCGCCGATATCGATGACCACGGCATCTTTCAAACCCGTGAGGAAGGCCGCGCCGCGCATGGAGTTGGTCGGCCCGGAGGCCATCGTGAAGACTGGAAAGCGTTCGGCGTATTCCGCCGACATCAGCGTGCCGTCGTTCTGGGTGAGATAGAGCGGGCAAGACAATCCCAGCTCGCCGAAGGCATGGCGGAAGGCGGCGACGGTTTCGTGTCCGATGCGGTGAAGGCTCGCATTGAGGATAGTCGCACTCTCGCGCTGCAAAAGTCCGGTTTTGCCGATGCGATGCGACAGGCTGACCGAAACGTCCGGCACCTCCTCGGCGACGATTTCCGCCGCGGCGATTTCCATGCGCGGATCGACCAGCGCAAACACCGAGCAGATGGCGATGGCGCCGATGCCCCGCTCGCGCCAGTCACGACAGGCCAGCCGGATCGCGTCCGTGTCGAGGGGGGCGATGGACGAACCGTCATAGTTTACGCCACCCCCGACAAGCGCCGCTCCACCATCGACGACAAGCCGCAGATCCTCGGGCCAATCGATCATCGGCGGCAAGGCGCGAGTGGCGGGCCCGCACAGCCGGAGAATACCGGTACGCTGCAGGTGGCGGCGTTCGACTAGCGCATTGAGAAAATGCGTCGTGCCGATCATCACCGCTCCGACGCGGTCGCTGGCGACACTGGCGGCCAAAAGCACCGCCCGGATCGCGGAAGAAACGCCGTCGGTGACGTTCGCGGTCGTTGCCGTCTTGATCGTCGACAGAACCTCCTCGCCCTGCAGCAAAGCCGCGTCCGTGTTCGTTCCGCCGACATCGACGCCGATCCGCAGTTGCTTCGTCATTTCGTTCTCCTCGCGCGCCGTGCCACTCCGTTTGCCGTTGTGGACTGGCTCAACGCGGTCGTGCGCGTGCCGTAGATCTTGTACATTCGCAGGATCATGTGGGTGACGACCTTGCGCACCCCGGGAATTTTTCCGATCACGTTCTCGGTGAATTCGAAAAGCTCGGCATTGGTGTTGAAAAAGATGGCGGCCGTTAGCGTGTACTGGCCGGTAACCGCCGCCAAATAGCCGACCTCGTCATATTCGCCGAGCTGCGCTGCGACCTCATCGACCTTGCCGGGCTCCACATCGATCCAAAGGTCCGCCTGAACATCCCGACTGCTCGCGGTCGGATCGGGAATGGCGCCGATAACGATGTGCCGGTTCTGCAGCAGCCCCGCGATCCGGTTGCGGATGGTCCGTTCCGAAACATTGCCGATTCGGCCAGCGATTTCCGACGCGGAAAGTCGCCCATCCTCCGTCAACATCGAAACGACTATGCGGTCGAGATCGTCCAGTTCGTCGCGGTTTGCCACCACATCCTCCTGAGATTAGCGATAAAGGCAAGCTAGTTTCCGAATCGGCATTTTGTCAACATAATTATTCCGAATCGGCACACAAATTTCCACAGAGAGCAGGTGCCAGACAGGCGTACGAAAGTCCCCGAGGAAGGAACCCGCGGACCCAGTCGAAGGCTATGGAGATTTCAATCTTCGGCTCATGTGCGCGGTACCAGGATCGCCGTGAGGGAGTGGGATGATGGATGACGGGCAGGTCGCTTCTTTGCGCGCCTGCGCGGATTTCCGGCCCCGGCCCCGGCCCCGGCTGCCGCGACCGTGTCGGCGGCAATGATCGCCACGGTCGCATGCGGGTCGGTTGCCGGAGGCGTGACGCCTGCGACTGAAGTCTTGACCATGCCAATGCCGGGTCATGAGGCAGTCTCCCGGTTCGGTGAGGTTTTGTTCGGCGGTCCACGCGGCTGTCTTCACCGTTCGAACATCTCGATGATAATCATGCGTCCGTCGCAGCATGGGCATGGCGGGCGGAAGTTGTCCGGTTCGTCTGGGGTATCGTCATCAGGTGGCGCGGCGACGTTCAGCAGTTCGCGCGCGAGCGCGAGGCTGGCCTTGCGGGCGGAGCCGGCGAGCAGGCCGTAGTGCCGAATGCGGTGGAAGCCACGCGGCAGGACATGGATGAGGAAGCGGCGGATGAACTCGTCGGTTGCGAGCGTCATCACCTGCTGACGGTCAGCGCTGTCGCGGCGATAGTCCTTGTAGCGGAAGGTGATGCTGTCCTTGTCGAAGCGGATGAGGCGGCTGTTGGAGATCGCGACCCGATGGGTGTAGCGCGACAGATAGGCAAGAACCGCCTCAGGACCCGCGAACGGCGCCTTCGCATAGACCACCCAGCGTTTCTTTCGGACCGGCGACAGATGCCGCAAGAATGCCCGCCGCTCGGCGAGGTGAGCAAGTGCGCCAAAAAAGCTGAGCCGCGCGGCGTCGTGCAGAGCGACCAGCCGAGTGAGGAATAGTCGTCGAAACAGTTTGCTGAGTACGCGTACTGGAAGCAGGAAGGCCGGGCGCGATGATATCCATCGACTTCCGTCTGGCGTGATGCCGCCGCCAGGCACGATCATGTGCACATGCGGATGGTGCGTCATCGCCGATCCCCATGTGTGGAGCACGGCGGTGATGCCGATGTGCTTGCGATCGGCCGCGATGGTCAGCATCGTCTCCGACGCCGCCTTGAACAGCAGGTCATAGACAAACGCCTTGTTCTGGAACGCTATGCCGGCGGCCTCGGCCGGCAGCGTGAACACGCCGTGGAAGTAGCCGACTGGAAGCAGATCAGCTTCGCGTTCGGCAAGCCATGTCCGTGCCGCTGCACCCACTTCAGACAGTGCCGATTGCGGCAGGAGTTGTAGGCGATCTGCCGCTGGCCGCAGTCCTCGCAAGCCTCGACGTGACCGCCGAGGGCAGCAGTGCGGCAGTTCTCGACCGCCGACATGACCTTCAGTTGAGTGCGGTCGAGGGTTTGGGTGAAGAAGAACCGTCGCGCCGACACGATGCTGTTCATCGTCGGAACTGGAACGTCGTCCTCCTGCTGCTCGATCTGGAACCGGCGGAGGTCGTCGGCGGTCGCTGTGCGCCGATTTCTCATTACAGAAAATGAAAATTACATGATCGGTGGTTCGAGACTGTTCAAGGCGTCCTGACCTTTAGTATTTCTTCTTGCGAACACTTTTGTTGCCGCGTGGTCCGCTGATGGTCGGTGTCCTATCCCGGTTCTCAAGGACAAGACTTCGCCACCGCTCAACGCGTTCGGCGGCGAAAGTGCCGTTTTTGACAGCAGCCTGAACTGCGCAGCCCGGTTCGTGCAAATGGGTACAATCACGAAATCGGCAAAGCGGCGCCAGTTCCACGATGTCGGCAAAAAATGTGTCGATGCCATCGGTAATATCGCTGACGTAGAGCGTCCTAATTCCTGGCGTATCGATGACCCAGCCGCCACCGGGAATGGCATGCAGGGATCGCGCGGTCGTGGTGTGACGGCCTTGTGCATCATATTCGCGGATATTCCCGGTTTTCTGCTTTGAGCCATATGCAGGGCCGGTCAGCGTGTTCACCAGCGTCGACTTTCCGACCCCGGAGGATCCAACAAGGGCGATCGTTTGGCCAGCACCGCACCAGGAACGCAAAAGAAAGCCTGCATCGGCGGAGTGTCCATTCAGTGCAATGACAGGCAGATCACGCTGCAAAGCCTCGGCCTGCGTCTGGAACAGGCCAACGTCGTCCGTGGCGTCAGCCTTTGTCAGCACGATTACCGGTTTGCTTCCTGCCTGGTTGGCCATGATCAGGTAACGTTCCAGCCGGTCAGGATTGAAATCGGCATTGCACGATGTCACGATCAACAGTGTGTCGACGTTGGCAGCAACGAGTTGCTGGCCACGTCCGACCTCCGGACGTCTCTGAAAAACGGTTTTCCGATCGAGCCGGCGAACAAACATGTCAGATGAAGGATCGGCTAGCACCCAATCGCCCACCGCAAAATCCGCCGTGTTGGCATTGGCTGGAAGCTCCAGCTCGACCGACCCCGTGACACCGATCGCCTCGATGCGTGCCCGGTGGACCGATGCGATGCGCCGTGGCACGAGGTCTTCATCGGCAGGCTCTATCTGATCTGCGAAGAAGTCAGACCAACCAAGCAGTTCCAAGGATGTGGGAAGACGGGCGTTTGTCAAATTGTGCTTCGCATTCGCTGAGGGAGTTTGCTTATGGTTTTCGCAGGCTTCCTATCTGGTTACGCTGCTGTTCTCGCTTTGGCAAAGAGTTCGCGTAAGCAGCAGCCTCGCCGGAATAGGGGAAAGGCTCCCCCAACGGACCGTCGTCGTCGGAAACTTGGAAGGCAGGCCCATCGATTTCGATGATCTTATACCCATTCACGTAGTCAAACTTTGGCGTTTTCCAAACCATAAATGATCTCCAGTTTCGGTCCAATGTTTCCCAACGTAGGTGATTGCCAGCCGCGACCACGGAGTTTCGCCACCCGGCGTCCCCAGCCGGGGTTTTTTGATTGTATTATCTTTTTTTATTGAAGTCTCGCTGCGCTCGGATCAAATTATTCGTCACTGCCGGTGGCGGCAGAGAGGGGCAATTTGTCGTCTTGGGAGAGAACACAAATGAACCTGTACGAAACTTGTATTCCGCCTAAAGATGCCTTCCTTCAGCAGAGCGTCGCATCGCGGGAACCGGTCGCAGCATTTCCACTGGGGCCGCGAACCCTGTCGTTCATCGAGCGTGCGGCCGCGAGCCGTTGCGTAACGATGCCGTACTGTAACAAAAATCAGATTGCCACTGCGCCCCTTTTTCAGGTCAATATTTTCGATCGTCGAGACGCGGGAGACCTGGTCGCCAATGCGGAAAATCAGGCCTCAAGGTCAGCGAATTTTCGTTCGGTTCCTGGGTAACTTTCGGTAAGCAGGTCGACGGCAGCGACGCCGTAAGCTTGATGGCGCACGCATATGACAACGGCATCAATTTTTTCGACAATGCCGAGGGCTACGAGAGCGGGAATTCCGAAATCGTGATGGGACAGGCACTCAAGACCCTCGGATGGAGCCGCGATAGTTTCGTTGTTTCCAGCAAGGTGTTCTGGGGCGGAGAGAAGCCTACGCAGCGAGGGCTTTCACGCGAGCACGTAACCGAGGCGGCGCATGCCGCCTTGAAACGCCTGCGGCTTCGCGCAAGAGCCAATTGGAAGGCAACCTCGCTGCGCTGGATAACAAAAGTAAACTCACACCAGAAATTCTGGCAGGCATCGATGAGATCACTGGAAACAAGCCGTCGCTGCCGCAACGGTTTTGAGTTGGGTCGGTCTGCATTGGTCTGGGCTTTTCTTCCAAGCATGGCGTGGATGCAGGATCCTTCATCGAACTCGCGCTACCCTTGGAGTACAACCCCACCTGCCAGTATCCCATCGGCCATGACAGTGGCGCGGGCAAAGGCGCAACCTGTAATGCCGACCACCGGGGCTTTGCTGTTAACGCCGTGGCCGACCTCTGTTTGAGCGGCTGTGCATGAAAAATGAACCACCCGGTGTCTGTACTACGCCCGCCACGTGAATTCGATCGCGGCCACTCACTGGGGAATTCGGAAGTGATCGTCGACATGGCGGCGGTGACGGGTTTCCTTGTGCCAGCCGATGGCCTTTCGGTAGCTGCCGAAGAGATTGTTTTCACGCACGCCTTCGACCGTCAGCCCCTGCACGAGTTCTGCGTCTGGATCGACATAGAGCGCATCCACCGGGCAATAAGCCTCGCACATGAAGCAGGTTTGGCAGGATGCCTGCCGCAGGATTTGAGGCGGACCGTTCGGTATGGCTTCGAAGACATTGGTCGGGCAGACCTGGACGCAGAGATTGCAGTCCGTGCAGGTATCGGTATCCAGAACCTCGATCATTATTCCGCAGCCTCCCTGTAGGCGCCGGGATCGATTGTTTCTTGCCGGACGGTGATGGTATCGAGGCCACCAACGACCAGTCGGTGATGCTGGCCAGGGTCTTGCTTGGGAAAGTCTTCTCGTCGGTGCATGCCGCGGCTTTCCGTGCGGGAAAGTGCTGCGCGATACATGAAGCGGGCGGTGGCGGTCATCGCCTGTGCCTGGCGCAGTTGCAGAATCTGGCTCTCGTCCGCGACCGTTGCTGCGGCGATCTCCTCCCAAAGCCGGTCAAGGCGCTCCAGCGATGCCGTGAGGCCCGCATGGGTGCGGAAATAGTTGATGTGGAGCGGGAAGACTTCGTCCTGTACCGCCTTGATGATGGCTTGGGGGTCGATGACCGTTTCTCTGACGCGCGATGGGGGTTGAGGGGTATGGATATCCAGCGCACCGGTCTTCTGCTGGGCAAAGGCGGCAGCGGAGGCGCCGGCATAGGTGCCGGTCGAAATCGCCCAGGCGGCGTTGTGGCTGCCACCGCCGGTGAAGCCGCCGCAGATCGGCTCGCGCGTAGCGTTGTCGCCGGCAGCATAGAGCCCGGCAACGGTGGTGGCGCAGTCGAGGCCGGTCAGCCGCAGACCGCCGGTGCCGCGTACCGTGCCTTCAAGACGAAGCTTAACCTCGAAGAACTCGGTGAACGGATCGATGCCGCGGCGGTCGAAGGGCACAAAGAAATTCGGCTGGGCGCGCCGCAGGATCGCCTTCACCTCATCCGTTTCGGCAAGATCGAGCCGGGCATAGACGGGCTCGGAGAGCAGCGTGCGGGCGACAATCGAGCGGCCACGGGCGGAGCCGGCGCCTTCGATCACGCTCTGATCCTTGCGGTAGAACTGCGCAAAACGATAGAGCGCTGTCTTGGTAATCGAGGCGAAGGCCGGTGAGATGGCATAGGCCGAGGAGAATTCCATACCGGAAAGCTCGGCGCCCGCTTCCGCGCCCATCAGGTAACCGTCGCCGGTCAGCACGTCGCAGCCGAGCGCCTTGCTCATAAAGGCGCAGCCGCCTGCCGCCAATATTACTGCGCCGGCGCGCACTGTCCATTGCCCGCCTTCCTGTCGGCGCAGGCCGCTTGCACCGACGACGGCGCCGCCGTTAGTCAGCAGTCGCGTGGCGGGATGGTGATCGAGAATGGTGACGCCGGCATTCTTCACCCGCCGCCGCAACAGCCGCATGTATTCCGGCCCCTGCACGGAGATGCGCTGCTGCTCGCCCCTGTCATCGACAGGGAAGGGGTAGCCCCAGTCCGCCAGCCGGTTGACGCTCTCATAGGTCCTGTCGAGAACGGGCGCCATCCAGGAGCGTTCGGAAAGATAGCCGCCCATCGCCTCGCGGCTTGCCATCGCTTCTTCGCGCTCAGTCGGGTCCGGCGGCACATACCAGATCTGGGTGCCGGCCGAAGCCGTCGCGCCGGAGCTGCCGCAGTAGCCTTTCTCGACCAGCACGACCCTGGCCTTGGCGCCCGAGGCTTCCAGTGCCGCCCAGCATCCTGCGGGGCCGCCGCCGATGACCAGTACGTCGCAAGCGATCTCAGTTGCTGACGAAGGGCGGGTTTCCTGTGCGGACGTGTTCATGGCAGGCATCCTTTCAACGAAATTTCGTTGCGGTTTAAATCTATGTATTGCATAGGTTTTCGAACTGTTTTTCCGGAGTCTTCCCGATGTCGCTTGCCAGTCTCGCCATGTATGTCAGCCCGGCCCCGGTTGCGGAGGCTACGCGGCTGTTCTGGGAGGCGCTGGGGAAGCGCATTCGTGGCTTTGGGCTCGATGCGCCACAGGCTTTGGACGAGGATGTCCGCTACGACGAAGCCTGGCTGCGCCCCGACCTGCTGTTCGGCCAGACCTGCGGATATCCTTACGTCCAGCATCTGCGCGGCAAGGTGCAGCTGGTGGCGTCGCCGGTTTATGGGCTTGATGGTTGTGACGGACCGCTGAAATGCAGCTTTATCATCGTCAATGCCAACTCGGCCGCGCAGTCGATCGAGGAACTGCGCGGCGCACGGGCCGCCATCAATGAACCCGGCAGCAATTCCGGCTACAACCTGTTTCGGGCCTTCGTGGCGCCGCATGCCGTCGATGGCCGGTTCTTCTCCTCGGTCAAAGAGACCGGTGGCCACCGGGCGAGCATCGATGCCGTTTCGAGCGGGAAGGCGGATGTCGCGGCGATCGATTGCGTCACCTTCGGCAATACTCTGCGTTTCGATCCCGATCGTGTCGCGGGCGTACGAATCCTCGCGGAGACGCCCCGGGGACCGGGCCTGCCGTTCATCACCGGCGCCGCGACGTCGCCCAAGGACCTCATCATCCTGCGCCGCGCCCTCTCGGAAACCATTGCCGATCCTGAGCTTGCCGCAGTGTGCGACACGCTCTCGCTGCGCGGCATCAGCCTGCTCGGCGATGCCGATTATGAAGTGCTGGCGGAGCTGGATCGGGAGGCCGCTGACCAAGGTTACCCCACCATCGCCTGAGGTCTGACAACCGCTTCCGCGGCAAGCTGGAAGTGGCAGGCGACGTTGCGACCATCCGCGCCGGCTTGAAGCGCGGGGATATCACTTGCGCATCTCGGCTGGGCCAGCGGACAGCGTTTGTGGAAGCGGCAGCCGGACGGCGGGTTGCTCGGGCTCGGCAGCTCGCCGGACAGAACGATGCGCTCGCGGCGGCGACTGGGATCGAACGTCAAGTTGGCCGAGAGCAGCGCCCGCGTATAGGGATGCGCGGGATCGCGGAACAAGGCGGCCGTCGGCCCGCTTTCGACGATCTGGCCGAGATACATCACCGCCACGCGATCGGTCACGCGGCCAACGACATTGAGGTTGTGGGAGATCAACAGGTAGCTGAGCCCCAGTCGATCGCGAAGAGCCCGAAGCAGGTTGAGCAGTTCGCCCTGGATGGAGATGTCGAGGCCGGCTGTCGGTTCGTCGGCGACGATGATCGAGGGTTCGGCGGCAAGCGCCCGCACCAGCGCCACGCGCCGCGCCTGCCCGCCGCTCAGCTGGTGGGGATAGCGCGACAGAAGCTGTTCGCCGAGACCGATGCTTTCCGCGAGCGCCACGATCCGTGCCGCGCTCTCAGGTGTGTGGAGTTTCCGGATTTTCAGCGGCTCGGCGAGGAGCGAGCGCACCGTCATGCGTGGTGACAGCGAGGCGGCCGGGTCCTGAAACAGCAGCTGGATCCGGCGCTGCAGATCGCCGCGGCGCTTGGGCGGCACGTCCTGCAGCGTCTCGCCCTCGATCGTCAGCGTACCTGACGCAAGTGGCTGCAGCCCGACGATGGCGCGGGCGACGGAGGATTTTCCGCAACCGCTTTCACCGACGAGGCCTAGCGTCTCGCCGCGTCGCAGTTCCAGCGAAACACCATCGACGGCTATCAGCCGGTCGTAGCGAACCACGGCATCTTTCAGGGTAAGTGCGGGGAGGGTCAGGGCTGTCGCGGTCATCAGGCAGCCTCCAGCCAGCAGGAATAGCTCTGTCCGCCGCCGACCTGCCTGCGCGGCGGCCTTTCGCGACAGCGATAGTGGCGGGATGGACAACGGCCGGCAAAGATGCAGCCTTCGGGACGACGGGCGGGATCGGGCACGTTGCCGGGGATCGTCGCAAGGTCCTGCGAGGGATCGAAGGCGGCGTAGGGATCGATCTCGCAGTCAAGCAGCGCGCGGGTATAGGGGTGGCGCGGACGATGCAGCACGTCGCCGACCGGCCCGCTCTCCACCACCGTTCCCGCATACATGACGATGACGCTGTCGCAGAGTTCGGCGATCAGCCCCATGCTGTGGCTGACGACCAGCATGGATGCGGCGGTCTTTTGCCGCAGGCGATGCAGCACCTCGACCACCTGCGCCTCGATTGTGGCGTCAAGCGCCGTCGTTGGCTCATCGGCGATCAAGAGCTTCGGTTCGACCAGAAGCGCCATGGCGATCACCACGCGCTGGCGCATGCCGCCGGAAAACTCGTGCGGATAGCAGTGCATACGATCAGCCGCATCCTGCACGCCGACATCGGCCAGCACGGCTTCGGCCCGCGCCCAGAGCTTGCGCCGGTTTTCCTTCGGAAACCGCCGCCGCTGGATATCGACGAGCTGGGCGCCGATGGTGAACATCGGGTTCAGCGCCGTCATGGGGTCCTGAAAGATCATGGCGATCTCGGTGCCGCGCAGGGCCGTCGGTTCGTCGCTGGCTAAATTCGTATCGTGGCCGTCGAAGGCGGCGCGATCAGCCGAAATCTCGGCATTGCCGGCGAGCAGGCCGAGCATGGCGAAGGCGACCGTCGACTTGCCGCTGCCGCTTTCGCCGACGAGGCCGACGGATTGGCCGCGCCGGATGGTGATATCGACGCCATTGAGGATATGGGCTGTGTTCCCGTCGCCACGGTAGGAGACGTTGAGGTTTTCGATGGTGAGGAGGGTGTCCGTCACAGGGTTTTCCTCAGCTTCGGATCCAGCGTGTCGCGCAAAGCTTCGCCGAGCAGCGCAAAGCCGAGCGTGGCGAGGATTAGCGCCAAGCCGGAAAAGGTGGCGAGCCAGGGCGACTGGTCGAGATAGGTGTAGCCGTCATTCAAGAGGTTGCCCCAGCTGGCGAGCGGCGGACGTACGCCAAGCCCGAGGAAGCTCAAACCGGCCTCGATGGTGATGACGACCGGGATGTCCATGCAGGCGAGCACGAAGATCGGGCCGATGATGTTGGGCGTGACATGGTGCAAGATCACCCGCCAAGGTTCCGCGCCGAGCACCCTTTCGGCCTCGATGAACGGGCTGTTGCGGATGGCGATCGTCTGGGCGCGGGCGACGCGGCCGAAATGCGGAATGAACACGATGCTGACCAGCAGCACGACATTGCCGAGGCCGGGTCCGAAGACGGCAACCAGCGCCAGCGCAAGGATGATGCTCGGAAATGAGGTGACGACGTCGAAGATGCCGACGATGACGAAATCGACAGCACGCAGTGAAAGCGCCGATGCTATGCCGAGCGTGACGCCGGTCGTCAGCGAAATGGCGATGACCGAGAGCGATATGCCCAATGCAACGCGTGCGCCAAAAATCAGGCGGCTGAGGATATCGCGGCCGAGATGGTCGGTGCCGAGTAAGTGTTGCAGCGAGGGGTCCATGAGCCGGTTGGCCGGTGCAATGGCGTTGGGCCCATAGGGCGCAATCAGCGGGGCAGCGATCGCGATCAGACAGAGCAGCGTCACGGCAAAAAGCGCAAAAGTGCCGCCGGGGCGGCGGGAGAGATCGGCGAGCACGTTCATATCACTGCCCCCGGCCGGAGATGAGGCGAGAGCGCTCGCGTGGATCGATCAGGCTTTGCGACAGATCGGCAACGAGATTGGTGAGCACATAAAGCAGCACAATGACGAAGACGCCGCCCTGCACCACCGGATAGTTACGCGTGCGGATCGCATCGTAGATCAGCGAGCCGAGGCCGGGACGGTTAAAGATCACCTCGGCAAAAACCGCGCCGCCGAGCAGTTCGCCGAAACCCATGCCCAGCACGGCGACCGTCGGCAGCACCGCTGGTTTCAGCGCGTATTTCACGAGGATCTTCGTTTCGCTGACACCATAGGCACGCAGCGTACGGATATGGTTTTCCCCGAGCACTTCCAAAAGCGACGAACGCAGCAGGCGGGCGATATAGCCCACCCATCCGGCGGCGAGCGCTGCAGTCGGCAATACCAGATGCCAGAGTTGGTCCCCGAGATCGCCGCTTTCGCCGGCCCCCAGCACCGGAAACCAGCGCAGCGTCACGGAAAATACCATCAGCAGGAAAACCGAAACGACGAAACTCGGCGTCGAGATGAAGCCGACGCTCAGGAACGCGATCAGCCGATCGATCTTGCCGCCCGGCCAGCGCGCGGAGAGGAGAGCGAGCGGCACGCCGAGCGCGATGGCACAGAGCATGGCGGAAATCGCGAGCGCTACCGTGTTCGGCAGGGCAGAGGCGACGAGGGCAAGGACCGGGCGGCCGTTGAAGACATCTTCCCCGAGATCGCCGGAAACCAGCCGGCCGAAGAAGACGAAGACCTGCTCGACCAGCGGTTTGTCGAGGCCGATGCGGGCGTTGAGGGCTGCGACGGCCTCGGGCGTCGCGCGTGAACCCAGGATCACGGTCGCGGGGTCGCCGGGGATCAGCCGTGTCAGCGCCATCAGAAGCACGACAGAGCCGGCAACGGCGAGAAGCGCCGTCGCCAGCTTGAAGGCGAGATGGATCTGGAGGGACGCGCTCCTCATCGCAGCGCATCCCCGTGTTTCATTTCAAAGTCAGTCACCGGATCAGGCCGTCGCTTCCGTAAAGGCCGTGTAAAGCCAGTTGTTGCCATTCGGCAGGACGCCCGGCTTCAACCACTTTCGCGAGGCGAAGGCATTGAGATTGTGGGTGATCCAGATGAAGGCGGCGGATTCGTCGAGCAGCTTCTGCGCCTCGATGTAGATCTTCTCGCGCTCGGCCGGATCGACGGTGACGCCACCCTTTTCATGCAGCGCGTCGAAATCGGCGCTCTTCCAGCGCTGCCAGTTCCACTGGCCAACCTGCGCCGAGGTGAACCACTGTGTCTGGAAGCCGGGGTCGAACTTGCCGTTGTACTTGATCAGCGACAACTCGAGGTCCTTGCTGGCATCATTTTCGCCGAGCGCCCAATAGGCTGCGGATTCCAGCGCCTCGATCTCCACCTCGATGCCGACTTCGGCCAGATTGGCCTGGATGATCTGGGCGATCGCCTCGTAGCGGGCATTGGCTTCGATCGTCAGCTTCGTCTTGAAGCCATCGGCATGACCGGCTTCTGCGAGGAGAGCCTGGGCTTTTTCCAGATCGCGGGCGTGAACCGGCGCGTCTTTCCAGTAGCCGAGCAGGCTCGGCGCCAGCAACGAATTGGCCCGCGGATAGATGCCGGAATAGGCACCCTGCAGGATCGCGTCGATATCGACGGCATAGCGAAGCGCCTGACGCACGCGGATATCGTCGAATGGCGCCTTCTCGATGTTGGGGCCGAACCAGACATAGTCGATCGCCGGAATTTGCGTCACGCTCGCATCCGGCAATTCCGCCAACGCCTTGCCGCTTTCCGGGTCGATGGCGGTGAAGTCGATCTCGCCGGACTGGAAGGCGATCTCGGCGGTCTTCTGCTCGCCAATCGGCTTGCCGACGATCTGAAGGAAGTGCGGCTTGATCGCGCCCTTGTAGTCCGGGTTGATTTCAAGGACGAACTGCTCGCGCGGGGTCCATTCCTTGAGCACGTAAGGACCGCTGCCGATCAACTTCGTGGCGATTGCCTTTTCTCCGAGGGCTTCGAAAGCCTTCTTCGAGAGAATACGGCCAGAGCCATCGGCCAACGCGATCGTGTAAAGCGCCGGTGCTGGGTTCTTCAGGATGATACGGCCTTCGAGCGGGCCGGTCACTTCGACGCGATCAAGTGCGGACCAATCCTTGGCGTAGGTAACGGGCTTGCCTTCGCTATCCGGCTTGATGAAGCGCTCGAAGGAGAATTTCACGTCTTCGGCCGTCAGGTCGCCATAGCCGCCGGTAAAGGCGAGGCCGCTGCGCAGCTTGAAGCGGATTTCGGTGTCGCTGACCTGTTCAAGCTCTTCTGCAGCGTCGAGCTCCCATTCCGTCGAGCCCGGCTTGAACGAGATCAGGCCCTGCTGCACCGACCAGATCACGTTAAGATCGACCGGGCCGGAACGGTTGGCGGGATCGAGATTGGAAAGGTCCTTCTCGACGCGAACTGCAATCTTGGTGCGGTCCTCGTTTGCGACGGCGGGATGAACGCCTCCAAAGGCGACGATGGTCGCGATGGACGCGCCGCCGACAAGTACCTGTCGGCGCGTGGGGTTGAATGTCATGGAATTTCCCTCCGGTCTGGAGCGCCCTCTCAACCGGAAAAGGCGCTCGTCAATTCGATGGAACGATTAGAGCCAATAATCTATAAATTATATAGAATAAATATTTTCCAATATGACCTCTTTTCGCAACCAGTTTTCCGTTTTTCCGAACTCTGATGCAAAGCCATACGGCGCGGCTCCCGGCGTTGGCCTTTTATATTGGCAGTTGAAATCTATCGGTTTTTCGCACTTGTCGGAATTAACGTCATGTCCATCCGCCCGTCGCCAGAAATACTGCCTTCCCAATCCACCCTTTCCGTCATCGCCCGAATTGAATGGCAGACGGTGGCTTTGGCTCTCGCCATTTATGGTGGCTACTTTGCCGTGACATGGTTCTGGCAGTCATTGCCGGTCGTCGTGGTCATCGCCGCTGGCGGCTGGTTGGTCGCCTGGCACGGGTCGCTGCAGCATGAGGTCATCCACGGCCATCCGACCCGCAACCGGCGTGTCAATGATGCGATCGGTTGGCCGCCTTTGTCGCTCTGGCTGCCTTACGCGATCTACCGAGAAGGCCACCTGACCCACCATCGCGACGAACACCTGACCGACCCGATCGAAGACCCGGAATCGTCTTACTTTACACAAGTTGCCTGGGAGAGCATCGGCTGGCTCGGCCGCCGCCTGGCGGCGTGGAACACGACGTTGCTTGGACGGCTGACGCTCGGCCCTGTTGTCATGATCGTCAACTTCCTCGTTCAGGAAGCCGCACTGGTCTTTAAAGGTGACCGGAACCGCGCGGCATTGTGGGCGCGGCACGCGATCGGCGTCGGCGCCGTTCTGGTCTGGGTGATGTGGGTCTGCGAAATGCCCCTGTGGCTCTATCTCTTCGGCTTCGTCTATGTCGGCGCAGCACTCAGCCGGCTGCGGTCCTATGCCGAACATCGCTATGCCGACCATCACGACGAGCGCACGGCCATCGTCGAAAACAGCCCGCTGTTTGGACTTCTCTTCCTCTACAACAACCTGCATGTGCTGCATCACAAGCGGCCCGGCGTTCCATGGTACCGGATACCCTTGCTCTATCGCCGTCACCGCGATTTTCTGGTCTCGGTGAATGGCGGCTTGGTCTATAACGGCTATGTTGACGTGGCGCGTCGCTTTCTAGTGAAGCCCCATGACGACCCACGCCATCCTCAGCATCGCCAGCCTGTCACCCGACGTGACGACGAGGTAAGCGCTGTTCCAGAAATTACTATTTGAAAGCTGTCCGTGAGTTCACCAAAAGAAATTCTCCTCAACGCGTTCAACATGAACTGCGTCGGCCATATCAACCACGGTCTCTGGACTCATCCGCGCGATCGATCGGACGAATATAACAGGCTCGACTACTGGACCTCGCTTGCGGCGACGCTGGAACGCGGCCTGTTCGACGGGTTGTTTCTGGCGGATATCGTCGGCGTCTATGACGTCTATCAGCAGTCGGTCGACCTGACGCTGAAGGAATCGATCCAGCTTCCGGTCAACGATCCGTTGATGCTGGTCTCGGCTATGGCGGCGGTTACCAACGGGCTTGGCTTCGGCGTGACCGTCAACGTGCATGCCGAGGAGCCCTATATCTTCGCCCGCCGTATGTCGACGCTCGATCATCTGACCGAAGGCCGCATCGGCTGGAACATCGTCACCGGCTATCTCGACAGCGCCGCGCGCGCCGTGGGGCAGGCCGCCCTTGGTGAACATGATACACGCTACGACCGTGCCGACGAATGCCTCGATCTGCTCTACGCTCTCTGGGAAGGAAGCTGGGACGACGAGGCCGTTATTCGCGACCGGCAGGCGCGGGTCTATGCCGATCCGCAGCATGTGCGAAAGATAAAACACGAGGGCAAATACTACCGCGCCGATGGCTATCACCTGAGCGAACCGTCACGCCAGCGCACGCCGGTGCTCTATCAGGCTGGTACCTCCGGTCGTGGCCAGCAGTTCGCCGCCCGCCATGCCGAATGCGTCTTCATCTCATCGCCTGACACCAACGTGGCGCGAGCCGCATCACGGAGCATCCGGCAGGGTGCCGTCGCGCAAGGGCGGCGGGCCGAGGATATCAGGATCTTCGCCGGCATCACCGTTGTCGTCGACAGGACTGAGAAAGCGGCGCAGGAGAAATACGAGGATTACGTCCGCTATGCGAGCCCAGAGGCGGGCCTTGCCCATTTCTCCGCCGGCACCGGCATTGATTTTTCCCAATACGAACTCGATGAGCCGATTACCTACGGCAAAGGCAATTTCGTCCAGACCTCTGTCGATCTCGCCCGCGAACGCGGCTGGACGAAGCGCAGCATTCTATCGGGCATGGAACTTGGCGGCCGTTATCCGCTGATTATCGGCAGCCCGGAGCAGGTGGCCGATGCGCTCGAAACATGGATCGACAACGGCGAGGTGGACGGTTTCAATCTCGCCCGCACGGTGACGCCGGAAAGTTATGAGGATTTCATCGATCTGGTCGTCCCCGTGCTGCAGCAGCGTGGCCGATACAAGACGGCCTATGGCGAGGGAAGCCTGCGCAAGCGTTTGTTCGGCGAAGGAAACCGACTGCCGGATCGTCATACCGGCGCAACCTTCCGGCACGGCCGCTCGGCTGAAATCCCGGCCTGATGATTGGTCGCCGGTATAATTTTTCACAGTGCCAGACCGTCGGAATGGATGTCGGCTCAGGGGGCGAGGAGACGACATCGGCATGGTGCAAGCCTGATGACGGGTGAAACCGGCTTTATGAGGTGAAATTATCGTTTATTTCGCTGGCAGGGGACGTTCTGGCGACGAAAACCGTCGGCTGCCAGCGCGGGACGAAGAAGCCGAGCTTTTCCCGCGAACCTCGGTTGCGTGGAATAAATTTCTTTGCCTATAGAAATAGTCGATAATACCCTCGCTGCCATTGGAAATCGTTCAATGGTTTTGCGACGTTATGGTCAATTCTGTCTTCGGTGCCGCCGGCACCTCCATCTTCGAAGAGATGTCACGGCTGTCCGCCGAGACGGGATCGATCAATCTCGGTCAGGGCTTTCCCGAGGCGCTTGAGCCGGAAGAGCTGATCGAGGCGGCCATCGCTGCCCTTCGTGAAGGCCCGCATCAGTATCCGCCGATGATGGGTATTCCGGCGCTGCGCAAGGCGGTGGCGGAGAATACCCAGCGCTTTTTCGGCCAGGGGGTCGATTGGGAGCAGGAAGTGCTGGTCACCTCTGGCGCGACCGAAGCCCTGACGGATGCCTTCTTCGGCCTGCTTGATACGGGTGACGAGGCGATCGTGATCGAGCCCGTCTACGACGCCTATAACTTGCTCATCCGTCGCGCCGGCGCCGTGCCTGTCCCCGTCCGCCTTGAGCCACCCCATTGGCAGCTGACGGCCGACAAGCTGGAGGCGGCGATTACCCCGCGCACGAAGATCATCGTGCTCAATACGCCGATGAACCCGATCGGCAAGATTTTCGACGACAACGAGCTGGTGGCCCTGCGCGATGTGGTGCTCAAGCACGGCCTGACTATCGTTTCGGACGAGGTCTACGAACATCTGGTCTTCGACGGCGCGCGCCATCGCTCGCCGTTCTTCCTGCCTGAGCTGCGTGATCGCACCGTGCGTATCGGCTCGGCCGGCAAGACCTTCTCCGTCACCGGCTGGAAGGTCGGTTATGTGACGGCGGAACCCCATCTTCTGCGCCCGATCGCCCGCGCCCATCAGTTCATCACCTTTACGACGCCGCCCGCCCTGCAGGCTGCTATCGCCGTTGGTCTCGCCCTGCCAGACAGCTATTTCGATGGGCTGAAGGCTGGGCTCGCCGAGCGTCGCGACCTGCTGGTTGCCGGGCTGCGCGCCGCCGGTTTCGCCGTCGATCCGGCCGAGGCGACGTATTTTGCCGTTGCCGACCGCAGCGGGTTTGCACCCGAAGAAGACGATCTTGCCTTCTCGCGCCGGCTGACGCTGGAGGCGGGCGTGACGCCGGTGCCGATCTCATCGTTCTACGGCAAGCGCGATGTCACCAGCCGCATCCGTTTCTGCTTTGCCAAGCGCACCGAAACCCTGAACGAGGCCGTGCGCCGGCTTGCGGCCTGGCGCGACGAGCGCGGCTGGAAGGCCGCTTCGTAACCCGAATTCTTCTCATTCCATCCATGCCATACAAGGGGACCTATCTGATGAAACGTAGCTATCGTTCTTTGCTTATCCTGCCGGCGCTTGCGCTGTTTCTGGGAACAGCCGCTTCGGCCTCCGCTGAAAAAATCCGCTTCGGCGTCACCGCCGGGCCGCATGCGCAGATCGCCGAAGCCATCGTGCCGATCGCCAAGGCCAAGGGCCTCGATATCGAGGTCATCGAGTTTTCCGATGGCGCCCTGATCGACCCGGCTACCAATGACGGCGATCTCGATGCCAACGGTTTCCAGCATACGCCGTACCTCGACCAGCAGAACCGCGACCGCGGCCTCGCCGTCGTCTCTGTCGGGAAGACGGTACTCCTGCCGATGGCCGGCTATTCGAAGAAGTACAAGACGCTCGCCGAGCTGCCTGACGGCGCGCAGGTGACGATCCCGAACGATCCGAGCAATCTCGGCCGCGCCCTGAAGCTGCTCGAAAAGGGCGGCCTGATCAAGCTCACCGCCGGGGTCACCTTCAACGCGACCGAACTCGACGTCATAGAGAACCCGAAGAACATCAAGATCATCCCGCTCGAAACCGCGCAGCTTCCGCGTTCGCTGGAAGATGTCGATTTCTCCGTCATCACCTCGCACTTCGCGCTGAGCGCCGGCCTTGTTCCGACCCGCGACAGCATCCTCATCGAAGACCAGCTATCCGACTACCATTGCCTGATCGGCGTTGCCGAGAAGAACAAGGATGCGCCCTGGGTAAAGACACTGGTCGAAGCCTACCAGTCGCCGGAGGTGAAGTCGTTCATCGAGACCAAGTTCGGCGGCAACGTCATCGCGGTCTGGTAAGATTATGACCAAGCTTGCTCTTTCCCCTGTGCTGCGGATTGATGAGAAAGTGGAGCCCTCCGTGACGGCGGCCCCGGCCCGGCGACAGGTGGTCCGTGTCGAAGACCTGACCATGGTCTACGACCAGAAGGCCGGGCCTGTTCTCGACAAGGTGTCGCTTTCCGTGGAGGAGGGCGATATCCACGGCATCATCGGCCGCTCGGGCGCGGGGAAGAGCACGCTGGTGCGCTGCCTCAACCGGCTGGTGGTTCCGACCTCCGGCCGGATCGAAGTCTCCGGCCACGATATCACCCGTCTTTCGGGCGCAGACCTTCGCGGTGCCCGGCGTGATATCGGCATGATCTTCCAGCATTTCAGCCTGATGTCGTCGCGGACAGCGGCGGATAATGTCGCGCTGCCATTGGAGATCGCCGGCATCTCAAAGGAAGAGATCCGCAAGCGCATTCCCGTGCTGCTCGATCTCGTCGGTCTTTCCAACAAGGCCGATGCCTATCCGGTCGAGCTTTCCGGTGGCCAGAAACAGCGTGTCGGCATCGCCCGCGCGCTGGCGCTTGATCCGAAGGTGCTGCTGTCGGACGAAGCGACCTCGGCGCTCGATCCCGAAACGACAGAGCAGATCCTCTCGCTCCTGAAGGACATCAACCGCCGCCTCGGCCTGACGATCGTGCTCATAACCCACGAGATGGAGGTGGTTCGTGCCATCGCGAGCCATGTCACCGTGCTGGAGCATGGCCAGGTGGTCGAAAGCGGCCCGACCTTCGATGTCTTCGCCTTCCCGAAATCGCCAGTGGCGCGCTCCTTCCTGTCGTCGATCGTGGCGCACGAACTGCCGCCGCAGGTGGCCGGACGGCTGAGCCCCGAACCTTCCAGCGACACGGCGCCCGTGCTCCGCATTGTCTTCACCGGCGAAGCAGCAGAAGAGCCGGTTGTTGCCGATCTCGCCGTCAAGTTCGGCATCCGGGCCTCGATCCTGCATGGCCGCATCGACTACATCGACGAACGGCCGCTCGGCATTCTCACTTTGCTGCTTCCGGAGGCGGCCGATCGTGTGCCCGCCATTCTCGCCCATCTGTCATCCCTCGGTCTCCATGGAGAGGTTATCGGCCATGCTGTCCGATCTTCTGCCGCCGGCACTCGTCGCGCTGCTTCTTGATTCCATTCTCCAGACGGCGACCATGGTCGGCGTTGCCGCGCTGCTGTCGACGCTGATCGGGCTGCCGCTCGGCGTGCTGCTGGTCGTCACCGGAACTGGCCAGTTTCTCGAACGCCCGGCGCTCAATCGCGTCATCGGCACGGTCGTCAACCTGATCCGCTCCACGCCGTTTATCATTCTCATGGTTGCGATCATTCCGTTGACCCGGCTGTTGGCCGGCACGACGGTCGGAACCGCTGCAGCGATCGTGCCGCTGACGATCGCGATCACGCCGCTCTATGCGCGCCTTGCGGAGGCTGCGATGCGTGAGGTCGATCAGAGCCTGATCGAAGCCGCGCAAGCCATGGGCGCCACGCCGCTGCAGATCATCTGGAAGGTGCTTCTGCCCGAGGCGCTGCCCGGCATTCTCGCGGGACAGACAGTCACACTCGTCAGCCTTGTCGGCTATTCCGCCATGGCCGGAACGGTCGGCGGGGGCGGGCTCGGCGATCTCGGTATCCGCTTCGGCTACCAGCGCTTCATGCCGGAAGTGATGGTCGCCGTCGTCATCGTGCTCGTGATCATCGTGCAGTCGATCCAGGTGGCGGGCGACTGGGCCGCGCGCACCGTCAACCATCGCGTGGCCCGCAGCCGCCTCGTGGCTCGCAGCCACGACCAAACCTGATCTTTCTTTTCGAGGAGTATGAACATGACGATCCACACCAAGCCGACCCATCTGCCGACGATCGATTTTTCCCGCTTCTACGGCAGCTCGGCCGAGCGCGAAGCCTTTATCAAAGAACTGACCCGCGTGCTGCACGATCACGGTTTCTTCTATCTGACCGGCCATGGCGTGCCGCAGAGCCTGATCGATGACGTCATCGCCATCTCCAAGCGCTTCTTTACGCTGCCGGAGGCTGACAAGCTTTCGATCGAGATGGTGAAATCGCCGCATTTCCGCGGATATAACCGCGCGGGATATGAGCGCACCCGCGGCGAGCAGGATTGGCGCGAACAGCTCGACGTCAACACCGAGGGTGAGCCGGTGGCATCCGGTGCCGATACGCCGTGGAACCGGCTCTACGGTCCGAACCAATGGCCGGAAGCTTTGCCCGAATTGCGGCCGCTGCTGCTGCGCTACCAGGCTGAAGTCACCCGCATTGGCATCGATGTACTGAAGGCGATCGCGCTGTCGCTCGGCCAGCCGGAAAATGCCTTTGCCGAGATCTACGAACCGTCGCCGTCGCAACTCCTGAAGATCATCCGCTATCCCGGCCGCGATGCCGCCGGCAGCGATCAGGGTGTCGGCGCGCACAAGGACGGCGGCTTCGTCACCGTGCTCCTGCAGGATACGACACCAGGCCTTCGCATTCGCACGGAAGAGGGCGTCTGGATCGAGGCCCCCCCGGTTCCCGGCACCTTTGTCATCAACAGCGGCGAGCTTCTGGAACTGGCGACCAACGGTTTCGTCAAGGCCGACGTGCATGATGTGGTGACCCCGCCGAGCGGCACGGAGCGTTTCTCGGTCGCCTTCTTCCTCGGTGCCCGCTACGACGCCACGATCCCGGTCATTCCGCTACCGGAAGAGCTGAAGCGCGGCGAGCGCGGCATTACCGTCGATCCGCTCAACCCGATCTTCCGGGAAGTCGGCATCAACCACCTGAAGAGCCGCCTGCGCTCCCATCCGGATGTCGCAGCCGAGCACCATCCTGACCTGCTGCACCTGCTGGAAAAGCCGGCAAAGGCATGACGTTTCCCGCCGCCTCCATCCCAACGGGCGGCGGTCTCACACGGTTTTGGAGGATGCCGGAATGTCCGCACAGGAAAGCAATGTCGTCACCCTTCCCGTGGAGGATGCGTCCCGCTGCGAGGTGGCAGCTCTCTGGGATGCTCTGCGGGAAGAGGCCGACGCAGCGCTTCACCGCGATCCGGCGCTGGCCCGGGCCATGAGTTCGGCCGTGCTGATGCATGTGAGCTTCGGCCACGCGCTGTCGCATCGTCTGGCGATCAAGCTTGCCGACCATGACGTGGATCGCGACGAATTGCTTGCATTGATCTACGGCGCCTATACCGACAAGCCGGGCCTGCTCGGTGCGGCCGCAGCGGATCTCGCAGCCGTGAAGGATCGCGACCCGAGCAACACCGAAGTCCTGACGCCCTTTCTCTATTTCAAGGGTTTTTCTGCCCTGCAGGGCTACCGCGTCGCCCATTGGCTCTGGACGACGGGGCGCCGGCATCTGGCCCGCCATATCCAGAGCCGTATCTCCGAAGTCTTCGCCATCGATATTCATCCGGCGGCGGTGATGGGGCGTGGCATCATGCTCGATCACGGGGGTGGCCTTGTTATAGGCGAAACAGCTGTCGTAGAAGACGAGGTATCCATCCTCCAGAATGTCACGCTGGGCGGAACCGGCAAGGAAACGGGCGATCGTCATCCGAAAATCCGGCGTGGCGTGCTGATCGGCGCCGGTGCGAAAGTTCTCGGCAATATCGAAGTCGGCATCGGTGCAAAAGTCGGTGCCGGCAGTGTGGTAGTTTCGCCGGTCGCACCCTATACTTCCGTCGTCGGCATCCCGGCCCGCCCGGTCGGGCGTCCCCACAAGGCCTTGCCCGGCGTCACAATGGATCAAGCACTGCCCGAGCCGGAATATATGATATGAGCGATACCAGACAGCTGCATCTCGGCGCCTTCATGCGGCCCGTCAGCCTGCACACCGGTGCGTGGCGCTATCCAGGCGCCTACGCCGATGCAAACTTCAACTTTGCTCACATCAAGTCGTTTGCGCAAAAGCTTGAAGCGGCAAAGTTCGATGCCTTCTTCATGGCCGATCATCTGGCGGTTCTGAACATGCCGGTTGAAGCGCTGCGGCGCAGCCACACGGTCACCTCCTTTGAGCCGTTCACGCTGCTGTCGGCGCTGGCCTCGGTGACAGAGCGCATCGGCCTCGTCGCGACCGCCTCCACCACCTTCGATCAGCCCTACCATGTCGCCCGCCGCTTTGCCTCGCTCGACCACATCAGCGGCGGCCGCGCCGGCTGGAACATCGTGACGACCGCAAACCCGGATGCCGCCTTGAATTTCGGTCTCGACGACATGGTCGATCATGACGAGCGTTATGTCCGGGCGCGGGAATTCTTCGACGTGGTCACCGGCCTTTGGGACAGCTTCGCCGACGACGCCTTTATCCGCGATGTCGACAGCGGCATCTTCTTCGACCCGGAGAAGATGCACGTCCTCGATCACAAAGGGCCGGAATTGAAAGTCCGTGGTCCGCTTAACATCGCCCGCCCGCCGCAGGGCAGGCCGGTGATCGTGCAGGCTGGCCAGTCGGAACCGGGCCGGCAGCTTGCTGCGGAAACGGCCGAAGTCGTCTTCTGTTCGCCGCGCGATCTTGCCGGCGGCAAGGCGCTCTATGCTGATATCAAGGGGCGGCTCGAAGCTGTCGGGCGCAAGCGGAATGATCTGAAAATTCTTCCTGCGGCCTTCATCGTCATCGGCGATACCGTCGAAGAGGCGCGGCAGAAACGGCTGAAACTCGATAGCCTCGTGCATTACGATAGCGCCATTGCGTCTCTTTCCATCGCGCTCGGCCACGACGCCTCCGGCTTCGATCCCGATGCGCCGCTGCCGCCGATACCCGAAACAAACGCCAGCAAGACGGGCCGCTCGCAGGTTTTGAAGCTTGCCGAAGAGGAGGGCCTGACGGTGCGCCAGCTTGCCCAGCGCTATGGCGGTTATGCCGGTCTCGCTTTTGTCGGAACGGCGGATACCATTGCGGAAGAGATGGCCGTTTGGTTGAACGAAGAAGGTTCCGACGGCTTCAATGTCGTGTTTCCCTATCTTCCCGATGGCCTCGACGACGTCGTCGATAAACTCGTGCCAGAATTACAGAGGCGCGGTCTTTTCCGCACGGAGTATGAAGGCACGACATTGCGTGACCATCTCGGTCTCTCTCGCCCGGAGAACAAATTCTTCCGCTGATGCTCCGGACCGGAAATATTAATCTACCAATTTCATAGAAAATATTTTCCCCCTGAAAGCGGATCGACGATAGGGAAAGTTCACATCGGCTCTGCCTCATAAATTGCCATTCGTTGTTCACAAATGCGGCATTTGCGATCTTGTTCACAGAAACGCTGGTGTTTCGAAGCCGATCCTCCCAATTGCGAGAGCAAGATTACCATGAGCAACAAATTCTTTGAAAACAAACTCTTTTCCCGCCGCGTAGCGCTTGCCGCTGTGGCGACGGTCGCCGTGGCGGTCACGACGTTCTCGGTTTCCGTGCCTGCCTTTGCCGAAGACAAGAAGGAACTGAAGGTCGGCATCATCTCCGGCGAGGATGAGGATGTATGGCGCGTGGTGACGGCAGAGGCTGCCAAGAAGGGACTGACCATCCAGACGGTCGTCTTCAACGATTACACCCAGCCAAACGAAGCGCTTTCCCGTGGCGAAATCGATGCCAACGCCTTCCAGCATCTCCCGTATCTGGAAAACCAGATCAAGACGCAGGGCTACAAGATCGTTCCCGTCGGCTATACCGGCGTCTGGCCGATCGGCCTCTATTCGAAGAAGCACACCAAGCTCGCCGAGCTGCCGGATGGCGCCATCATCGGCGTACCGAACGATCCGTCGAATGAAGGCCGTGCGCTGCGCGTGCTGCAGAATGAGGGCGTGATCAAGCTCAAGGACGGAACGGATATTCTGGCGACCATCGCCGATATCTCGGAAAACCCGAAGAACGTTCAGATCAAGGAACTTGATGCGGGCATTGTCGGCCGCTCCGTCGAAGACCTTGACGCTGCCGTCGTCAACACCGATTGGGCGCTGAAGAGCGGCCTGACGCCAGAAAACCGCATTGCCCAGGAGCCAGTTGCCGACAATCCGTACCGCAATTTCATCGCCGTGCGTGAGGAATCCAAAGAAGAGCCTTGGGTAAAGCCTCTGGTCGAAGCCTACCAGAACGACGTCGTGAAGGCCGAGTTCGACCGCGTCTACAAGGGTACCGGCATCAGCGCTTACTAAGCGTCTGACCATCAATCCAATACAGCCCGCGATGCTCGACAGCATCGCGGGCTGTATTGCCGTTTCGGGAAACAGACAGAATGAACAAACACGTATCATCGGTACTCGATGACGCAGAGGCGGGCGGCAAAGACGTCATCCGATTGACCGATGTCCGGCGGCGCTTCGGGGAGACGGCGGCGCTCGACGGCGTTTCGCTCAATGTGCGGCGCGGCGAAATTCTGGGCATCATCGGCCGAAGCGGTGCGGGGAAATCGACCCTCATTCGCTGCCTGAACGGACTTGAGCGGCCGGATAGCGGAAAGATCGAGATCGAAGGACGTGAGATCACCGGTCTCAGCGAAGCCAGCCTGCAGCCGTTGCGCCGCAGGATCGGCATGATCTTCCAGCACTTCAATCTCCTTTCTGCCAAGACGGTGGAAGAAAACGTCGCCCTGCCGCTAAAGATCGAAGGCTGGCCCAAAGCGAAACGGCTGGCCCGCGCCGCCGAGCTGCTGGAGCTCGTCGGCCTCTCGGGCAAGGCGAAGGCCTATCCGTCAGAGCTTTCCGGTGGCCAGAAGCAGCGCGTCGGCATCGCCCGCGCCCTTGCAGCCAATCCCGCACTGCTGCTTTCCGACGAAGCGACCTCGGCGCTCGACCCCGAAACGACCCGTTCGATCCTGGCGCTGCTCAAGGACATCAACAGCAAGCTCGGGCTTACTATCCTGCTCATCACCCATGAGATGGAGGTCGTCCGCAACATCGCCGACCGCGTCACCGTTCTGGACGCTGGCCGTATCGTCGAGGAGGGCCCGGTATGGCAGGTCTTTTCGAGACCGCATGCCCAGACGACCAAAAGCCTGCTCAGCGGTATCCGTCCGCAACTGCCCACACATATCGCGGAGAGCCTGTCTGACAATCTTGAAGAGGATTTTGTTCTCGCGATCGATATCGCAGGCCCCGCGGCGGCGGGACCGTTCCTGCAATGCCTCTCGACAGAGTTTCAGAACGGCTACCGCCTCATCCATGGCGGTGTTGATCATATCTGCGAGCAGCCCGTCGGTCGCTTCTTCATCGCCGTAGGCGCCGCTTCCGCCGGCCGTCTGGTTTCATTCGCAGAGCGCCTCGGCGCACAGGTGGAGGTGCTCGGTCATGTCGCCGATCATGCTTGAACTTCTTGTCCAGTCGCTTTGGGAGACCGTCCTGATGACGGCTGCATCCGGGATCATCTCGCTGGTCTTCGGACTGCCGCTCGGACTGGCGCTCGTGATCACTGCGCGGGGCGGCATCGCCGAAAATCTATCGATCAACAGGGTGCTCGGCGCTGTCGTCAACGCCTTTCGCTCCGTGCCCTTCATTATCCTGCTGGTCGCACTCATCCCGGTTACGCGGCTGATCGTCGGTACCTCGATCGGTACTTGGGCGGCCATCGTCCCCCTGGCGATCGCCGCAACGCCTTACTATGCTCGGATTGCGGAAGTGTCGTTGCGCGAGGTCGATAGGGGGCTGATCGAGGCGGTCCGCGCCATGGGCGGCAATCGCTGGACGATTATCCGCGAAGTGCTGATCCCGGAAGCCCTTCCTGGCATCGTCGCCGGCTTCACGGTGACGATCGTTACCCTCATCGGCGCCTCCGCGATGGCCGGCGCGATCGGTGCCGGCGGTCTTGGAGACCTCGCGATCCGTTACGGCTACCAACGCTTCGAGACGACGGTCATGGTTGCGGTGGTCGCTGTTCTCATCGTGCTGGTGTGCGGTATTCAATGGCTGGGAGATCGCGCCGTTGATCGCCTCGATCATCGGAGCTAATTCAAACCCGATCGGGAGGTGCGGGTCGTGCCTCTTGATCCGAGCGGCACGGGCGAGTGCGGATTTCGTTCTTCCAGACGCCCATGGTTGAAACAATATTCCCTCATATCGGAGTAAAATAATCCATTAAATCTATATACTATTATCCAATCTGTTAATCTACGCTCCTCATGATGTGAGGGGACCCTATGAGCGACAATCGGCAGACCAATCCTTCCCAAGGCATTTCACGTCGGGGGCTTATCAAAGCCGCAGGGCTGACGGCCGCAGCCGCAAGCGTCGGCGTCATCGGCGCCCGCTCGACGCGCTATGCGATGGCCGGCAATCTCATTCCGATCAAGCTGGAGTGGACCGAAGTCGCGGCCTGCCATTCGCCGGTCGGCTTCGGCCTTGCAAAGGGCATCTACGCCAAGCATGGCCTCGATGTGGAGCTCTTCTATCAGGGTGCCAGCGGCCAGACTTTGATCCAGGCACTCGCGACACGTAAGGCCGAAGCCGGCCCGGGCCTTCTCTATGATTGGCTCAAACCGATCGAGCAGGGTTTCGACGTGCGCCTGTTCGCCGGCTCCCATGGCGGCTGCCAGCGCCTGCTGGTAAAGCCGGATTCCGGCATCAAGACATTGATCGACCTTAAGGGCAAAACCATCGGCACCTTCGACGTGATGTCGCCGTCGCGTGTTGCCTTTTCCGTTGCGCTCGCCAAGGCAGGCCTCAATCCGGAGACTGACGTCACCTGGAAGGTCTTCCCGTTCGATCTCGTGGCCGAAGGCGTGCTGAAGGGCGAGGCCGACGCGGTCGCCCACATGGACCCGTGGGCCTATTCCTATGAGAAGCAGCATGGCTTCCATCTCGTGGCGGACACCCAGACAGGCACGTTCGAAAACCGCGTCTGCTGCGTGCTCGGCGTCAACGGCGATTACTACGAAGCCAACAAGGATGCGATCCGGCGCGTTGCCGCCGCAAACCTCGAAATCCACCAGTACACCGGCAAGCATCCGGACGAGGTGGCGAAGTGGTACTTCGATACGCTGAAGCCCGGCCTGCCGCTCGAGGACCTGACGGAGGTTCTGGCCTCGCTCACCTATCACGAGCACTGGTTCGGCAAGGAATTGCTGAACGAGGTGAAGATCGGCTATCAGGATTTGAAGCTCACAGGGGTCATCGACGCTTCGACCGATCCTGAAGAGATCGCCAATCGCATCACCATCGATATATTCGCGTGACGTCGATGAGTGCCGCTGTAGACGAGAGTTTCGGTAAGGCAGGGCGTCGCTCGCTTGCCCTGTCTTTCACGGGGATCTGGGGCAACGGGCTGCTCGCGGCCGGAACCTGGTTCATCGCGGCGGCGCTCACCTATCTGTTGCCGGATGTCATCAAATGGGGCGCCACGGAGCTTTTCGCTCTCGTGACCCTGATCGGTGCCGGTATCTTCCTGGCGCTGTCGGTCAGCGTCCATCGTTTCGGCAAGGCCGGCCGGACTCTGGTGCATTACGGACCCTGGTTCATCGTGATTGGCCTCTGGCTCGCAGTATGGGAAGTGCTGACAGCAAAGCTCGGTTGGCTGCCGAAGCCATTCTTCTCGCCGCCGCAAGGGCTTCTGCATGTCTATGTGACCGACTGGGATCGGCTGCTGATCTGCGTCGCCTATACCGGCCGTCTCTGGGGTCTCGGGTTCTTCTCCGGCGTGTTGGTCGGTTTTGCCGGGGGCGTTGCGCTCGGCTGGTCCAAACGCTTCGCCTATTGGGGCATGCCGCTCCTGAAGCTCATCGGCCCGGTGCCGGCAAGCGCCTGGATACCCTGCACCTTCTTCATCTTTCCCTCCACCTTCCACGCCTCGATCTTCCTCGTGGCGCTGGCGTCCGGCATTCCGGTGGCGATCCTGACAGCCGCCGGCGTCGGGCAGGTGAACCGTTCCTATTATGATGTCGCCCGCACACTCGGTGCCGACAACCGCTTCCTGATCTTCAAGGTGGCGATCCCGGCTTCGCTGCCGAATGTCTTCGTCGGCCTTTTCATGGGGCTTTATTATTCCTTCGCCGTTCTGGTGGTGGCCGAAATGCTCGGCGCCAAATTCGGCCTCGGCTGGTATCTCCAGTTCAACACCGCCTATTCGGCCTATGCCAATGTCTATGCGGCGCTGATCGTTATGGCCCTGATCTGCGCTGGCCTGGTGCGCCTGCTGTTCATTGCCCGTGACAGGCTGCTCGGCTGGCAGAAGGGGATCCTCTGATGGCGCCCGCCCTTTCTCAAGATGCGCAGAATCAAGATTTGCCGGTCAGCCGCAGCATCGCGCTGGATATCGAAAAGGTCTCGCATCGATACGAGCGCGACGGCAGGCAACTGCAGGTTCTCGACGATGTCAGCCTCAAGATTGAACCCGGCGAATTTGTCGCCCTGCTCGGGCCGTCCGGTTGCGGCAAGTCCACCCTGCTGCGGCTTGCAGCGGGGCTCGAAACGGCGACATCGGGCGATGTGCTGGAGGATGGCCGCTCCATTCGTGCGCCAAGTCCAGATCGCATCCTCGTGTTTCAGGAGGCCACCCTTTTTCCCTGGCGCACCGTGCGGGCGAATGTCGCGATCGGCCTTGAGGCCCGCGGCCTGATACGTGAGAGCGAACACCGTATCGACGACGTGTTGAAGCTCGTCAAGCTCGAAGGCTTTGCCGATTTCTATCCGCATCAGCTGTCGGGCGGCATGGCGCAGCGCGCGGCGCTGGCGCGTGCATTGGTCAACGATCCGAAATTGCTGCTGCTTGACGAACCCTTCGGCAAGCTCGATTCCCTGACGCGGCTCCGCATGCAGAACGAGCTTCTGGACCTCTGGAAAAACGCAGGCTTCACCGCCCTTCTCGTTACTCACGACGTGGAAGAAGCGCTGCTTCTCGCCGATCGTGTGATCGTGCTCTCCGATCGGCCGGCCTCCATCGTTGCCGAAGTGCGCGTCGAGCGCCCGCATCCGCGCCGGCGCGACGATGCGGAGCTTATCGCGCTGCGGGGTTCCATCCTCGAAACGCTGGGCATCTCCCATGATGTCTAACGGCTTGAGGACGGACCATATCGTCGCCTTCGCCGGCGGGCTTCTTGTGCTGCTGTCGCTTGGATGGTGGTGGTTGATCTTCAGCAAGGTGGTCGAGAACGACTACCTGACGATCGGGCAGGCCGTCACTTGCGTCGCTGGCGCGACCGATCTCTGTTCGCTGGCCCAGGCGCTCTGCACCGACGACCATCTCTACGGCATCCGCTGGTATGCGCCGGAGGCCTTCTGGGCTGCCGCGGCGATCCTCGCTGTCGGAACTTTCCTGTCCACCCGGCCATCCCGGCTTTAGCAACCCTCCCGGAAGGAGCATGCACATGACGATCCATCAATCGCCCGAGATTGCCGAGCAGGAACTTCCGCAGCCGCCGGCCGGCTCGCCGACATTCAAGAGCCGGCATCCGGAAACCATTGCGCTGCATGGCGGCAGCTTCCGCTTCGATCCGACAACTGGTGCGGTGGCCGTGCCGATCTACCAGACGTCGTCGTTCCAGCTACCCGGCACGGACGGCGCCGACAAGCTGTTCGCGCTGGAGGCGGCAGGCCATCTCTACACGCGCGTTTCCAACCCGACGCAGGATGCCTTCGAACAGCGGCTTGCGGAGCTTGAAGGCGGGGCAGCGGCACTCGCGCTCGCCTCCGGTCAGGCGGCATCCGCCTATGCGGTCCTCAACGTGGCGCGCAGCGGCGACAACATCGTCAGCGCTGCCGGCCTCTATGGCGGCACCTGGGCGCTGTTTGCTGCTACGCTGAAGAGCTTCGGCATCGAGACACGCTTCGTCGATGCCTCCGACCCGGATGCCTTCGAGCGGGCGACGGATGAGCGCACCCGGGCCTACTATGCCGAATCCCTGCCGAACCCGAAGCTTGAGGTCTTCCCAATCGCCGAAGTCGCCGCCATCGGCCGCAAGCACGGCATTCCGCTGATTGTCGACAACACGGCGGCACCCTTGATCATCCGCCCGCTGGAACATGGCGCGGCCATCGTTGTGTACTCGACGACGAAATATATAGGCGGCCACGGGACATCCATCGGCGGCGCGATCATCGACAGCGGCACCTTCCCTTGGGCCGAGCATGCCGAGCGCCAGCCGAACCTCAACGAGCCCGATCCGAGCTATCAGGGCAAGACCTGGATCGAGAAGGCTGCCGCCATCGCCTTCCACCCCTATATCCTGCGCGCCCGCGCCGTGCTTCTGCGCGATCTGGGGGCGGCGATCAGCCCGCAGAATGCCTTCCAGTTCATCCAGGGGCTGGAAACGCTGCCGCTCCGCCTGCGCCAGCACAACGAGAATGCGGTGAAGGTCGCCGACTATCTCAAGAGCAACGCCAAGGTCGAGCGGGTCATCTTCCCGAAGTTTCAGGACGGGCAGGCAAAAACGCGGGCGGACACCTATTTCAAGCCCGGCTATTTCGGCGCGCTGGTGGGGTTCGAGCTGAAGGGCGGGCGTGACGCTGGCCGACGCTTCATCGACAGCCTGCAGCTGTTCTACCACCTCGCCAATATCGGCGACGCCCGTTCGCTTGCGATCCACCCCTCGACCACGACCCATTCGCAGCTCTCGATCGAAGACCAGCTCGCAACCGGTGTTACACCCGGCTATGTGCGCCTGTCGATCGGTCTGGAGCACCCGGATGATCTTATCGCCGATCTGGATCGCGCCATCGCGCTGGCGTGATCAATGAGACGCAGAACCCAACCCAACGACCGTATCGAAAGCAATGCAATGAGAAACATGATCAAGGGTGCCGCCACCGCTCTTCTGGCGCTTATACCGCTCTCGCTGGCCCATGCCGGCGAGACCCTGGACCGCGTCAAGAGCAAGGGCGAGGTCGTCAATGCGCTCGTCAACGACTACCCGCCATTTGCCTATATCAACGACAAGAACGAGCTTGACGGTTTCGATGTGGACGTCGCCAAGGCCTTTGCCGACAAGCTTGGCGTCAAGCTTAAGCTGGAAACGCCAGGCTGGGAAACGATCATCGGCGGCCGCTGGGCCGGTCGTTGGGATGTGGCGATCACCTCGTCCACGCCGACTGAGGAAAGAGCAAAGGTCGTCAACTTCCCGGTCAATTACTACAGCGTTCCGGCCGTTCTCGTGGTGAACAAGGACGAGCAGGCGATCAAGTCGGTGGCCGATATCACCGGCAAGCGCGTCGGCGTCGGCACGGGCTCATCCTATGAGGCCTATGTCAGCCGCAAGTTCTCTATCCCCGGTCAGGCAGCGATCGCATTTCCGTTTGGCGAGGTCCAGGCCGTGCCGAACGACGAGACCGTGAACTTCCAGAACCTCGCCTTGGGCGCAGGTGTGCGTCTCGACGCTATCGTCGCTTCGCTGGGTACCGCGCAAGGCCAGATCGATGCGACCGGCAAGCTGAAGCTTGCTGGTGACACGCTCTTTGCCGAGCCCAACGCCGTGGTCACCGACAAGGGCGATCCCGAATGGGATGCCGAGGTCAAGCGCGTCATTACCGAACTCAAGGACGATGGCACGCTCGCCAAGATTTCCGAGAAGTGGTTCAAGGTCGATATTACCAAATATGCCTTCTGATATCGTTCTGCCGGCAATCGAAAATCCCGTGCAGGTCCGGCCCCGGTTTTCCGTGGCCGGACCTGCGGGTTTTCGCCTGCGTGTACAGCTGGTCTGGCTGGCCTTGCTGACGGGGCTGCTTTCGCTGTTCTATAATCTTGGTCTCGATTTCGGCCTGATCGGGCAAAAGCTTCCCTTCATGCTGGGCTTGCGCCTGTCGCCTGATGGCTTCGTCCAGGGTGTCGCGCTGACGTTGCTGATCACCGTGATATCCATGGTCGTGTCGCTCGTCGTTGCGGTGCTGACGGCGCTTGGGCGGCTTTCGTCCAATGCGCTCGCTTTCGGCGTGGCGACCTTCTACGCGTCGTTCTTTCGTGGCACGCCGCTGCTGGTGCAGGTGTTGATCATCTATCTCGCGTTGCCGCAGTTCGGGATCGTGCTGTCCGGTTTCGCGTCCGGCATCCTGGCGTTGTCGCTCAACTACGGCGCCTATCTCGCCGAAACCATCCGGGCGGGCATCCTTTCCGTCCCGCGCGGGCAGGCGGAAGCCGCCAGGGCGCTTGGGCTGGGTCGCGGCGTCATCGCTTTCAAGATCATCGCCCCGCAGGCGATGCGCATCATCATTCCGCCAGCCGGTGGCAACTTCATCTCAATGCTGAAGGATTCGTCCCTGGTCTCGGTCATGGGGCTCTGGGAGCTGAATTTCCTCGCCCAATCCTACGGACGTTCGACGTATCACTACATGGAAATGCTGCTGACGGCGGCGGCAATCTATTGGCTGTTGTCGATCGGGCTCGAACTTTTACAAAATCGCCTTGAACGGCGTTTCGGTCGCGGCTTTGCCGCTGATCGGTAGGGAGGAACATCATGACAATAGAACCAAGCTTCACCATTCTTGACGGCGGCATGGGACGCCTTCTCGAAAGGCTCGGCGCTCCGTTCCGCTTACCGGAATGGTCGGCCCTCTCGCTGATCGAAGCACCGGAATATGTCACGCGCGCGCATCAGGCCTATGTCGCCAGCGGTACCGACATCATCACCACGAACTCCTATGGCCTTGTACCCCATATGCTGGGCGAAGATCGCTTCAACGAGCAAGCTTTGTCGCTTGCTGATCGCGCTGGGCGCCTTGCGCGCGCGGTCGCCGATGGTGCGGACCATCGCGTTCTGGTCGCAGGCTCATTGCCGCCGCTCTTTGAAAGCTATCGGCCCGAGCGGTTCCAGGCTGGCGAGGCGCCACGCATTCTCGAAAGCCTCGTCGAAGGCCTGCGGCCGCATGTCGATCTGTGGCTGATCGAGACGCAGAGTTCGACCGTCGAAGCCTTGACATCGCTGGCTGCCGTTATCCGAGACGGCAAGCCGGTTCATGTCTCCTACACGCTGAAGGACGAGGATGGCCGGGCAGGGCCGCCGGAGTTGAGATCTGGCGAGCCGGTCGAGGATGCCGTGCGCCGGACAATAGCCGCAGGCGCAAGCGGTGTGTTCTTCAATTGCAGCCAGCCGGAGGTGATGAGCGAAGCCGTGCGGGCAGCCCGCAGGGTGGTCGATGAAGCCTCGGCCCCGATCACCATTGGGGTCTATGCGAATGCTTTCGCGCCGGAACCGCCTTCGGACACACCCTATGCCGGCATATCCGAAATCCGCGCGGATCTCGGCCCTGAAAACTACTTGAAGTGGATCGAACGCTGGCTCTCGGATGGCGCCACCGTGGTTGGCGGTTGCTGCGGTATCGGGCCAGAGCATATCGAGGCTATCCGCAGCTTTCGGGAAAAAACGTCGGCCGCCTGAATGGGAGACACTCTGGTGCGGGTGACGCATCAGAGGTGCACGATATTCGAAGAATATCCTACATGCCAGCCGATCTTTGGCATCAGGAACCATCCTCCCTTACGAGATATGATATATAGTCTACTAAATTGATAGACTATTGCGCTGGCTCCGTTGCGGACCCTGCGTCATATCGAATCTCACAGGTAGGATAGCGCCATGACCAAGCAAGAGATCGAATATGCCGGTATTCCTGTTGGTATCGTAATACCCGATAGCGGGCGTCTGAAATTCATCGCTGTGAAGTTCCACGTTCATTCGCTTGACGGGCGATACTTCTCCTCCGTCGATGACGTCTTGAGCGCGATCCATCAATCGGTTTCGCGTTCGGATGGCCGGTGGTCTTCCCTTACGATGTCGTAAGAGGAGGCAGTCATGGGAGCGCTCAGATATTTTCTACGACTTTCCGCGCGTCGCAACGACCTTGAAGATCGCCTGCTGGCTCTGGAATATCGCCGCCTCCTGCTCGATGACTTTGCCGATGATCTGGCGGAGGACGATCTCAGGGGCGCCCTTGGCGACGTATCGAGCGAAATCAGATTCGCAAAACGTCGTCATCGGAACCGGTGATGTGGTGCGATCGGGTTATCGCTCCTGACCGCCGCGTAGTGGACAGCAGGCAGAACTCGGTTTTCCAAATTTTCTCAATCTTTCATCGTAATTAGTATATAATTTCTATAAATTTAATCAAGAATTAATATTATCTGTTTCCGTCAAGCCATGCCGGATTTGCGAAATGAAGGTGAAAGATGAGTGAATACGACAATGCGCCATCATCAGGCGCGCGGTTCTATGCGGTCCGGCTGAAGCCGGGACAGGATGTGGTCAAGGAGCTGAGGGCGTTCGTGGACGCGAACAATCTGAAGGCTGTCTCCATCGTTTCCGTCGTGGGAAGCCTCAACACGGCGCTGTTGCGCTATGCCAACACCGGCGTGTGGAGTGAAGTGAGCGGGCATTTCGAGATCGTTTCCCTGGTTGGGACGATCGATGAAAAAGGCGAGCATCTGCACATTTCCCTTTCCGACCGGACGGGCCAGACGATCGGTGCGCATTTCGGGGTGGGATCGGCGGTTTATACCACGGCCGAAATCACTCTTGCCGAATTCCCGGACCTGTCTTTCCGCCGCGAACTCTGCCCGCAATCCGGGTGGGAAGAACTGACCGTCGAAGGGCGTCAGGCCAGCTGAAATTTTCGAAACACGACACTTGCGCTCGGCCGGGGGTTCGACGCCGGGCACATTCAAAAAGGGGGTTGAAACCATGTCGACTGCAGCAAAAACCTATTTCGATACCAAAATACTCGCGCTCATTGCCGTCGCGATCGTCATCAATATCGTCGGCGGCCAGCTCAACGATCTGTTGCGCCTCCCGATCTTTCTTGACTCGATCGGAACCATCCTGGTTGCTGTTCTGGCCGGGCCGATCGCCGGCGCGGTCACCGGTGTTCTGACAAACCTGATCATCGGTTTGATCTTCGCGCCGGTCGCGGCGGCGTTTGCCCCGGTTGCGCTGGTCATTGGCCTCGTTGCCGGATTGCTGGCGCGTGCCGGCTGGTTCAAGACCGTCTGGCAGGCTGCGATATCGGGCGTGGTCATTGCTGCGGCGCTGACACTGGTTGCCGTGCCGATCCGAATCTATCTGTTCGGCGGCGTTACCGGCTCCGGGGCGGATTTCTTTGTCGCCTATTTCTCCAGCGTCGGTCAGACCCTGTTCAGCTCCGTGGCGCTCACGGTTTTCGGTTCCAACGTTGCCGACAAGGTTCTCTCGGCCGTCCTCGTCTGGGGTCTCGTGCGCCAGTTGCCGGAGCGACTGACGGCTGGTTATGAGTATCTCAAGTTCAGCAGAGCCGTCGCGTAATGCAGGCAAAGTCCTTGTATGGCCCGGGGGAGAGTTTTCTCCACCGGGCCAATCCGTTGACGAAGCTGACGGGCGTCCTTGCCGTCGTGGTGACATCCTTCATTCTACCTTGGCCAACGCTCTGGCTGTCCAGTGCCGCGTTGCTGATTTCAGCTTTCTGGTTCCGGATCGGGTGGCTCGTGCTTGTGCGCTATGTCACCCTTTCGCTTCCTTTCACCGTAGCGGTGTTCGTGTTTCACGGACTGGTCCTGCCCAAGTCGGATACTTTCCGTGCATTCGGCTGGTTGCCTTACAGTCCCTTCGGTCTTGAGCACGCGGCGATCATCGGCGGTCGGATATCGCTGATGTTGGCGGCATCCCTGCTGTTTGTAACGACAACGGCACCCGCGACGCTTCTGGGGGCATTCGATACAGCCCGCTGGCCGCCTGCACTGTCTTTCCTGCTTGCGAGCCCGCTGCTTTTGATCGACCAGTTCGCGGTTCGGGCCAATGCGATCCGGGATGCCCAGCAGACCCGTGGGCTGGCGATCGGAGGTTCAGTCACGGCAAGGCTCGGTGCCCTTCGCATGCTGTTTGTACCGCTTCTGACCTCGGCCCTCTCGGATGCGCAGGAGCGCGCCCAGGTGTTGAACGCGCGTGGATTCCGGGCTTTACCGTATCGCACCGTCGTCAACCCACCCGCCGATAACGCTCTACAACGATGGCTGCGACTTGGCCTGTTTGCTGTCATCGCTTTGGAACTTGGATACCTGGTTGTGGGATGATCGAGATATCCGAGCTTCATTTCACCTACGGCGCAACGCCTGTTCTCGACGGTGTGTCGCTTCGCCTCCGGGAGGGCGAGCGTGTCGCCATTCTCGGCGGGAACGGTTCTGGAAAATCCACCCTTGCCGAATGGCTTGCGGGCTGGAAAACGGGCCGTGATCACGCGGCTGCCAAAGGGACAGTGCATTGGCATGGCCGTCCATGGCAGGATTACAGCGTGTCGGAACGTGCCTCGACCGTACAACTTGTTGGGCAGCGTCCGGCGCAACATCTTTCCGGTCGCGCCTTCACCGTTGCCGAGGAAATCGCCTTCGGCCCGGAAAATCTGGGTCTGCCGGTGGAGGATATCGTCTGGCGCCGGGACAAGGCCCTGCATACCTGCCGGCTGAACCACCTTGCAGAGCGGGATCCTTTCACCCTGTCGGGTGGCGAGCAGCAACGACTCGTCATTGCCGCAGCACTCGCGCTCCAACCGAGGCTCCTTATTCTCGACGAACCGTTTTCCAACCTGGACCCTGAATCGCGCGTCCAGACGGCATCGGTCCTGCGCGAGCTTCCCGACGATGTTGCCGTCGTGCTTTTCGATACCAATCCGGATACAGCCCTCGATCTGGCCGACCGGTTTCTGCTGTTGCATGATGGAAAGATCGTTGCGGAAGGCAGCGCGCGATCGGTTCTCCTTCATCCGCAGGCCATCGAAACCCTCGGTTTTTCATCAGTCGCGCGGTGTTTCATCGAGAATGGATTCGGAGCGCCGGTCGGTGGGCAATGGTCGACAGCCGGCCTGCCGCTCTCCCTTGCGGACGTTAGATCCCCGAGGGCCGAGATATGCTGACGCTTGAGAACCTTTCATTCGCCCACCATTCACAAACACCCTTGTTCTCTGGTCTCAATGCCAGCGTTGGCGAAGGTCAGGTGCTGGCCGTGGTCGGACGCAACGGTGCCGGCAAGAGTACGCTGCTTCGGCTTCTCAATGGTTTGCTGAGGCCGCAGAGCGGGCATGTTCTTCTGCGGGGAAAGGCGATAGATCGCCTCAAGGTTCACGAAATCGCGGCAGAAGTCGGGACACTTTTCCAGGCGCCGGAGCAGCAATTATTTGCAGCGCGGCTGTCGGACGAAGTGGCCTTCGGTCCAAAGCAGTTACAACTCTCGGCCGCGGAGATTACAAACCGCGTCGACGAGGCTTTGGCGCAGACATTTCTGACGCACCGCGCATCGCATCACCCGCTTGACCTCTCCGCAGCCGAGCGCCGATTTACCGCGCTGGCGTCCATTCTCGCGATGCGCCCGGCGGTGCTTCTGCTGGATGAACCGCAGCGCGGGCTGGACCGGATCTGGACCGAGCGCCTTGAAGGGATCATCTCGAAGGAGCGGGACGAAGGCAAATCCATCGTCCTGATTTGCCACGACATGAACTTTGCGGAGCGCAACGCTCAATCCGTGCTCGCACTCGGTGGTCGCCAGCCCATACAGCTTTCGACAGAAGACTTCTTCGCCGATGCTGGACTCCTACGGGAAACGTCCGTCGAGCGTCCCATGCGTTTGCAGCTCAAGAGCCTGTTGGAAATTCCGGATCAAGCGCCCCGTGTGACGGGATAGGTGCTTTTCATCTTCAGCCATTTCACCTCCATTTCGCCGTCGAGATATTCTGCTCGACGCGTCAGGAAATCGACGATGTAGGGTTGTGCAAGATGGGTTTTCAGGTGGGCGAGGCTTTGCCAGGCTTCGTAGAAAACAAAGAGACCGGGATCGGCCCTGTCGCGGTGAACATGATATTCAAGGGCGCCCGGTTCCTGCCGCGTTG